>DASVBK010000015.1:0-4501 GCA_036375875.1 Candidatus Nanopelagicales bacterium
CTGGGCTTGGACGGGCAGGTGCGACCCGTGCGCGGCGCCGTCGTCGCCGGCGTGGGCACGGTGCGCTGCGGCTTCGATCGCCTGGTCGTCGCGGCCCGCAACGCCCCTGAGGCGGGCGTCGTGCCCGGGCTGCAGGTCACCGGGGTGGACTCGCTGCGGCACTGGGGTCGGGTGCTCACCGGGGCGGCGGAGGCCGCGGGCGGGCAGGATCCGACCGAGCGAGCTGGTGGTGCCTCGGCAGCAGGGAGCACGGCGAACGGCGGCCACGTGCCCGACCTCGCCGACGTGCGGGGGCAGGCAGAGGCGGTGGCAGCGCTCGAGGTCGCGGCGGTCGGTGCCCACCACGTGGCCATGATCGGTCGCCCCGGGGTCGGCAAGACCTTGTTGGCCGAGCGCCTGCCCACGATCATGCCGGACCTCACCGACGACGACGCCCTGACGGTCACGGCGATCAGGTCGGTCGTGGCCGACGTGCCCGGCCTGGTCCGACGGCCGCCGTTCCAGGCGCCGCACCACACGGCCACCGTGGCCGCGCTCGTGGGAGGCGGGCGCGGCGGCCAGCCCTCGCCCGGAGCCGCCACCCTGGCCCACGCCGGCGTCCTGTTCCTGGACGAGGCCGCGGAGTTCGGCAGCGCATGCCTGGAGGCGCTGCGTCAACCCCTGGAGTCCGGTGAGGTCACCATCGCCCGGGCGGGGTTCACCGCGCGGATGCCCGCTCGGTTCCAGCTGGTGCTGGCCGCCAACCCATGCCCCTGCGGCTTCGGGGATGGGACGGGGGAGGCCTGCCGCTGCGGCGCCGCCGAACGCCGCCGGTACCTCGCCAAGCTCTCGGGGCCGCTCATGGACCGGGTCGACGTGCGCCTCACCCTGGGGCCGCCCGGGCGCGATCTCTGGGCCCTCGACGCCGTCCCGGCCACCTCGGCCGAGGTGCGCGGCCGCATCGACGAGGCTCGCGAGCGCGGGCACCAGCGGGCACGGCGGCTGCGCCTCGCCCTGGGGGTCAACGCCGCGTACCCGGGGTCACTGCTGCGCACCGAGCTGGCCCCAACCGGCGAGGCGGTGGCGCTGCTGGGCCGCGCGGTGGCCACGGGCCGGCTCAGCGCTCGCGGCGCCGACCGCGCCATCCGCGTGGCCTGGAGCGTGAGCGACCTGGCCGGGGTGCCCCGACCGGGGCTCACCGAGGTCGGGCACGCCCTGACCCTGCGCAGCGCCGGGGGCCTCGATGGATGAGCGCACAGCCCGGATCGCCCTGGCGTGCCTGGTCGAGCCCGGCACGGCGGGGGTGGCCGAGCGGGTGGCCGAGCTCGGCGCCGGGCACGTGCTGCACGAGGTGCTGCGTGGCGCGGGGTCAGCGCCGAGCGCCCGGGCCGGCTCCCAGCCCGTCGCCGGTCGGTTGGGCCCCGACGACGTGCCGGACATGCTCGCCGCGATGCGGGCTCGGGGGGTGCGGGTGGTCGTCCCCGGCGACGCGGAATGGCCCAACCACCTCAGCGACCTGCCCGAGCCGCCGTTGGCGCTGTGGGTCCGAGGTGGCCTGGACCTGCGGGTGGCAGCCCTGCGCTCCGTGGCAGTGGTCGGCTCCCGCGCCTGCACCGCGTACGGCGAGCGGGCCACCGCCCAGCTCGTGCAGGGCTTGGCCGAGCTGGGGTGGAGCGTCGTGTCCGGTGCCGCCTTCGGCATCGACGCTGCCGCCCACCGTGCGGCGCTCGGCGTCGGCGGACCCACGGTGGCCGTACTGGCCTGCGGCATCGACCAGGCCTATCCCAGGGCCCACGAGTCCCTGCTCTGCCGCATCGCCGACCACGGGGCTGTCGTCACCGAGCTCCCGCCGGGCAGCGCACCGCTCAAGCACCGCTTCCTGGCCCGCAACCGCATCATCGCCGGCCTGACCAGGGGCACCGTCGTCGTCGAGGCCGCGCGGCGCAGCGGGGCACTGGCCACGGCGAACCGGGCGCTGGCCCTCGACCGCCCGCTCATGGCTGTGCCGGGGCCGATCACCGCGATGGCCAGTTCGGGCACCAATCGCCTGCTGCACGACGAGGTCGCCCGCACGGTCTGCAGCGCCGAGGAGGTGGTGGCCGTGCTGCTCGAGCGGCCCGGGGCTGCCGACCTCGCGGGTCCCGGCGTGGCCACGGGGGCCTTCTCGCCGGGGGGCAGCGGGCAGGACGCTGCGGTGGGCCTGGCCGCCAGCTCGCGGGCGGTGCTGGCGGCGCTGCCGCGCCGAGGCGGCCGGCAGGTCGACGAGCTCGCGGCGCGCGCCGAGCTGCCCGCCGCCGCCTGTCTGGCCGAGCTGGGCCTGCTCGAGCTGGCCGGACTCGTCCGCCGCGGCGCGGCAGGTTGGCGCCGATGCGACTGATCCCTGGGGCAGCATGGACCCATGTCAGCTGTGCTGGGCGCACCTGCGTCGCCGCCGGAGGCGACGCTCCCGCCCGGGCTCGCGGAGCCGCTGGCGGGCTTCGAGGGCCACCTGCGGCACGCCCGTGGCTGCAGCGAGCACACCGTCCGGGCGTACGTCGGTGACGTGCGGGCGCTGCTGCGCTTCGCAGCGGAGTCCGGGGAGTCCCTGTTGGACGGTGTGGACCTCGCGCTGCTGCGCGCCTGGCTGGGGTCGATGGCCGGTCCGTCGAGTCCCCGCCCGGTCGCCCGCCGCACCGTCGCCCGACGGGCCGCGTCGGTCCGGGCGTTCACCGCGTGGGCGGTCAGCCAGGGCCTGCTCGGCAGTGACCCGGCGGCCCGCCTGGCCGCCCCCAGCCCGCGACGGGACCTGCCCGACGTGCTGCGCGCGGGTCAGGCTGCCTCGCTGCTCGAGGTCGCTGCGATCCGGGCCGACGATGACGATCCGGTGCACCTGCGCGACCTCGCCATCCTGGAACTGCTCTACGCCACCGGGATCCGTGTCTCGGAGCTCGTCGGCCTCGATCGGGGCGACCTCGACTGGGAGCGCTGCACCGTGCGCGTGCTCGGGAAGGGCGGGCGCGAACGCATGGTGCCCTTCGGCGTCCCGGCCGCCCGGGCGCTCGGCGCGTGGCTGGAGCGGGGCCGACCGGCCCTCACCGGTCCGGCCAGCGGTGAGGCCCTCCTGCTCGGGGCGCGGGGAGCCCGGGTCGACGTGCGCGTCGTGCGTCGGGTCGTCCATGTCCTGCTACGTCACGTGCCCGACGCGCCGGACCTCGGCCCGCACGGGCTGCGGCACTCGATGGCCACGCACCTGCTCGAGGGCGGCGCGGATCTGCGTTCCGTCCAGGAGGTGCTCGGCCACGCTAGTCTCGGCACGACCCAGATCTACACCCACGTCTCGATCGAGCGCCTGAGGAGCAGCTATGAGCAGGCCCACCCTCGCGCCTGACGTGGCAGCCGACGAGCCGCCTGGCCGAAGCGTGGCGGCGGTCCCGGACGGTGGCCAGTCCGACGATCTCATCGATCCCGACGACGCCGTGGCCGAACTTCCCGAGGCCGATGTCGCCCTGGCCCAGCTCTGGGCGGAGTACAAGCGCACCGGCGACGCCGGCCGCCGCGAGCAGCTGATCCTCCAGTACGCGCCCCTCGTGCGCTACGTGGCGGGTCGCGTCGGCGTGGGCCTGCCCGCCAGCGTCGAGCAGGGCGACCTGGTGTCCTACGGGGTGTTCGGCCTCATCGACGCCATCGACAAGTACGACCCCGGCCGCGCCATCAAGTTCGAGACCTACGCCATCAACCGGATCCGCGGCGCGATCATCGACGAGCTGCGCTCCATCGACTGGATCCCACGGTCGGTCCGGACCAAGGCGCGCGACGTGGAGCGCGCCATCGCCGTGCTCGAGGCGCGGCTGCAGCGCACCCCCTCCGAGCAGGAGATCGCCGACGAGCTCGGCCTCGACGTGCCCGAGCTGCGCAAGGTGTTCAGCCAGGTGTCGTTCGTCCACGTGGCGGCCCTCGACGAGATGCTCGCCTCGTCGGACCGGTCGGAGGGCGCCACCCTGGGGGAGCGGCTCGAGGACGACCGCTCCGCCGCCCCCGGTGATGCCCTCGACGACGAGGAGACCCGGACCCTGCTCGCCCGCGTCATCCACACCCTCCCCGAGCGGGAGCAGATCGTGGTGACCCTCTACTACTACGAGGGCCTCACACTGGCGGAGATCGGCCTGGTGCTCGCCGTCACGGAGAGCCGCATCTGCCAGCTCCACACCAAGGCGATGATGGCGATGAGGACCCGGTTCGGCGCCCTCGAGGACGAGTAGCCGGGCTACCACGGTCGCAGCAGCGCCCGTGGGCTGCCGAAGAGCAGCATCGGGTCCAGGTAGACCCGACCTCGCTTGAGGCCCAGGTGCAGGCACTGGCCCGTGCCGCAGTGGCCGGTGCCCGGTGCCACCACCCCGAGCACCGCGCCGCGCCGCACGTGCTGCCCGGGCAGCACGATCGCCTCGACGGGCTCGTAGGTGGTCCGCAGCTCGCCGTGGTCGACCACCACGACGCCACGACCCGCCAGCCTCGCTGCGAACGTGACGCGACCAGCGCCCGCCGC
>DASVBK010000023.1:0-13330 GCA_036375875.1 Candidatus Nanopelagicales bacterium
CCATCGGTGCCGCGCACCTCGAGGATCTCGCCGTCACGTGCGTGCTCGCCGACATGGGTGCTCGCCACGACGATGCGATCGCCGGGGGCTGCCTTCATCTGAAACCTCCTGGGCCGGATGGGTGCTTCCATCTTGCCCAACCGCGCTGGCTGGGCAAGGGACGCAAGTCCCGCGCCTAGGGCGGCGACCCCGACGGGCGGCTCGAGCTCCAGCGTGCGAGCGCTGCAGAGGCGCTGTCGTAGCCGGCGCGCATGTGGTCCGGCCAGCTCCGGTTGTCCAGGAACTCCCCGTACAGGCCGGCACCGTGGACCCTCGAGTAGTCCACGGGCGTGAGCTCGATGACGTCCGGGACGACCCGGCGCAGGTCGGCGATCGCCCGCCGGGTGAGCTCGACGTGGTGCATGAGCCGGGTCTGGCTCGCCACGCGCAGGATGCTCAGCACCGAGTCGCGCCAGTGAGGCTCGTGGTCCGGCTCGAACCCCTCGCCGTAGAACCCGTTGACGACGACGGCCACGTCCCAGGCGCCCGGTACGAGGAACGGGGCCGCCGGCAGGATGTCGACGATGCCGCCGTCCATCCACCAGCCGTCCTCGAAGCGCACCGGTTGGACGGCGATCGGCAGGGAGACGGCCATCCGCACGGCCGCGGCGGCCGGGAGGTCGGGGTGGGAGGCGCTGCCGAAGTACTCCAGCCGGTTGGCCTCGATGTTCCACATCGGGAACCAGACCGGTGTCGCGAGCTGGCCGAGCGTGACGTCGCCGATGATGCGGCGCATCGTCGCCTCGAGCGCGTCCCCGCGAACGAGGCCATCCCACCCGCGGCCCAGCGTCAGGGGAGCTCGCGCCAGCGCGAACCAGTCCGGGTCCAGGTAGTCCGACGGCCGCAGCCCGGTCAGGGTGTGGGCCAGCTCGTCCGGGGGGATCCCCGCGGCCAGCGGGATCCCGAAGAAGGCCGAGCCCGAGCACACCCCGTAGCCCGCTGGACTGGCGCCGGCCTCCTCGAGGGCCCTGACGACCCCCACCACGCTGGCCAGCGCCCCGCTGCCGCCCGTGGCAACCACGGCGACCTTCCGGCCAGCGGGCCCGGGATTGGGGTTCGGCGCGGCAGGTGGGAACGGATCGGCCTGCGCTGGCCGATCGAAGGGCAGCGGCAGGAGGCCCCGTCGCACCTGGGCGAGGAAGCGCAGGTCCTCACGCGGCCCGATCAGCGCCTCCCGCGCGCGCTCGCCGACGCGCAGGTACTGCCCCACCCGCCCCATGTCCACGAGGTAGCTGAGCATGATCGCCTCCGGTGCCTAGGGACCTATCGTTGCCCCGCCCTCAGGTCCGATGCCGGGTGACGCGGGCGCCTGCTTCGACGGCACGGGTGGTTCGATGGCGCCATGACGCGCAACCCGTGGGACGCCCGCCGCTACGACGACACCTTCGGGTTCGTCGCCCAGCACGGTGACGCCCTGCTGGACCTGCTCGACGTGCAGCCGGGGGAGCGGGTCCTCGACCTCGGCTGCGGCACCGGCCGCCACGCCGGGGCGCTCGCGGCCGCTGGTGCGCTGGTCGTGGGCCTGGACGCCGATCCCGCGATGCTCGCCCGGGCCCGCGCCGAGCACCCCGACATCGCGTTCGTCGCCGCCGACGCCGCCGAGTTCGGCCTGGCCGAGCTCGGGGCGGTCACGCCGTTCGACGCCTGCCTGAGCAACGCGGCCCTGCACTGGATGACCCCCCACGACGCGGTGCTGCGCAACGTGCGGGCCGTGCTGCGTGAGGGCGGCCGCTTCGTCGCCGAGCTCGGTGGGGCCCAGAACATCGCCACCCTCGATGCAGCGCTGCGCGACGGGCTGCACGACCTCGGCCTCGACGACGCGCCCGTCGTCCGCAACCACTTCCCGACCGTGGGGGAGGAGGCCAGCGCGCTCGAGGCGGTGGGTTTCCGGGTGGAGCAGGCCGCGTGGTGGCGGCGGCCCACCCCGCTGCCTGAGGGGACCTCCGCGGCGGACTGGACCCGACAGTTCAGGGCGACCACGTGGGCAGCCGTGCCCGCCGAGCGCCACCAGGCCCTGCACGAGGCGATCGACGGGCACGCGGCAGCCCTCGGGCTGCTCGAGCCCGAGGGCTGGGTCGCCGACTATTGCCGGCTGCGGTTCGTCGCGGTCGCGGTCTGAGCGCCGGACCCGGGACCACCAGGACGCCGCGGCTGCGGGCGGACGCACGAACTCGGCGGCGCCCCCACCCGGGGGACGCCGCCGAAGTCGGCTCGGCTGGGCGCTATGGCGTGACGCCGAAGCCGGCGAGCCAGTCCTGGACGACCTTGATGTCCACCCGCTGGTAGCCGCCGATGTAGCGGCAGTTCTCGGTCAGGCCGTAGCTGGTGACCGTGGTCAGGTACTGCCCGCCCTTGCCGTCGGGCAGGAACGACGGGCCCCCGGAGTCACCGAAGCACGTGCCGCCGCCGGCCAGCACGTTCGCGGGGTTGCCGTTCATCTGCACGACCTGGCTGGTCAGCTTCTGGCCGTTCGAGGTGGTCACGCGACGGATCAGGGGGTAGCTCATCGGGGTCGGCTTCTGCGGCCCGGCGTCGGGCTTGCGCACCTCGGTGCCGTAGCCGACCATCGTGAAGCTCGTCTTGCTCAGCGTCGGCGGCGCGAAGCGGTCCAGGTAGTTGAGCGGGGCGATCCTGGCCGGGGTGACGTTCGGCACAGGAGCCATCAGCTTGACGACGCCGACGTCGTTCCAGTTCCTCAAGTCCGTGAAGCCCGAGTACTGGTCGTGCGTGTATGACTGGCCGTAGGCGAAGAATTGGTCGCTCGCGCTTCCCCCACCCTCAGTGCCAAGGTAGCCGTTGTCCGACGTGCCGTCCCCAGCGTCGTCGGCGGCGCGCGGCAGCCCGCTCGGTGCCACCTGGGCGATCTCGGACTTGAACGTCACGAACGTCTTGCCCTTGGTGCCCTCGGTGCAGTGCGCGGCCGTGAGGACCACGGTCGGCGAGACCAAGGTGCCGCTGCACCGGAACCGGGCGTTCGTGTCGCCGTCCTCGGCGTAGAACATGAGCAGTGCGACGTTCGGGTGCCGCGCGCCGTCCGGCTCCCCACCTGTGATCGCAGCCGCCGGCAGCGCTCCTGCCGCCAGGGTGGCGGTCACCGCGGTGACTGCCAGGACGCGCTTCATCGAGACCATGGTTCCTCCGTTCCACCCGCCGTCCGGCGGGGCTGCGGTGATCCTGTCACCGCCTCGTGGGCGCTGGCAGGGACCGAGGTCCCGAGTCGTCGCACCACCCCCAGGCCCGGGTCGCTGACCGGGTCGCGTGACCTTCGGCCCTGCCGGCGCGCGGGGCACCGGGCGTTGCATGGGGCGCAGGACCTACCCCCGGAGGCCGCCATGGGCCATACGCTCGCCGATCCCGACCTGACCTACCACCGGCTCCAGCAGCGCCTGGACCGGATGCCGACCGGTGCCCCGGACTCCCCGGCGTTCCAGCAGATCCTGCGCCTGCTGTTCACCCCGGACGAGGCCGAGCTGGCCACCCGGATGCCGACCCTGTGCAGCCTCCCCGTCCTGTCCAGGCGCACCGGCATCGGCGTCGACTCGCTCGATGCGATGGTCACCGAGATGGCCCGCAAGGGCCTCGTGGTGGACCTCGAGCAGCGCGGCGATCGCTATGTCGCGCTCGCGCCGGTCGTCATCGGGTTCTTCGAGTTCACGTTCATGCGGCTGCGCGAGGACGCTCCGAACGAGCAGCTCGCCGAGCTGTTCGACCAGTACATGTACGACCCCTCGGGGGAGCTCCCGCGTGCGGTGTTCGCCGGCAGCACCCAGATCGGCCGGTCGCTGGTGCGCGAGGAGTCGCTGCCGGAGGATCCCCAGGTCGAGGTGCTCGACTGGGAGCTCGCCACGCACATCGTGGGTGAGGCGACCAGCGTGGCGGTCTCCGAGTGCCCGTGCCGAACCCACGCCGCGCTGCAGGGCCATGCGTGTGGCGCGCCGACGCGCACCTGCCTGACGTTCGGCGGCGGCGCGGACGCCCTCGTCCGTGCCGGCCTCGCCGAGCCGATCAGCAACGAGGAGGGGCTGGAGATCCTGCGTGAGGCCAAGGCCGCCGGGCTGGCGCAGACCGCCGACAACGTCCAGCACGGCGTGGGGTACATCTGCAACTGCTGCGGCTGCTGCTGCGGGATGATGCAGGCCATCCGCCGGCATGCCCTGCACGGCGCGATCGTCAGCTCCAACTGGGTCGCGCACGTCGACCTCAGCAAGTGCCGGGGCTGCAAGAAGTGCTACCACGCCTGCCCCGCTGACGCGATCACGATCGTGCCCAACGGCGGACTGGGGCTGCGCAAGAACTGGGCGATCGTCGACCCCACCAAGTGCCTCGGGTGCGGCGTCTGCGACGAGCGCTGCAACTGGGGCGCGCACTCGATGGTGCCGCGGGAGGCGCGGGTGTTCACGCCGGCCAACACGTTCGACCGGATGGTGACGATGGCCATCGAGCGCGGCAAGCTCGGCGAGCTGCTCGTCGACACCCTCGACGGTGCTGGCCCCCACGCGCTGTCGCGGGCGCTGGCGATCCTCGCCGAGCACCCACCGGCCGTGGCCCGGCGCGCCACCGAGCCGCTGCATTCGGTGTTCCTGCGGGCGATGCTCGCAGCGGTGCACGCCACGGCGGGAGCCGCGGGACGGGCGACGCCGGTGTGAGCTGGCACCCCTCGGACCCGGCGCACCGCGCGACCCGGCCGCGGTTTTGCGGCACCCTGCAGGCATGGGCGAAGAGGTTGGGGCCCGCGCGTTCACGCGCGAGGACCGGCAGCGCTACCGCAACAAGGTGCACCGCTGCCTCGACGTGCTGGCCCGGATGCTGCGCGAGGAGCGCTTCGACTTCGACCAGCCGCTCACCGGGATGGAGGTGGAGCTCAACCTGGTGGACCCCGACGGGTGGCCGGCGTTGCGCAACGCCGAGGTGCTGGCGCGCATCGACAACCCCGCGTTCGTCCAGGAGCTGGGCCGGTTCAACCTCGAGATCAACATCCCGCCGCAGAGCCTGGTCGGCGACGGGGCCGCCCGGTACGAGCAGCAGGTGCGCGAGCAGTTGAACGTCGCCGACGAGCGGGCGCACACCGAGGGCGCGGGCATGGTGATGATCGGCATCCTGCCCACGCTCACGCCCGAGCACATGACCTCCGAGGCGATCAGCAGCAACTCCCGCTACGCCCTGCTCGACCAGCAGATGCTGCTGGCCCGCGGCGAGGACCTGCACATCGACATCCGGGGCGCGCACGAGGCGCTGGACTGCTTCTCGGACTCGATCGCCCCGGAGGCGGCCTGCACGAGCGTCCAGTTCCACTTGCAGGTGAGCCCCGACGAGTTCGCCGACTCCTGGAACGCCGCGCAGTGCCTGGCCGCCGCCCAGGTGGCCCTCGGCGCGAACTCCCCCTACTTCCTGGGGCGCGAGCTGTGGCGCGAGACGCGCATCGCGCTGTTCACGCAGGCCACCGACACCCGGCCGGCGGAGATGAAGGCGCAGGGCGTGCGCCCGCGGGTGTGGTTCGGGGAGCGGTGGATCACCAGCGTGTTCGACCTGTTCGAGGAGAACCTGCGCTACTTCCCGGCCCTGCTGCCGGTGCTCGACGACGAGGACCCGCAGGCCGTGCTCGAGGCGGGGCGCACCCCCGGCCTGCACGAGCTGCGCCTGCACAACGGCACGGTGTGGCGCTGGAACCGCCCGGTGTACGACGTCGTGGACGGGGTGCCGCACCTGCGGGTCGAGAACCGCGTGCTGCCCGCCGGACCGACCGTCGTCGACATCCTCGCCAACGGCGCCTTCTACTTCGGCGCCCTGCGCTCACTGGCCCGCGAGGACCGCCCCGTCTGGTCGCGCATGTCCTTCGGCGCCGCGGACGAGAACTTCTCCGCAGCCGCGATGCGCGGCCTCGACGCCACAGTGTACTGGCCGGGGATGGGTGAGGTGCCGGTCGGCGAGCTGGTGGTGCGCCGGCTGCTGCCCCACGCCCACGAGGGCCTGCGTGACTGGGGGGTGCAGGACGACATCCGCGAGCGGCTGCTGGGGATCATCGAGCAGCGCGCGACGACGGGGCGCAACGGGGCCCGCTGGCAGGTCGAGGCGGTGCACGCGTTCGAGGCGGCGGGGATGGACCGCTGGGAGGCCCTGCGCCGGATGACCCAGGAGTACGTGGCCCGGATGCACACCAACGAGCCGGTCCACACCTGGTCGCCGGTCTGAGCGCCGCCTGCGCAGCCGTCTCGCGCCCCTCAGTGGCGCGAGACCATCACGCAGACCGGCTGGCCCGCCGGCGCAGCGGGGCGGCCAGCCCTGCGACCAGGCCGAACGTGGCCAGCGCCAGCAGCACGATCGTCGGCCCCGGCGGCACGTCGACGTTGAACGAGATCACCAGGCCCGCCACGGCGGCGGCCAGCCCGATCACGATCGCCACGCCCAGCGTGCTGCGGAACGACCGGGTCACCTGCTGGGCCGCCGCCACCGGCACGATCATCATCGCGCTGACCATGAGCAGGCCCACCACCTGCATGCCGACCACGACGGTCACCGCGGCCATCACCGCGATGAGCCTGCTCATCCAGCGCACGTCGATGCCCTGCACCGCCGCCACGTCCGGGTCCATGGCGACGACGAACAGCTCCCGGCCGAACACCACCACGGCCGCGACGAGGAGCACCACGAGCACGGCCAACGACCACAGGTCGGTGGTCGACACCGTCGACAACGAGCCGAACAGGTAGCTGTTGAGCACCGACGTCGCCTGGTTGCCCGCCAGGGACACGAGCATGACGCCGCCGGCGATGCCGCCGTAGAAGATGAGGGCAAGGGCCAGGTCACCGGCGGTGCGGGACCGCTCGCGGATGAACTCGACGAGCAGCGCACCGGCGGCGGCCACGAGCATCGCGGTGGGGATCGGGGCGCTGCCCAGCAGCAGCGCCAGACCGATCCCGGTCGTGGCGATGTGGCCCATCCCGTCGCCGAGCAGGGCCATCCGCCGCTGCACCAGGAAGATGCCCACCACCGGGGCGATCGGGCCGAACATGGCCGCGGCCAGCAGCGCGCGCTGCATGAACCCGTAGTCGAGGAGGTCGAGCATCAGCCCTCCAGCATCGTGGGCGGCAGGTCGCCATCGGTGTGGTGGTGCACGTCGGTCCAGCCGGGAGGGGCGTCCGGGCCGTCGTGGATGACGCGGCCGTGGTCCAGCACGATGGCCCGGGTCACCAGCCCCGCCATCGCGCCGAGCCCGTGGGCCACGAGCAGGACGGTGTGCTCGCGCAGGCTGCCCAGCGTCCCGGCCAGCCGTTGCTGGTTGGCCAGGTCGACGCCGGCGGTCGGCTCGTCGAGCACGAGGGTGTCGGCACCCTCGGCCAGGGCCCGGGCCACCATCACCCGGCGCTGCTGGCCGCCCGAGAGCGTGTCGATGCGGTCGCCCCAGCGCTCAGCGAGGCCCACCACGGCCAGCGCGTCGAGCGCGGCCTGCCGGTCGTGGCGCCGGACGGGCCGCCACCGGGTGCGGGGACTGATCCGGCTGGAGAGGACGAGCTCGCCGACCGAGATCGGCACCCCGGTGGCCGCCGGAAGCCGCTGCGGGACGAACGCGACGCGCTGCCAGTCGCGGAACCGCTCCAGCGGCACGCCGTGGATGCGGATGCTGCCGTGCGACAGCGGCTGCAGGCCCAGCAGCGCCCGGACCAGCGTGGTCTTGCCCGAGCCGTTGGCACCCAGCAGGGCCACGAACGAGCCCGGTTCGATCGTCAGGTCCAGATGGTTGAACACGTGGGTGCCGTCGAATTCGACGCAGCCGCCGCGCATCTCGAACGCGGCGTGATGCTCGGCGGCCCCGGCGGTGCTCATCGGCACTCCTGGCCCTGCTCGAGTGCGGCGAGGTTGCCCCGCATGATCGCCTCGTAGCCCTGGTCGTCGGTGTTGCCCTCGATGGGGTCGAGCATCGCGGTTCGGGCGCCGGTCTCGGCGGCGATCGCCTGCGCCGCGTCCGGCGATGCCAGCGACTCGAAGTAGATCGTGGTCACGCCCTCGTCGCGGACCAGGGCGCTGAGCTCGGCCAGCTTGTTGGGGCTGGGCTCGGCGTCGGGGGAGAGCCCGGCGATGCCGTGCTGCTCGAACCCATAGGCGTCGGCGAGGTAGCCGAACGCTGCGTGGCTCACCACGAGGGGCTTCACGGTGCAGGCCGCCAGGCCCGCCCGGAACTCCTCGTCCAGCGCCGTCATCGCGGCGTCGAGCCCCGCGGTGTTCCAGTCGGTGCCCAGGCCCCGGGCCGTCAGCGCCGCTGCGATGGTCCGCCCCATGGCCGCCATGTTGCCCGGGTCCATCCACACGTGCGGGTCGCCAGCGGCATGCTCGCCCGCCTCGTCGGCGTGGTCGTCGGGTGCCGCGGCCGGCAGCCGGGTGATGTCCGCCGTGACGTCCACGGAGCGGTCGGCTGCCTCCTGGGCGGCGGCCTGGTCGACGGCGGGGATCATCCCCGGCACGAAGGCGACGAGGTCGGCGTCGGCGACCTGGGCGACCTGCTTGGGCGTCAGCTCGAGGTCGTGCGGCTCGACCCCCGGCGACGTCAGCAGGACCACGTCGGCCCGGTCGCCGACCACCTGCTGCGCGGCGAAGGCCGTGGGGTACATGTCCGTGACGATCGTGATCCGCGCCGGGTCGCTCGGGGCGGTGGCCGCGTCCTCGGCACCGCTGGCGCATCCGGCCGCGACCAGGGCGACGGCCAGCGCCACGGCGGCGGTGCGGGTACGGGCAGGCAGGACGGGCCGACGCGACATGACTGGAGCCTACATGGGAATGATTGTCACAACCATTCCCAACTCGGACGTGGACTGGCTACCATGGGCGGGTGCCGACCGAAGCCCGCGTGCGCAGCACCCGCCAGCGCGCCGCGGTGCTCGGCGAGCTGGAGCGGGCCGACGACTTCCTCAGCGCGCAGGACCTGCACGCCCGGCTGCGCGCCGGCGGCAACGGCGTGGGCCTGTCCACGGTGTACCGGACGCTGCAGGCGCTGGCGACCTCGGGTGAGGTCGACGTGCTGCTCACCGGGGAGGGCGAAGCCCGCTACCGCAGCTGCTCGACAGGCCACCACCACCACCTGGTGTGCCGTCGCTGCGGGCGGACCGTGGAGGTCGGTGGGGCCTCGGTCGAGCAGTGGGCGGCGCGGATCGGCCGGGAGCACGGCTTCAGCGACGTGTCGCACACCCTGGAGGTGTTCGGGGTGTGCCCGTCCTGCGCGGCCGCCACCCCCTGATCGGGCAGACTCCCGCCATGGGCGGCAGTGGTGGGTGCCAGGAGCCGGACGTGGCCGGCCGCGAACGACTCGGGGGCAGCGACTGCGAGCGGCTGCGTGACGGGTGGCTGGCCCAGCCGGTGAACGCGGTGACGAGCCTGGCGTATGTCGCTGCCGGGGCCGCAGTGCTCGCGCGCACCCCCGGCGGGGTGGGTCGCGCGGGGCGCGCCGAGGTGGCAGCGCTCGCCGCATCGCTGGCCCTCGTCGGGCTGGGCAGCGTGGCCTTCCACGGCCCGCAGCCTCCGGGCGCCCGGCTCATGCACGACCTGCCGATCGTCGGGGTGCTCGGCGTCCTGGCCGCCACACCCGCCCTGCGCCACCGCCGCGGCCTTCCGGCGGTGCCCGGCTGGAGCCGCCGCGGTGGGGCGCTGGCGGTCGGCCTGGGTGCCCTCGCCGGGCTGGCCTACCTGGGCGGTCGGACCGGGGCCCCCACCTGCGACCCGGACAGCCCCGTCCAGCTGCACGGCGCCTGGCACATGCTCTCGGCGGGGGCGTTCGTGGCCGTCAGCGAGTTCCTGCGTGCCCCGGTCGGGGGGCCGGCATGAGCGCGCCGCCGCGCCGCAACCTCGCCCAGCGCCTCGCGCGGCTGGCCGCCAACCTCGTCTACCGCGACATCGACCTGCAGCGCACCCCCGGGATCGACCTGGACGGACCCATCCTGGCGGTGGCCAACCACTTCGGCGGCCTGGCGGACGCGGTGCTCATCATCGACGCCCTGCCGAGGATGCCGCGGATCGTGGCCCGCGACGTGATCTGGCAGGTGCCCGTGGTCGGCCGGCTGCCGGCGACGATCGGGATGATCCCGGTGCACCGCAGCGCCGACGGTGGCCGGGCGAGCAACGACGACATGTTCCGCTCGGCATACGAGGCCCTGGGCGGGGACGAGCTGGTGCTGATCTTCCCCGAGGGGGTGACCCAGGACGTGCCCCACATGGCGCAGGTGCGCTCCGGCGCCGCCCGGATCGCGCTCGGCGCGCGCGCCTCGGGCGTGGCCGGGCTGCGCATCCTGCCCATCGGCATCCACTACGAGGACAAGGCCGGGTTCCGCACGCGGGCACTCGTGCAGCTGGGGGAGCCGATCGACCTCGACGCCTGGGCGGCGGATCGGGGGGAGGTGGCCGGGGCCGACGACCGGACGGCCGTCGCCGCGCTCACACAGGTGATCGACACAGCCCTGCGCCGCGCCGCCCCCGACTTCCCCGACTGGGCGAGCGCCCAGTGCCTGCAGGCGGCGGCCGAGGTGTTGCTCACCGACGTGGCGCCACAGCCCCCGGCCGCGGTGCAGTACGGCGACCTCGAGGTGCTCGCCGGCCGGCTGAACCGGGCGCCCCAGGCCGCGCGCGAGCCGCTCGTCGAGGTGGCGGGCCGATACCGGCAGCAGGTGCGCCAGGCGCGCACCAGTGACCTGCGCGTCGCCGAGGCGGCCGGGCTGGTTCGCGCCCCCGTGGGCGGGCGGTCGCGGTGGGTGTTCGACCTGGTCGTGGCCGTGCTGCTGCTGCCGTATGCCCTCATCGGGGCGCTGGTGGCCGCGCTGCCGCTGCTGGCCGTGATCGTCGCCAGCCGCTGGCGCACGGCGCCTGCGGTGCGGGCCACGCTGGTGCCCGGCGTGGCGCTGCTGACGTTCCTGCTCGAGTGGGGCGTCTTCTCGTGGCAGAGCCTGCGCGACGGCGGCTGGGACACCGGGACGGTGGCCGTGCTGCTGTTCCCGTTCCTTGTCGGGTCGCTGTTCGTGGTGGCGGAACGGGCGACGGTGCTGCGGACCCGGTGGCGTTCGCGGCGCTCGCCCGCAGGCGAGCGGCAGGCCTCCCTCGCGGCGCTGCGGGCCGAGTTGGCCGAGCGGGGGTGGGCTGCCCTGTGAACGACTCGCCCTGGGCCAGCCTGACCGCCGCCGTGGTGGTGGTGCTCGTGCCCATGCTGGTGGTGTGGATGATCGTGGTGGTCGACGTGCTGCGCCAACCGCGGATGTCACCAGCCCGCAAGGCCCTGTGGATCCTCGCGTGCAGCCTCGTCTGGCCGGTCCAGATCCTCTACCTGCTGCTGCGACCCCAGCAGGGCCGCATCGAGCGTGAGCCGGTGCGCACCGACGCCCACGCGCAACTCGTGACCACCGTGCTGGAACGTGAGGCCGGCCTGCTCGACGGCGCCGACTACCGGGCCCGGCTGGCGGCCCTGCGGCCGAGCCCGCCTCCCGAGCCGATCAGGTGACCGCGCCTCAAGGCGGCGAACGGCCGGTGCCGATGGGCCGGCATGGCGGGAGGCGCCGAACGCTGGGCCGTGCGCGGGCGCGGCTGCTTGGCGGCGTGCGCGGCAGCGCTGCTCCTGCTCGGGTCGCCGCCCGCGGCGGGCGCCCACGCTGAACGGGACGTCCCGGGATCACCGACCGATCCGTGCGCCGTGCCGCTGCTGCCCGCGGCGGCTCGCGGGGCGGATGCGGCCAGCGGCGCCCAGCTGGTCGCCGCCGCCGCCCGCAACGGCCTCACCCCGGCTGTGCTGGCCCAGCGCCTCCGCGAGGACCGGACCCTCTGGCTCGACCGGTGCGGGGTGCTGTTCTTCGCCGACGAGGTGCCGGCGCCACCGCAGGACGCCGACCCGCCAGCCGTCGTCGACGCAGCTGTCGCCTGGCCGACGAGCATCGCCCCTGCCGAGGCCCTCACGCTGCACAGCCGGCCGGGTGCGCAGCGCACGCTGCTGCTCGACTTCGACGGCGATCAGGTCAGCGGCACCGGATGGAACAGCACCTACGGCGTGGCCACGATCGATGCCCCGGCCTTCACCCTCGATGCGGACCCGTCGTTCTCGGAGGCCGAGCGGGTGGTCATCATCGAGGTGTGGCGCCGCGTGGCGCAGGACTACGCCCCGTTCGACGTCGACGTCACCACCGCGCAGCCCGAGGATCCCGGTGTCCTGACCCGATCGGCTGCCACCGACCAGGCGTTCGGGACGCGCGTGCTGATCACCCCAGAAGCCACCACGCAGTCGCGCTGCACCTGCGGCGGGCGCGCCTACATCGGGGTCTTCGACCTGGCGGGGAGCCACGACTTCTACCAACCGGCCTGGGTGTACCCCCAGACGCTGGGCCAGAACGCCAAGTACATCGCCGACGCCGCGAGCCACGAGGCCGGCCACACGCTGGGGCTGAGCCACGACGGCACGCCGACCTCCGGGTACTCCAGCGGCAGCGGGGGCTGGGGCCCGATCATGGGCGCCCCGTACGGCCAGGCGGTCACCCAGTGGAGCCCGGGCAGCTACCCGGGGGCCGACAACACCGAGGACGACCTCGCGGTGATCGCGGCCAACGGCGCGCCGATGATGGGTGACGACCAGGCCGGCACCCCCACGATGCTGGCCGCGACGGCCAGTGCGACTGGCCTGCTCGGCACCGCCGACGACGTGGACCGGTTCTCCGTGAGCGTCGCCGCTGGCTCGTTGGCCGTCGAGGCCACCCCGTTCTGGCCGGGGCCGAACCTCGACCTCGGGCTCACGATCACCGATCCCGCCGGCACGGTCATCGCGACCGAGGCGCCGGCCTTCGACGCTGCGGCGCCGGCCGCCTCGCTGCGGGCCAGCCTCACGGTGAGCGTGCCGGCAGGCACCTACACGATCGCCCTCGAGGGCACGGGCAACGGCATCGCGGGCTCGGCTGGCGCCAGCGACGACGGGAGCCTGGGCTGGTACAGCCTGGCGGTGCGGGCTCAGGCACCGGGTTCGCCCAGCCCGTCGCCGAGCCCCAGCGCGCCGACACCCGCCGCCTCCGCGTCGACCTCGGGGAGCCCGTCACCGAGCGGCCCGCCGCCCACCACGCCACCGACCACTCCGCCACCGACCACTCCGCCACCCACCACCCCGCCACCGACCAGCCCGCCACCGACCACGCAAGCCACTCCCGACCCCACGCCACCCCCGTCAACGCCCGATCCGGCGCCGACGACGTGGACCGGTTCTCCGTGAGCGTCGCCGCTGGCTCGTTGGCCGTCGAGGCCACCCCGTTCTGGCCGGGGCCGAACCTCGACCTCGGGCTCACGATCA
>DASVBK010000035.1:0-3115 GCA_036375875.1 Candidatus Nanopelagicales bacterium
GTCGTAGGGGCGCGATGCCTGTGCGAACCGCCGCAGTGCAACGTCGAACGACTCCGCGGCCGCTCCGGGATCCGGAGCCGTCAGCGCGTGCCCCAGAGCGGCATCGCCCTGCGCCCAGGGACGCTTCCCCGTTGTCGCGAACGGGGTCAGCTCGGAGACCCAGGCCAGGGCCTGGCCGCGGTCGCCGGCACGCACGGCCGCCTCGATGCGGTCGACGGCGGCCATCCGCTGCAGTGCCGGGACGCGGATGGCGGCCAGGTGGTGCAGCGCTGCCGGTGCGTCTCCGGCGGCCGCGGCCCGGGTGCCCTTGGCCCAGCGGGTCAGGTCGTGGACGGGGTCGGTCAGGATGCCGAGCGCGTGCTGGGCAGCGACTGCTTCGGCCTCCGCCAGGTCGCCGTCGTAGTGGTCGCTGCCGGTCAGCGCGCCCAGCAGGGCGAGCCAGGCCAGCGGAGCGGCGGTCAGGGTGGGCTGTCCTACACTGCGCGCCAGGGTCAACGCCTCGTCCGCGGAGCTGCGGACCATGGTCCAGGCGGCCGCGGGCAGCTGGGCGAAGGCGAGCCGTTCCAAGCCGTAGATGACCACCATTCCGGCCCCGAGCTCGCGAGCGGCGGACACCATCGCGGAGTAGTAGAACCGGGCGCCGTCGTCGTGACCCAGGTGGAGCGCGGCATTACCGAGGTTGCCCATCACGTCCAGGTCGTGCACCTGGCGGCCAGCCTCCAGCGCGCGTTCGAGGGCTGCCACCGCGCGAGCCCAGTCGTGCTCGGCAGAGGCCGTGAGAGTGCCCAGCAGGAGCCGCAGGCAGGCCGTTCGAGCAGTGTCGGTCTCGGTGGGTTCGAGCAGGTGCGCCAGGACATCGTCGGGCAGGTCTGCTCCGCTGTCGCCTCCGAAGGTGCGGGTCAGCGCCGCTGCCGAGGCCATCTCCAGTGCGCGGCCGTGGTCCAGGTCGGCGACCGTGCGCGCCCCCGTGGTGAAGATGCGGTGCGCGTCGACCGCGGAGCCGACGTAGATCTCGATCCGGGCCCGGAGCCGGTCGATGTCCGCTCGCAGCAGCGGGTCCGAGGCGATGTCACGAGCCGCCGTGGCCAGCGCACGGGCGCGGACGGTCTGCCCGGCAGCCCAGGCCGTGCGGGCGGCCCCGAACAGCCGGGTCGCGCGAAGCCCCTCGTCCACCGTCAACCCAGCGGCGCGCTCATGGGCGTCGGATGCCGCCACGTGGCCGCCACGCCGCTCGGCCCGGATCGCCACCCGGTGCAGGGCGTGCGCGACGTCGGCGTCGGGGCCGTCGGCCGCTGCGGCGCGGTGCCACGTTGCCTGGTCGGGGTCGTCCGGGGTGACGGCGTCTGCGAGCGCCCGGTGCGCCTGGCGCCGCTCGAAGCTGGTGGCTGCCTGGTACACCGCCGAGCGGACCAGCGGATGCCGCACTGCGACGCTGTCACCGGCGACGGTGAGCAGACCGGCGCGTTCGGCATCCTCCCACGCGGGGTCCTGCGCGCCCAGCGCGCCGGCGGCGCGACGCACGACGTCGACGCGCCCGGTGGAGTCGGCGGCTGCGACGAGCAGCAAGGTCTGCACCGCCTCACTGAGCCGGCGGCACCGGTCGAGGAACGCGCGCTCCACGCCCGCGGTCAGGGTCAGCTGCTGCGGCATCGGTGCCGTCCCGTGCAGCTGGTCGGGGCTCAGCCCGGTGGGCAGTTCCAACAGGGCGAGCGGGTTCCCCCCGGTCTCGGAGACCAGGCGGTCGACCACGTCGGGGGGCAGTGGAGTGTCGCTCAGCCCCTCGAGCAGCTGCCGGGCACTCTCCTCCGCCAGGCCTTCGACCCGGAGCACGCGAAGCCCCTCAGCGACGAAGGCGGTCTCGCCACCCTCCTCAGCACGGGCCGCGAAGACCATCGCCACTGGATCAGCGGACATCCGGCGCGCCGCGAAGAGCAGGGCGTCCGCGGACGCGGAGTCCAGCCACTGCGCGTCGTCCACCACACAGAGCACCGGGCCGCCATCGACGCCCGCCTCCGTCAGCGCCGACAGGGTGGCGACCCCGACCAGGAACGGCTCGACGGTTGGGCCGTCCTCGAGACCGAAGGCGACCCGCAACGCGCGTGCCTGCGGAGGTGGCAGCAGGTCGAGGTCCGCGATCGGGCGGAGCAGCCGGTGGAGCGCCGCGAACGGCATCGGCGACTCGGACTCCACTCCGGCAGTGCGCAACACGCGTGCGCCACCTGCGCTCTGCTGCGCGGCCACCAGGTCGAGCAACAGGGCGGTCTTGCCCACCCCGGGCTCTCCCACCAGGACCAGGACGTCGGCGGTTCCGGCACGCGCGTGGCCGACCACTTCGGCAAGCAGCGCGCGTTCTACCTCCCGGCCGTGGAGCACGAGCCACCGTACCGCTCACCGCGAACGCGGGGCACCCCTCAGATCGCCAGGCGGCAGTGACGTGGCGGCCCTGCAGGTGCATGCTGCGGGGATGAGCGACTACGACGTGGTGGTGGTCGGCGGCAGCGCCGCCGGGCTGTCGGCTGCGCTGGTACTGACCAGGGCGCGCCGGAAGGTGCTCGTCGTGGACTCCGGCGCGCCGCGCAACGCTCCGGCAGCCCACATGCACGGCTTCCTGTCCCGCGACGGCATGCCGCCCGCCGACCTGCTCGCGGTCGGACGACACGAGGTGCGCGGCTACGGCGGCGAGGTCCGTGAGGGCACCGTCAGTCACGTGGTCGCGGACAGCCCGACGTCGTTCTCGGTCTCGCTGTCCGACGGGAACCAGGTCTCGGCGCGCTGGCTGGTGGTGGCCACCGGCCTGCGCGACGAGCTGCCCGATGTCGCAGGCCTGGCCGAGCGCTGGGGCCGCGACGTGCTGCACTGCCCGTACTGCCACGGGCACGAGGTGGCAGACCAGCCGCTGGGTGTCCTGGGCGGCACCCCCGAGTCGGTGCGGTACGCGCAGATCGTGCGGCAGTGGTCCCACGACGTCGTCCTCGTCATCCCCCCGGCCGTCCTGACCGACGAGCAGCGAACCCAGCTCAGCGGCAGGGACATCGAGGTCGCCGAAGGCACCGTGCAGCAGGTGCTCGTCGACGGGGACCGGCTGCACGGCATCCGGATGGAGGACGGCCGGGTG
>DASVBK010000044.1:0-20003 GCA_036375875.1 Candidatus Nanopelagicales bacterium
CCCTCAGCTGGGGCCTGGCCGGCGTGGTGAGCCTTGCGGTGTCGCTGTACGCCGCCAGCCGGTTCGTGTACGTCGGCCGCCAGGTGCTGGACATCACCTTCGAGCTCGAGCCACGGGCGCCGAGCCTGCTGGGGCGCGGCATCGCCATCGTCATCACGCTCGCCTGCCAGCTGATCCTCGTGCTCGTCGTGATCCTGGCGGCGCTGGTGCCGCGGCTGCTCGACGCCCTGCAGATCGGCCAGGCGGTCAGCGACAGCATCCGCGGCCTGCGGCTTCCCGTGGTCACGCTGCTGGTCTACCTCGCGCTCACCGCCTCGATGCGCTACGGCATCGCGGCCCGGCGCACCGTGCGGTGGGCGAACTGGGGGGCGCTCGTGGGCGCGGTCGTCATGCTGCTGGGCACCCTGGGCTTGGGCTGGTACCTCTCGGTCTCGGCGACGTACAGCCAGATCGTCGCGGTGCTGGGCGGCGTCATCGCCCTGGAGCTGTGGCTCTACGTCGTCGCGCTGGCCATCGTGGCCGCCGCCGAGATCGAGAGCGTCCGGATGGGCTTCCGCCGCCGGGACCTGGGCAGCGCGTCGCTGGCCGGTTGACCGGGGCGGGCGGGCCGCGCAGCCCTACGCTTGCGCCCATGCGTGCTCACCCCGCTGGACCCCTGCACGGCGACGGCCTGCTCCAGGCCATGTTCCCGCCGCCGCCCGACCCCGCCGCCATGGCACGGCTCGACGCACAGATCTGGTCGGCGACCAGTCGGCGCGACGCCAGCGGGGCGATCGTCGTGGGGGGTACCAGCGTGCCGGCCATGGTGGCCAAGCACGGCACCCCGCTGCTGCTGCTCGACGAGGCCGACTTCCGCGCCCGCGCCGCGGCCTTCCAGTCGGCCTACGACGACCGCGACCTGCCCGGCAGCGTCTCGTTCGCCGGCAAGGCCTTCCTCAGCGCCACCACCGTCCGCTGGCTGGCCGAGGAGGGCCTCGGGCTGGACGTCTGCAGCGGCGGCGAGCTCGCCCTGGCGGTCGCGGCGGGGTTCCCGGCCGAGCGGATCACGCTGCACGGCAACAACAAGTCCGATGACGAGCTGCGGGCGGGGCTGGCCGCTGGGGTGGGCCGCTTCGTGGTCGACGCCCTCGAGGAGGTCGACCGGCTCGCCGACCTGGCCGCCGAGGCTGGCGCCGTCGCTGGCGTGCTGGTCCGAGTCACGACCGGGGTCGAGGCCCACACCCACGAGTTCATCGCGACGGCACACGAGGACCAGAAGTTCGGCCTGTCGCTGACGTCGGGCGCCGCCCGCGACGCGGTGCTCGCGGTCGCGGGGCGGCCGGAGCTGCGGCTGCTGGGCATCCATTCGCACATCGGGTCGCAGATCTTCAGCACCTCCGGGTTCGAGGTGGCCGCCCAGCGCGTCGTGGGGTTCATCGCAGCCCTGGCGCAGGGCGACGGCGTCGCGGTCGAGGAGCTCAACCTCGGCGGCGGCATGGGCATCGCGTACCTGCCCGGCGATGATCCAGTGGCCCCCGTGGGGATGGCGGAGGCACTGCGCGTGATCGTCGCCGGCGAGTGCGCCCGCCACGACCTGCGTGTGCCGCACATCGCGGTCGAGCCCGGCCGGGCGATCGTGGGCCCGAGCATGATGACGGTGTACGAAGTGGGCACGGTGAAGCCCGTGGAGTACCGGCACGGTGCCTGGCGCACCTATGTCTCGGTCGACGGCGGGATGAGCGACAACATCCGCACGGCCCTCTACGACGCCGAGTACACCGTGGTGCTGGCCAACCGGATCTCGGCTGCCCCGGCGATGCTGTGCCGTGTCGTCGGCAAGCACTGCGAGTCCGGCGACGTGGTCGTCCGCGACGCCTGGCTGCCGAGCGACCTCGGCCGCGGAGACCTGCTCGCCGTCGCCGCGACGGGCGCCTACTGCCGGGCGATGGCCTCGAACTACAACATGCTCCCCAAGCCTCCCGTGGTCTCGGTGCGGGCCGGCACCGATCGCATCGTGCTGCGCCGGGAGACCCTGGCCGACCTGTTGGCCCTCGACCCCGGCCTGGCCCCGGCTCAGTAGCTCCGCGACACGTCGGCCCGCCCGCGCGGCGCCCGCCCGGCCGCCGCTGCATGCTCCTCAGCGGGGTTCGGGCCCGCGGCGCCGCGTGAGAGAATCCCGGCGTTCCGCCGCTCTCGAGGAGATCCCCATGGCCCGCCCCGCCGCCGAGCAGTTGCATGTCGTCGTCCTGGGCGGCGGCACCGTGGGGGCGCAGGTGGTCCGCATCCTCACCGAGCAGGCCGAGGACCTGGCAGCCCGGGTCGGCGCCCGCCTGGTCGTCACCGGCGTGGGCGTGCGTGACGCCACCCGGGAGCGCCCCGGCATCCCCCAGGAGCTGCTGAGCGACGACCTGCCCGCGCTGCTCGACACGGACCCCGACATCGTCATCGAGCTCATGGGTGGGATCGAGCCCGCGCGCGAGCTGATCCTTCGGGCGATCAAGGGCGGTGCCGCGGTGGTGACGGCCAACAAGGCGCTCGTCGCGACCGAGGGGGCCGCCCTGCACGCCGCCGCCGCGGAGGCGGGCGTGGACCTGGCCTACGAGGCCGCCGTGGCCGGCGCGATCCCGCTGCTGCGACCGCTGCGCGAGTCCCTGGCCGGCGACCGAATCCGCCGCGTCCTGGGCATCGTGAACGGCACGACCAACTACATCCTGACGCAGATGGATGCCACGGGCGCGAGCTTCGACCATGCCCTCGCAGAGGCCCAGGCGCTGGGCTATGCGGAGGCCGATCCGACCGCTGACGTCGACGGGCACGACGCCGCGGCCAAGGCGGCGATCCTCGCCTCCCTGGCGTTCCACACCCGCGTGACCCTCGATGACGTCGAGGTGCAGGGCATCCGCACGGTGAGTGCCGCGGACGTGGCCGCGGCCCAGGAGATGGGCTTCGACATCAAGCTGCTGGCGATCGCCGAGCTGCTCGAGACCCCGGGTGGCCCGGGGGTCTCGGTCCGGGTGCACCCCACCCTCGTGCCGCGGACGCATCCGCTGGCCGGCGTCCGCGACGCGTTCAACGCCGTGTTCATCGAGGCGGAGGCAGCGGGCCAGGTGATGTTCTACGGGAGGGGCGCGGGCGGCAGCCCGACGGCCAGCGCGGTCCTCGGCGACGTGGTGGCCGCGGCGCGCAACCGGGTGTCGGGGTCCTCGGCGCCCGGGGAGTCCAGCTACGCCGCCCTGCCGGTGCTGCCGTTGGGCGCGGCCACCACGGCGTACTTCGTGCACCTGCGGGTGATCGACCGGCCCGGCGTGCTCGCGGCGGTCGCCGGCGTGTTCGCCGAGCATGGTGCGAGCATCCGAAGCCTCACCCAGAAGGGCGAGGGCGATGCCGCGGAGCTGCTCATCCTCACCCACCCCGGCCGGGAGTCGGACCTGGCCGCCACCGTTACCGACCTGCGCTCACTGACCAGCGTCGACGAGGTGCTCGGCGTCATGCGCGTGATCGGTGGGAGCCGATGAGCACGGGGGCGCTCGTGGGTGTGGGCGCCCGCCCCTGGCGCGGCGTCATCGCCGAGTACCGCCAGCGCATGTCGCTGCCGGCCGATGCCGCCGTGGTGTCGCTCTGCGAGGGTGGCACGCCGCTGGTGGCGTCCGACTGGCTCTCGGAGCTCACCGGGTGCCGCGTGCTGCTGAAGTTCGACGGCGCCAACCCGACGGGGTCCTTCAAGGACCGCGGCATGACGATGGCGATCTCGGTGGCCGCCCACGAGGGTGCGCGTGCCGTCATCTGCGCCTCCACCGGCAACACCTCCGCCTCGGCCGCGGCCTACGCCGCGAAGGCCGGCATGACGCCTGCCGTGCTGGTGCCCGCGGGCAAGATCGCGATGGGCAAGCTGGCCCAGGCGGTGGCCCACGGCGCCCGGCTGCTGCAGGTCGAGGGCAACTTCGACGACTGCCTGCGGCTGGCCCGCGGCCTCTCCGACGACTACCCGGTGGCGCTGGTCAACTCCGTGAACCCGGCCCGTATCGAGGGGCAGAAGAGCGCTGCCTTCGAGATCGTCGACACGCTCGGGGAGGCGCCGGACCTGCACGTGCTGCCCGTCGGCAACGCCGGCAACATCACCGCCTACTGGAAGGGCTACGTGGAGTACGCCACGGCGGGCCCGGCGGCCCGGACCCCCCGGATGTGGGGCTTCCAGGCGGAGGGGGCGGCACCCATCGTGCACGGGGCGCCGGTGGCCCGCCCCGAGACCATCGCCACCGCGATCCGCATCGGCAACCCGGCCTCGTGGCAGCAGGCGGTGGCCGCTCGCGACGACTCCGGGGGGTTGATCGACCTGGTGAGCGACGAGCAGATCCTGGCCGCCCACCTCGCCCTGGCGGCCCGCGACGGGCTCTACTGCGAGCCCGCCTCCGCGGCCTCGGTCGCCGGCCTCGTGAAGGCCCAGGCAGCGGGCCTGGTCGACCCCGGCCAGACCATCGTGTGCACGTTGACCGGGCATGGGCTCAAGGACACGCAGTGGGCGCTGGCCGGCGCCTCGGACCCCACGATCATCCCGGTCGACGTCGCGGCAGCCGCGCGCGCGCTGGACCTGGCCCAGTGAGCGAGTGCGAGGTCGCGGTCGAGGTCCCCGCGACCAGCGCCAACCTGGGTCCGGGGTTCGACAGCCTCGGCCTGGCGCTGTCGCTGCGCGACCACATCGCGGCACGGTTCGTCGACGGCCACCAGGTGCGCGTCGAGGTCAGCGGCGAGGGCGCGGCGGCCGTTGCGAGCGACGAGACCAACCTCGTCGCGCGGGTGGTGCGCACGGGTCTGGCGGCGTTCGACGAGTCCGGTGAGCTCGCGCGGCGCGGCCTGGCCCTGCGCTGCCGCAACGCCATCCCGCACAGCCGCGGCATGGGGTCCTCCGCTGCTGCCATCGTCGGGGGGCTGGCCGTCGCGGCACAGCTGGCAGGCGTCGCCGACGAGGTCTCCCCGGCGGAGCTCGTGGCCCTGGCCACCCGGCTCGAGGGCCATCCGGACAACGTGGCGCCCAGCGTGCTGGGCGGCGGGACGATCGCCTGGCTGCAGGACGGCGAGCTCGGACCGGTCGGGCGGGCGACGCGGTTCGCGGTCCACGCGTCGATCACCCCGGTGCTGGCGATCCCGGTCCAGCAGGCCTCGACCGCCCGGGCCAGGGGCGCGCTGCCTGCCTCGGTGGCGCACGCCGACGCCTCCTTCAACATCGCCCGCAGCGCCCTGCTCGTCCACGCGCTCACCACGGATCCGGCACTGCTGCTCGAGGCCACGGAGGATCGGCTGCACCAGCAGCAGCGACGTGTCGTGTACCCGGCCGCGATGGCCCTGGTCGACGCCCTGCGTGAGCGGCAGGTGCCGGCCGCGATCTCAGGCGCGGGCCCCGCCGTGCTCGTGCTGGCAGTGGGGGACCCGGAGCCGGTGGCCGCCCGGGTCGGTGCCCTGGCCGGGGAGGGGGTCGGGGTCGTGGTGCTCCCGATCGACGCGCTCGGCGTGCGCGCGGTGTGAGCCGCGGCGGCCGTCCGGGCGCTGACCTGCTGGCTGCTCGATGTGCACGCGACATGACCACCAGGTGCTACCGTGTGCGCGGACTCGCGCGGCGGCGGATCGCCCCGTTCTGCATCGCCTCCCAGCACGCTGAACCCGATCGCCTCGCTCCAGCACCCGCCGTCCGGTCCATCTCTGCACAGCGCCGTCTGCGGCGTGGGGGAACGCAACCACCGCGACGACCTTCATCTCTCGAGGATCCACGTGACCGACACGATCATTGCCCCGCAGTCCGAGCAGTCCCAGGACCGCGGGCCCGCCGGGGGGCTGTCGTCGATGCTGCTGCCCGAGCTGCGCAAGGTGGCCCATGGGCTGGGCCTGTCCGGCGTCTCGTCCATGAAGAAGGGCGACCTGGTGGCCGCGATCGCCGCGGCGCAGGCCGGTGCCTCCTCCGGACCAGGGGCCGCTGGTGAGGCTGGCGGCGCGCCGCGCAGCCGGCAGCGTCGCGGTCGCGCCGGGCAGGAGCAGCCCGAGGCACCGGATGCGCACGGGTCGGCGGGCGAGACCGAGGCGCCGGGGCGCTCCCGCGGCGCTCGGCAGGCAGCCGATGAGGACCAGCGCCAGGGGCGGGACGCCGAGGGGGCCGAGCAGGGTGATCGCCCCCAGCCGCGCCGTGACGACGAGCCGCGCCGTGACGACGAGCCACGCCGTGACGAGGGCCGCCGCCGGCGTGGTGGGGCCGAGCAGGGTCGGGAGGGGCAGGTCGACGACGCGGGCCAGGAGCGCGCCCGCGAGGCCGATCGCCCCGACCGCCAGCCACAGGACCGCCAAGCGCCCGACCGCCAGCCACAGGACCGCCAGGCGCAGGAGGAGTCCCGCGACGGCGGCGACGGCCGCAACGACCGTGACGAGAACGGCCGGCGCCGCAACCGGCGTGACCGCAACCGCAGCCGCACCGAGCGCCGCCCGGGGCAGGCCGGCCAGCGCGACGCCGAGCCCGAGGTGAGCGAGGACGACGTCCTGGTGCCGGTGGCCGGCATCGTCGACATCCTCGAGAACTACGCGTTCGTGCGCACCACCGGCTACCTGCCCGGTCCCACCGACGTCTACGTGTCGCTGTCGATGGTCAAGCGCCACGGGTTGCGCAAGGGCGACGCGATCACGGGCCAGGTGCGCCAGCCGCGCGAGACCGAGCGCCGCGAGAAGTTCAACCCGCTCGTGCGCGTGGAGAGCGTGAACGGCACCGACCCCGAGGTGGCGCGCAGCCGGCCCGAGTTCGGCAAGCTGGTGCCGCTCTACCCGCAGCAGCGGCTGCGGCTGGAGACCGACCCGGGCAACCTGACGACGCGGATCATCGACCTCGTGGCCCCGATCGGCAAGGGCCAGCGCGGCCTCATCGTCTCGCCGCCCAAGGCCGGCAAGACCATGGTCCTGCAGGCCATTGCCAACGCGATCACCGCGAACAACCCGGAATGCCACCTCATGGTCGTGCTCGTCGACGAGCGCCCCGAGGAGGTCACCGACATGCAGCGCTCGGTGAAGGGCGAGGTCATCGCCTCGACGTTCGACCGGCCCGCTGACGACCACACGATGGTCGCCGAGCTCGCCATCGAGCGGGCCAAGCGCCTCGTCGAGCTGGGCCACGACGTGGTCGTGCTGCTGGACTCGATGACGCGGCTGGGCCGCGCGTACAACCTCAGCGCCCCGGCCTCGGGCCGGATCCTGTCGGGCGGTGTCGACTCCGCGGCGCTCTACCCGCCCAAGAAGTTCTTCGGCGCAGCGCGCAACATCGAGCACGGCGGCTCGCTGACGATCCTGGCCACTGCGCTGGTCGAGACCGGCTCGCGGATGGACGAGGTGATCTTCGAGGAGTTCAAGGGCACCGGGAACATGGAGCTCAAGCTCGATCGGCGCCTCGCGGACAAGCGGATCTTCCCCGCCGTCGACGTGGATGCCTCGGGCACCCGCAAGGAGGAGCTGCTCATGAGCTCCGAGGAGCTCAAGATCGTCTGGAAGCTGCGCCGCGTGCTGCACGCCCTCGACCCGCAGCAGGCGATCGAGCTGCTGCAGAACAAGCTGCGCGAGACCCGCAGCAACTACGAGTTCCTGCTGCAGGTGCAGAAGACGACCCCGACCGCGCCGGGGGCCCGCGAGGACGACTGACGCTGCCGCCCCGGTCCCGGCCCACCGGGGCAGGATGGGGCCCGTGACGGCCCCGACCACGCCCCGACGCCCGGTCGGTGGCGGGGGGTGGTCAGCAGCCCGCGTCCGCTCGTGGTCGCGCGAGACGTTCGCCGCCCTCGACGAGCCCAACTACCGCCGCTACTTCCTCGGCCAGGCGATCTCGTTCGTCGGCACCTGGATGCAGATGGTCGCCCAGGCGTGGCTGGTGCTCACGCTCACCGGCTCGGCGGTGTGGGTGGGCATCGTCGTGGCGGTGCAGACGCTGCCGGTGCTGGTGGTCGGGCCCTACGGCGGGCTGGTCGCCGACCGGGCCGACAAGCGCCGGATGCTCATCGCCCTGCAGGGGGTCATGGCGGTGCTGGCTGCCGCGCTGGCGGTGCTCACCATCACCGAACGGGTCCAGCTCTGGCAGGTGCTGGTGCTCGCCGGGCTGATGGGCAGCGCCGACGCGTTCGAGAAGCCCGCGCGCCAGGCCTTCGTCTTCGAGCTGGTCGGTGCCGACCGCGTCCGCAACGCCGTGAGCCTGAACTCCGTCATGGTGAACGTCGCCCGCGTGCTGGGCCCGGGGGTCGCCGGGTTGATCATCGCCGCGGGCGGCATCGGCCTGTGCTTCGCGCTCAACGCGCTGTCGTACGTGCCGATCGCGCTGCTGCTGGTCGGGCTGGACCCGGGCCGGCTGCGTCCCTCGCCGCCGCAGCCCCATGAGCGCGGCCAGGTGCGAGCCGGCCTCGCCTACGTCCGTGGCGAACCCCGGCTGGCCGTGCCGCTGGTCATGATGGCGATCATGGGCTGCCTCACCTACGAGTTCCCCGTGACCCTGCCGGTGCTGGCCAAGGAGTCGTTCGGCGGTGACGCGCGGACCTTCGGCGCGATGACCGCGGCCATGGCCGCGGGCTCGGTCGCGGGTGGGCTGTGGACCGCTGCCCGAGGCCGCACCGGCATCGCCACGCTGGTGCGCTCGTCGGTGCTCTTCGGCGTGCTGATCCTCCTCACGGCCGTGGCCCCGGGCGTCGAGGTCGCCATGCTGCTGCTGGTCGGCGTGGGCGCGGCCAGCGTCTCGGTGATGGCCCGGGGGAACGCGACCCTGCAGCTGCACGCCGACCCCACCATGCGGGGCCGCGTCATGGCGCTGTGGCTCGTGGCGTTCCTCGGGACCACGCCGCTGGGCGGGCCACTGGCCGGGTGGGTGGCGGCGACGTTCGGGCCGCGCTGGGGCCTGGTGCTCGGCGCCCTGGGCTGCCTGCTGGCAGCCGCGGTGGGAGCGTGGGCGGTGCTGGGCACTGGCGGCCGGGCCGGTCCCCGAGCTGAGGTGCGGGAATCCCGCGCAGCGCCGTGATGTTGTTCGAAGGGTCCCGCTCATTTGGGCGCCCCTGCCCGCCGTGGGATACTCGTGCGACCGCGACCGGTTCACGTGGGCTCATCCCTGCCCGCGACCCGGCGCATGAAGGAGCCCCGCCATGAAGTCCGGTATCCACCCGAACTACGTCGAGACGACCGTGACCTGCACCTGCGGCAACACGTTCACGACGCGCAGCACCGCGAAGAACGGCGTGATCCACGCCGACGTGTGCTCGGCCTGCCACCCGTTCTACACGGGCAAGCAGAAGATCCTCGACACCGGTGGCCGTGTGGCCAAGTTCGAGGCCCGCTTCGGCAAGAAGGGCGCCGACAAGGCCGGCAAGTAGCTCCTCGTCCCGACGAGGGTTGCGATGTTCGAGTCCTGCCTCGCGCTCGAGCGCGAGTACGACGACCTGGAGCGCCGGCTCGCCGACCCCGCACTGCACACCGATCCGGCGGCAGCCCGCCGGGTCGGCAAGCGGCATGCCCAGCTCCGTCCCGTGGTGGCCACCTACCGCCAGTGGGTGCGCCTCGGCGAGGACGAGCAGGCGGCCCGCGAGCTCGCGGCGGAGGACCCGGACTTCGGCGTCGAGGCCGAGGCCGCCGCGCTCCAGCGCCAGGCCGTCGCGGAGCGCCTGACCCTGCTGCTGGTGCCCCGCGACCCGATGGACGACAAGGACGTCATCCTCGAGGTGAAGGCTGGCGAGGGCGGCCAGGAGTCCGCGCTGTTCGCCGCTGACCTGCTGCGGATGTACCTGCGCTACGCCGAGCGCCGCGGCTGGCGCACGGAGATCCTCGACTCCGAGGAGTCCGACCTGGGCGGCTACAAGGACGTGCAGGTCGCGGTGAAGGCCCGGGGCACGCCCGAGCCCGGCGACGCCCCCTTCGCCCGGCTGAAGTTCGAGGGCGGCGTGCACCGCGTGCAGCGGGTGCCGGTCACCGAGTCGCAGGGGCGCATCCACACCTCTGCCGCCGGCGTGCTCGTGCTGCCCGAGGCCGAGGAGGTCGACGTCCAGGTCGACCCCAACGACCTGCGCATCGACGTCTACCGCTCGTCCGGCCCCGGCGGGCAGAGCGTGAACACGACTGACTCGGCGGTGCGGATCACGCACCTGCCGACGGGCATCGTGGTGAGCTGCCAGAACGAGAAGAGCCAGCTGCAGAACAAGGAGTCCGCGATGCGGATCCTGCGCGCCCGGCTGCTGGCCGCCGCGCAGGAGGCCGCCGATGCCGAGGCCTCCGATGCCCGCAAGTCGCAGGTGCGCACGGTGGACCGCTCGGAGCGGGTGCGCACCTACAACTACCCCGAGAACCGGATCGCCGACCACCGCGTCAACTACAAGGCGCACAACCTCGACGCAGTCCTCGACGGCGACCTCGACGCGGTGGTCGACGCGTTGACCGAGGCCGACCTGGCCACGCGGCTGGCCGCGTCCTGAGCGATCCCGGCTCAGCCCCGCGGCTCGACGAACAGGCACTGGGCGCTGGCCGCCACCTGCCCATCGGCGTCCCCCAGCGCACCGAGCGCCCGGCCTGTGCCGCGGGGATCCAGGGTGGTCTGGGCCTGCATCCAGATCGAGTCGCCCTCAGGCAGGCGCGTGAGGTGCAGCGTGAGGTCGGTGTTGACGAACAGGAGTGCCTGTGGGCTGGCGGCAGCGGAGATCCCGCTGGCGGCGTCCGACACCGCGACCAGGTGCCCGAGGGGGTCGAGCGGCTCGGTGTCGACCAGGTCCACGCGCACCCGGGTCCAGACGGTCGCGGGGCCGGGCGTCTCGAAGCTGCCCACCACCAGGCGCCACTCGACGGCGTCGAGGTAGCCCCCGTACCAGCCCTCGGGCGCCTGGACCGCAGGGCCGGCGGCAGGGTCCGGGGCGCCTGCCCCCCCGGCCTCGGGGACACCTGGCAGCGGGGCCTCGGCTCGTCGCAGCAGCCAGGCGCGCAGCACCATGAGGGGTCGGTCGGGTGCGTCGGCCGCCGCCAGGGCTGCCTCAGCCAGCGCCACGCGGCGCCCCGCCCGCAGCATCCGAGCGGTGACGACGAGGTCGGTCACCGGAACGGGCGCGAGGATGTCGAACGCCATGCGGGCGGGCAGGCCCCCCGTCGGGGTGCCCCCCAGCCGGCGGACGGCGCGCGCGAGCAGGGCGGCCGGCGGCCCGCCGTGCTGCAGTCCCGGTCCCCACGGGCCGTTGGTGTGCTGGGTCGCGCGCACCAGCAGCACGGAGCTCGCCGCATCCGCGTCGGACTCCTCGAGCACCTCGTAGAACGCCTGAGCCATGGCGCCAGTCTCGCCCTTGCCATGGGCCGGGCAACGTGCGGGCTCCCCACTCCCGGATGCCCGACCCGGTGCGGGACGAGGACCTCGGCGCCGGTTCCGTAGGGTTGCCGGGTGCCGAGTGCCCGCGAGCTGCTGCGTGACGCCGCGCAGGCGCTGCGAGCGGCAGGCGTGCCGTCGCCGGAGGTGGACGCGGAGCTGCTCCTCGCGCACGCGACGGCCCGCCCCCGTGCCACCCTTCGGCTGCTCGATCCCCAGGTCCCCGCAGAGCAGGCCGCCGCATTCGAGGCGATGGTCGCCCAGCGGGCCGGGCGCCTCCCGCTGCAGCACCTGACCGGCCGCGCCCCGTTCCGGCACCTGGAGCTGTCCGTGGGCCCCGGGGTCTTCATCCCGAGGCCCGAGACCGAGCTCGTGATCGACCTCGTGCTGGGCCACCTGGAAGAAGCCCGCCACGGGCCAGACACGCCGGCGGCCCCGGGCACGCTGCTGGTCGACCTGTGCACCGGCTCCGCCGCCCTCGCGCTGGCCCTGGCCACGGAGGTCCCCGGCAGCGCCGTGCACGCCGTCGAGCTGGACGCCGAGGCGGTCGGCTGGGCGCGCCGCAACGCCAGCGAGCACGCGGCCCCGGTCGCCGCGGCCGGCAGCAGCCTGGCGATCCACCACGCCGACGCCACCACCGCGGCCGAGGTGGGTGGCCCGTTGGCCGCGCTGCGCGGGCTGGTCGACGTGGTGGTGAGCAACCCGCCCTACGTGCCGGACGCGGCGATCCCGCGCGAGCCGGAGGTCCGGGACCACGACCCGCACGTGGCGCTCTTCGGCGGGCCCGACGGGCTGGCAGTGGTGCGGCCGCTCGCCGAGCAGGCGGCACTGCTGGTCCGGCCCGGCGGCCTGGTGCTCATCGAGCACGCCGACGTGCAGGGGGAGGCGGCCGGCGGCCTGGGCGTCCCAGCGCTGCTGCGCGCCCAGCCTGACCCGGGCGAGCGCGCTGCCCCGGCATGGCGCTGGGTGGCCGACCACGAGGACCTCGCCGGTCGGCCCAGGATCACCGCTGCGGTCCGGGCCGGCGGCAGGATGGCGCCATGACCGCGCGGATCCCCACGGCCGACCCGGCCGAGCGCGACCGGGGCCTGGCCGCCGCGGCCACCGCCCTGCGGCGTGGGCAGCTCGTGGGCCTGCCGCTGGACAGCGCCTACGGCATCGCCGCGGACGCGTTCTCCGAGCGCGGGGTGGCCGCGCTCCGCGAGGCCAAGGGTCGGCCGGACCTGAGCGTCCCGGTCATGGTGCCGCGCATCGCCACGGTCGCCGGCATCGCCGAGGTCGACGCCGACGCCCGCGCGCTCATGCTCGGCTTCTGGCCGGGGGCCCTGACCCTCGTGCTTCCCGTCCAGCCGACGCTGGCCTGGTCCCTGGCGGACGGCAGCGGCCGGATCGCGGTCCGGATGCCGCTGCACCCGGTGGCCCTCGAGCTGCTGGCACGCACCGGACCGCTGGCCGTGGCGGCCGCCGCACCCGTGGCGCCGGAGGTCACCGCCATCACGGCGGGCGCGGCCTTCCCACCCGACCTGGCCGACCGCCTCGCCGTGCTGCTCGACGCCGGGCCCCTGCCGGTCGCGCCGGCGTCTGCGGTCGTCGACCTCACCGGCCCCGTGCCGGTGCTGCGGCGCCCCGGTCCGCTGCACCCGGCCGACCTGCTCGGCGAGTGCCCCACCCTGCTCGTGCCCACACCCGACGGGCCGGCCCCGGCGCCGTAGACTCGCCGGCGTCCCGAGCCCGCTCCCCTCGCGCCGCGCATTGGAGTGCCCATGTCCGACACCACCCCGTTCTGGGGCCCCGACTTCGACGCCCTCGCTGCCGAGGACCCGGAGATCGCCGAGGTCATCCTGGGCGAGCTCGACAGGCTGCGCGCGGGCCTGCAGCTCATCGCCAGCGAGAACTTCACCTCGCCCGCGGTGCTGGCTGCCCTGGGCTCCACGCTGAGCAACAAGTACGCCGAGGGCTACCCCGGCCGTCGCTACTACGGCGGCTGCGCCGTGGTCGACGAGGCCGAGTCGATCGGCATCGAGCGGGCCAAGGCACTGTTCGGCGCGGAGCACGCCAACCTGCAGCCGCACTCGGGGGCCAGCGCGAACATCGCGGCGTACGGGGCGTTCGTGAAGCCCGGGGAGACGGTGCTGGCCATGAGCCTGCCGCACGGCGGGCACCTCACCCACGGCACGAAGGTGAGCTTCTCCGGCAAGTGGTTCAGCGCGGTGCACTACGGCGTGAACGCCCAGACCGAGGACATCGACTACGACCAGGTCCGCGACCTGGCCCGCGAGCACCGGCCGAAGATGATCATCTGCGGCGGGTCGGCGATCCCGCGCCTCATCGACTTCGCGGCGTTCCGGGAGATCTCCGACGAGGTCGGCGCGATCCTCATGGTCGACGCGGCGCACTTCATCGGCCTCGTCGCGGGCAAGGCGATCCCGAGCCCGGTGCCCTACGCCGACGTCGTCACGTTCACCACGCACAAGGTGCTGCGCGGCCCGCGCGGCGGGATGCTGCTGTCCAAGGCGGAGCATGCCGCCGCCCTGGACAAGGCGGTGTTCCCGATGATGCAGGGCGGCCCACTCATGCATGCCGTGGCCGCCAAGGCCGTGGCCCTCAAGGAGGCGGCCACCCCGGCGTACGCCCAGTACGCGCGCGACGTGATCGTCAACGCCCAGGCGCTCACCGCGGGCCTGGTCGAGCAGGGCATGCGAGCGGTCACCGGCGGCACCGACACCCACCTGGCCCTGCTGGACCTGCAGGGCACCGGGGTCACCGGTGCCGAGGCCGAGTCCCGCTGCGACGCGGCCGGCATCGTGCTGAACAAGAACGCGATCCCGAACGACCCGCGGCCGGCCAGCGTCGCCTCGGGCATCCGGGTCGGCACCCCGTCGGTCACGACCCAGGGGATGGGCACCGCGCAGATGGCCACGATCGCCGAGCTCATCGGTCGTGCCGTGCGCGACGAGGATGGCGCCGCGGCCGGCGAGGTCCAGCAGGTCGTCACCGAGCTGGTCACCGCCTTCCCCGCCTATCCGCGGCCCTAGCCGAGTCCCGCCACCGTGCGCGAGTACGGGCTGAGCCTGCTCGTCGCCGCCGCCTTCACCTACCTGGTGCTGGCCGCGGTGCGCGAGCTCGCGCTGCGGGTCGGGGCGGTGGCGGGGGTCCGCGACCGCGACGTGCACGACCACGCCATCCCGCGCTGGGGCGGACTGGGCATGTTCCTGGGCCTGGTCGCCGGGATGGTGCTGGCGAGCAAGCTGCCGATGATGCGCTCGGTCTTCGAGGGCACGTCGCAGCAGGGCCTGGCGCTGCTGTCGGGGGCGGTGATCATCGTGCTGCTTGGCCTGGCCGACGATCGCTGGGAGCTCGACGCCCCCACCAAGATGACCGGGCAGGTGCTGGCCGCCGGGGTCATGGCGCTGCAGGGCATCACGCTGCTGTGGCTGCCCGTCGGCGGCGTGCTCGTCCTGGACCCGACCACCTCGGTGCTGCTGACGGTGCTCATCGTGCTCATCAGCGTGAACGCCATCAACTTCGTCGACGGGCTCGACGGCCTGGCCGCGAGCATCACCGGGGTCTCGGCTGCCGCGTTCTTCGTCTATGCCTACCTGCTCAGCGTCCGCTTCGGGGTGGAGCGCGCCACGCTCTCCGCGCTCGTCTCGGCCCTGCTGGTCGGGATCTGCATCGGGTTCCTGCCGCACAACCTGTTCCCGGCGCGGATCTTCATGGGGGACACCGGCTCGATGCTCATCGGCTACCTCATGGCGGCCAGCGTCATCACGCTCACCGGCAAGGTGGACCCCAACGCCCTGCAGGGCACCACCCTGCTGCCCGCGCTGCTGCCGCTGCTGGTGCCGCTGGCGGTGCTCGCCGTGCCGCTGGTCGACCTCGCGCTGGCGGTCGTGCGCCGCACACGCGCCGGCCGCTCACCGTTCGCGCCCGACAAGCAGCACCTGCACCACCGGCTGCTCGAGATGGGCCACTCACAGCGGCGCGCGGTGCTGCTGCTCACCGGCTGGGCGGCCCTCATCGCGTTCACCTCCGTGCTGCTGGCCTTCGTGCCGCTGCGCTGGGCGCTGGCCGGTGCCGCGATCGGGGCACTCCTGCTCGGCCTCGGGGTGGCGTGGCCCAGCCTGCGCCGCCCGCACCCGACGACCGCTGCGGAGGTGGCGCCATGACCGAGCAGCCCGAGGCTCCCAGCGCACCCGGGGCCGCACCGGCGGGTCCGGTCGCACTGGTCGCCCCGATGCGCCGCGTGGTCCGCGTGGGAGCCCTCGCCGCGGTGATCGCGCTGCCGGCCGCGGCGCTCGTGGGCTGGCTGGTCGACGGCAGTGCGGGTGCGTGGGGGGCACTCATCGGCATGGGCATCGCCGTGGCGTTCTTCGCCGTCACGGCCGTGCTCGCCCTTGCCACGGCGCGGATGGCGCCGACGCAGCTCGGGATGTGGGTGCTGGGGTCGTGGCTGCTCAAGATGGTGCTGCTCATCGCGGTGCTCGCGATGCTGCGCGGCGAGGACTTCTACTCCCGGCCGATGCTCTTCGCGGGGCTGCTCGTGGGCACGGTCGGCAGCCTGCTGCTGGAGGCGAGGATCGTGGCGACCACCAAGGTCCCCTACACCGAGCCAGGGCCCCGATGAGCCCCGGACCCACCCCACCCGGCAGGGGTCCGGGAGCGGCCGGTGCTGGCGAGGGCGAACCGTCCCGGGACGAGCCGATGCATCCCAGCCTGCAGCCCTCGGGGGAGGCTGTCGCGTGGTCCGCGCTGGGGTCGCTGCTGGCCGGTCCGATCGTCTGGGGCGGCGTCGGATTCCTGCTCGACAGGCACTTCGGGACAGGTCGCCTGCTCACCGCGATCGGCGTGGTGGTCGGGTCATTGGCCGCGTTCTACATCGTGTATCTTCGGTTCGGCCGCGACGACCAGTGACCGGTCGATCGCCAGACGTCCGCCCCGATCGTGGAAAGGGCCATCGTGCTGAACCTCCCAGCCGCTGTCGGGTTGCTCGTACCGATGGCCGAGGGAGGGGAGGACGGCTACGACGCGCCGACGATCCAGGAGTTCTTCCCCCCGCAGCTCGGGGACTTCTGGTGGTCGCCCACCCGCATCAACCTCATCGGCTTCTTCATGGCCGGCGTGCTGGCGCTCTTCTTCGTCATGGCGTTCAAGAAGCCGACGATGGTGCCGGGCAAGCTGCAGAACCTCGGCGAGCTGGCCGTCGACCTGGTGTACAAGAACGTCATCGACGAGGTCATGGGCACCAAGGGCCGGCGGTTCGCGCCCATCATCGTCACCCTGTTCTGGATGATCCTGGCGTTCAACATCACGGGCATCATCCCGATGATGCACATCGCGGCCACGGCCGTGATCGGCGTGCCCCTGGTGCTGGCCATCGTCTCGTACGTGACGTTCAACTACGCGGGCATCAAGGAGCACGGGGTCGGCACCTACCTCAAGCTCAACCTGTTCCCGCCCGGGGTCCCGAAGCCGATCTACCTGCTCGTGACGCCGATCGAGCTCATCTCCACGTTCATCCTGCGGCCGGTCACGCTCACCATCCGTCTGCTGGCCAACATGATGGCCGGCCACCTGCTGCTGGTGCTCTTCTTCGGCGCCACGAGCTACCTGCTCATCGAGGCCGAGGGCCTGCTCAAGCTCGCCGCGATCCCGTCGTTCGCCATGGGCTTCGCCTTCGTCTGCTTCGAGCTCATCGTCGCGCCGCTGCAGGCCTACATCTTCGCGCTGCTCACCGCCGTGTACATCGACGGCGCCACGAGCCACGAGCACTGACCGCACGCCCGCACCACCCCACGACTCCCGGGCGACCGCCACGGGCCACACGGAAGGAACCACCACAGTGGAGACGCTCGCCGCAGTCAACGGCAACCTCAACGCGATCGGGTACGGCCTGGCCGCCATCGGGCCCGGCATCGGCATCGGCATCCTGGTCGGCAAGGCGCTCGAGGGCATCGCCCGGCAGCCCGAGGCCACCGGCGTGCTGCGCACGAACATGTTCCTGGGCATCGCGTTCACCGAGGCGCTGGCCCTCATCGGCCTGGTCGCCGGCTTCCTGTTCACCTGATCCGCCCGCTCGTCGCGTGCTGATCCCCGGCTGAACCAGGAAGGCCCATGCACACAGCATTCATCGTCGCAGCGGAGGAGCCGAACCCGCTCGTCCCGGCTCCCTACGACATCATCTGGGGCTCGATCTCGTTCTTCATCCTGCTCGGGCTGTTCTGGAAGTTCGTGCTGCCCAGCTTCAACCGGATGGTCGACGAGCGCGCCGAGAAGATCGAGGGCGGGATCGAGCAGGCCAAGGTGATGCAGGCCGAGGCGGCACGAACCCGCGACGCCTACACCGCGCAGCTCGAGGCGGCCAACAAGGAGGCGGCGTCCATCCGCACCGGCGCCCAGAGCGAGGGCGAGCAGATCATCGCCGCGGCGAGGGCCGAGGCGGCCGTCCAGGCCGCGGCGGTCACGGCCCGTGCCGACGCCCAGATCCAGGCCGAGCGCGACGCCGCGGTCGGCTCGCTGCAGCGCGACGTCGGCGCCCTGGCCCTGGAGCTGGCCAGCCGGATCGTGGGCGAGAGCCTCACCGACGACCAGCGGGCGCGCGCCACGGTCGACCGCTTCATCGCCGAGCTGGAGGCGACGCCAGCGCCGGGGGCGGCCACGCCATGAGCGAGACCGGCCGGGAGAACGCCGCCGCCCTGCGCGAGCGGCTCGACGCACGTCGGGGCGAGCCCGCCATGAGTGGGCTGTCCGACGAGCTGTTCGCCGCCGCCGACCTCGTCGGCGGCGACCAGCAGCTGCGCTCGGCGCTCTCCGATGCCGGGCAGCGCGCCGAGGCCCGGGCCGGCCTGGCCCGCGCGCTGTTCACCGACCGGCTGTCCCCGCTGGCCGTCGAGGTGCTGGCCGATGTCACGGCGCAGCGCTGGTCGTCGTCCACCGACCTGGTGGAGGCGATCGAGGACCTCGCCGCCCAGGCCGCGTTCCTCGTCGCCGAGCGCGAGGGCACCCTCGATCGCCTCGAGGACGAGGTCTTCGGCTTCTCCCGCACCATCGCCGGCTCGGCCGACCTGCAGATGGCCCTCACCGACCCGTCGGTCGGCCCCGCGGCCAAGCAGGCGCTCGTGGTGTCGCTGCTGGCGGGCCGAGTGACCCCCCAGGCCAGCCAGGTGCTCGGGTACTCGATGGCTCACCTGCGCGGCCGCCGGGCGGACAGCGTGCTCGAGGACCTCATGGCGGCTGCCGCCGAGCAGCGCGGCCGGTCCGTGGCGGAGGTCCGCGTGGCGCGCCCGCTCGACGACGACCAGGCCGCCCGCCTCGAGGTCGCGCTCACCCGGTTGCGCGGTCGGCCGATCCGGCTCAACGTGGCGGTGGATCCCGAGGTGGTCGGCGGCATCGCGGTGCGCATCGGCAGCGAGGTCATCGACGGCACCGTGGCCACCCGCATCGAACAGGCACGCCGCGCCCTCGTGGGCTAGGCCCAGCAGACATCAGCAACGACAGCCCGCGCGAGCCGCGGGACCCACACCGAGGAGAGACGATGACGGAGCTGGCGATCCGCCCGGAGGACATCCGCGCGGCGATCGAGCGCAACGTCGCGGCCTACCAGCCGCAGACCGCCCGCGAGGAGGTCGGCCGGGTGCTGGAGACCGGCGACGGCATCGCCCGCGTCGAGGGCCTGCACTCGGCCATGACCAACGAGCTGCTGGAGTTCTCCGGCGGCCTGCTCGGGGTGGCGCTCAACCTGGACGTGCGCGAGATCGGCGTCGTGCTGCTCGGCGACGGTTCGGCGATCGAGGAGGGCCAGCCGGTCAAGCGCACCGGCGAGGTGCTCTCCGTGCCGGTCGGCGACGGGTACCTCGGCCGGGTCGTCGACCCGCTGGGCACGCCGATCGACGGCCTCGGGCCCATCGCGTCCTCGAAGCGCCGCGCACTGGAGCTGCAGGCGCCCACCGTCGTGCAGCGCCAGCCGGTCAAGGAGTCGATGGCCACCGGCATCAAGGCGATCGACGCGATGACCGCCATCGGCCGCGGCCAGCGCCAGCTCATCATCGGCGACCGGCAGACGGGCAAGACCGCCGTGTGCCTGGACACGATCCTGAACCAGAAGGCCAACTGGGAGTCCGGCGACCCGGCCAAGCAGGTCCGGTGCATCTACGTGGCGATCGGCCAGAAGGGCACCACGATCGCCGGCGTCAAGGGCGTGCTCGAGGAGTACGGCGCGATGGAGTACACCACCATCATCGCCGCTCCTGCGTCAGACTCCGCGGGCTTCAAGTACCTGGCCCCGTACACCGGCTCGGCCATCGGCCAGCACTGGATGTACGAGGGCAAGCACGTGCTGATCATCTTCGACGACCTGAGCAAGCAGGCTGAGGCCTACCGCGCGGTGTCGCTGCTGCTGCGCCGGCCGCCGGGCCGCGAGGCGTACCCCGGTGACGTGTTCTACCTGCACTCCCGCCTGCTCGAGCGCTGCGCGAAGCTGTCCGACGACCTCGGCGGCGGCTCGATGACCGGCCTGCCGATCATCGAGACCAAGGCCAACGACGTCTCGGCCTACATCCCGACCAACGTCATCTCCATCACCGACGGGCAGATCTTCCTGCAGTCCGACCTGTTCAACGCCAACCAGCGTCCGGCGATCGACGTGGGCATCTCGGTGTCCCGCGTGGGTGGTGCGGCGATGACGAAGGCCATG
>DASVBK010000045.1:0-17767 GCA_036375875.1 Candidatus Nanopelagicales bacterium
CCCTCAGAGGAAGTCGATGCGCGGGGCGACGGCGGCCAGCGCCTCGGCGAGGGTGAAGGCGCCGGCGTAGAGCGCCTTGCCGACGATGGCGCCCTCGACCCCGTCGGGGACGAGCTCGGCCAGGGCGTGCAGGTCCTCCAGCCGCGCCACGCCGCCGCTGGCGATGACCGGCCGGTCGGTGCGCTGGCAGACCTCGCGCAGCAGGTGCAGGTTCGGCCCGGTGAGCGTGCCGTCCCTGGCCACGTCGGTGACCACGTAGCGGCTGCAGCCGTCGACATCGAGGCGCGCGAGCGTCTCCCACAGGTCGCCGCCCTCCCGGGTCCAGCCGCGTGCAGCCAGCGTGTGGCCGCGGACGTCGAGGCCGACGGCTATTCGGTCCCCGTGCTCGCCGATCACCCGCCGCGTCCAGGCCGGGTCCTCCAGCGCAGCAGTCCCGAGGTTCACCCGGCGGCAGCCGGTGGCCAGCGCGGCGGCCAGGCTCTCGTCGTCGCGGATGCCGCCCGACAGCTCGACCTGGACGTCGAGCTGGCCGATCACCTCGGCGAGCAGGGCCCGGTTCGACCCGGTGCCGAAGGCGGCGTCGAGGTCGACGAGGTGGATCCATGCGGCGCCCTGGGCCTGGAAGTCGAGTGCCGCGTCCAGCGGGTTGCCGTAGGAGGTCTCGGTGCCCGACTCCCCCCGCACCAGGCGCACCGCCGTGCCGTTGCGGACGTCGACGGCAGGCAGCAGGGTCAGCGTGGCCATGCCACGAAGGCTAGCCGCACGGCGTGCCCGCGACCCCCATCCACGCGGGCGATCAGGCGATGACCCGCAGCCGGCTGTGCCCGTGGGCGTCGTCGCGCCGCACCTCGATCCGCTCGCCGATGCGCACCTTCATCTCCTCGACGTGGGAGACGACGCCCACGGTGCGGCCGCCGGCCCGCAGCGAGGTCAGCACGGTCAGCACGTCGTCGAGCGTCTCGCCGTCGAGCGAGCCGAACCCCTCGTCGACGAACAGGGTGCCCAGGTCGATGCCGCCAGCCTCGCCGGTGACGACGCTGGCCAGGCCGAGGGCCAATGCCAGGGCGGTGTAGAAGGTCTCGCCGCCGGACAGGGTGCGGGGACTGCGCTCCCGATCGGTGCGCAGGTCCACCACGCTCAGGCCGAGCCCCGCCTTCTGGCTGCGGCCCTCCTGCTCCTCGACGGCCACGAGCTGCAGCTGTCCGTCGGACATGACGCGCAGGTGCTCGTTCGCGGCGGCGACCACGGCGTCGAAGCGCTGCTGGAGCACGTAGGTGGCCAGGTCCATCGAGAGCAGGTTCTTGCCGTCCGCGAGCCTGGCGACGGCGATGAGCGCCGCCGTGCCCGCATGGACCTCGTCGCGTGCCTGCGCGGCGTCGAGCACGGCGGCGGCGCGCAGCCGCACCGCGTCCAGCCGGGCTCGCGCCTCGCCCAGCTGTGCCACGGCACGCTCGTGCTCGTCGGTGGCGCTCGCCAGGAGCGCGGCGGGCGCTGCGAGGTCGATCTCCTCGTGCGGGTCGACGCCCTGGAGCTCGACCTGGGCCAGCACGCCCTGCACCTGGGCGAGCTCGGCCTCATGCCGCCGCACCTGCTCAGCCAGGGCGGCACGCTCACCGGGCAGCACCTGGGCAGCCGCAGCCGCGGCCGGGTCGGCGAAGCCCTCGCGTGCCAGTGCTGCTGCCAGCTGCTCGACTGCCGCCTCGCGCGCCACGGTGGCCGCGGCCAGGGCCCGCTCCACCTCGACCGCGCCACCGAGGGCTGCCAGCTCGTCGCGGAGCGCCGCGAGCCGGTCGGCCACCGTGGCGCATCCCCCCACCAGCGACGCGACGGTCGCCCGGTCGGCTGCCAGGCGCCGCTGCGCCGCGGCACGGGCCTCGGCCAGCCCGGCGACCTGCGACACCGCGTGGGTGCGCTCCTGGGTCAGGCGCTCCCGCAGCGCGTCGAGCGCCGCCAGCTCCTCGGTGTGGTGCTGCGCCGAGACGGCCGCCGCCTGGGCCGCGGCCAGGTTCGCGGCCGACTGCTGCAGCGCCCGGGCAGCCTCCGCGAGTCCCTGGCCCGCTGCCTCGGCCGCCAGCCTCGCCAGGCGTTGGTCATGCTCTGCGAGCTGCGCCGCGGCGGCCTCGACGGCAGTGCGGGCCGTGACGACCTGCCGCTCGGCCGCCTCGAGGTCCTCGCGCGAGACGTGCTCGTCTGCCCGAGCAGCCGGTGCCGGGTGCTCGCGGCTGCCGCACACCGGGCACGGCTCGTCCTCGACGAGGGTCGCCCCCAGCTCGGCGGCCATGCCATCCAGGTAGCGCGCACGTCCGAGCTGGGCCACGGACTCGGCTGCGGTCAGCGCTGCCAGCGCCGCGCGCGCAGCCCCGGCGACACCGTCCCGGGCCCCCATGGCCGCCGCGAGCTCGCGGGCTGCCTCGTGCTGGGCGGACGCACGGTGCACCGCGAGCTCGAGGCCGGCCACCTGGGCGGCCAGCGAGCGGGCCTTGTCGCGGGCTGACGCCACCGCCGCCATCCGCTCGGGCACTGCGGCGAGCTCGGCGTCCAGACGGGACACCGCCTCCGTCGCGGCCGCCTGGGCCTGGCCCAGGTCTGCCTGCTCGCGCTCGCGGATGGGCAGCGACTGCTCCAGCTCGACGACGGGGGCCAGGGTGGCGCACCGCTCGCGGCCCTCGCCCAGGGCCGCTTCGAGGGCCGCCAGGTCGAGGTTGCGCCACGGCTCTCCGAGCGCTGCCCGGGCGCCGGCTGCTGCCTGCGTCGCGGCGGCCACGGCGGCCTCCGCGGTCAGGGCCGCGGCGAGCACGTCGGCGGCCCGGGCTGCACGGTCGGCGTCAGCGAGCCGGGCCACGCGAGCGGCATGGTCCTGGGCGCGCAGGGTCAGGGCGTCGCTGCGCTCCAGCGCCCCGCGCAGCCGGTCGCGGCGCGCCACCCGCGCCTCGGTCGCACCCAGGACCTCGCGGGCTGCGGCCAGGCCGTCGGCGGCCACGCCCGCCACCTCCTGCGCCGCCGAGGCGGCCTGCTCCAGGACCTGCAGGGCCGCGGCGAGCGCGGCCCGCACCTGGTCGCTCGACGTGACCTCGCACTGCGCCCACGGGGCGTCGTCCGGGCTGCTGCCAGCAGCGCCGTGGAACCCGCCGAGGGCCACTTCCAGCGCCTGCTCCGCCGCGCGGCGCTGCCGCTCGGCCTCGATGCGCCCCTGCGTGAGCCGCTGCTGCAGGCGCTCGTACTGCTCGGTGCGGAAGATCCGCTGCAGGATCGGGCGACGCTCCTTGCCCTCTGCGCGCAGGAAGGCCGCGAACTCCCCCTGCGGCAGCACGATCGTGGCGACGAACTGCTCCTTGCTCAGGCCGACGATCCGGTTGATCTCGGCGGCCGCCTCCGCCACCCGGGTGCTGAGCACCTCACCGGCGACCGCGTCCGGTGCCGCCAGCCTGGTGAGCGTGACCTTGCCCTGCCGGGTGGTCGTGCCGGTGCCTCGGGCCTTCGCCACGTCGTAGGTGGGCGTGCGCCGGATGCGGAAGGTGCCCGCCGTGGTCTGGAACACGAGCTCGGCGTAGGGCTCCTCGCGCTCGGTCAGGAAGTGGCTCACGAGCCGCCCGCGGGACGACGCGGCTCCTGCGACGCTGCCGTAGAGCGCGAAGACGATCGCGTCGATGATGGTGGACTTGCCGGACCCGGTCGGGCCCTCGAGCAGGAACAGCCCGGAGGCGCCCAAGTCGGTGAAGTCGATGACCTGCGCGTCGCGGAACGGCCCGAGGCCCCGGAACTCGAGGCGGTGCAGCCGCATCAGGCCACCCCCTCCTCCTCGCGCTGCTGCTGCTCGTAGTGGGCGCGCAGCAGCTCCAGGTGCTCGCCGATCGGGTCCTCGACCCCGGCGGCGTCGGCCAGGAACCGGGCCAGCACGTCGAGCGGATCGCCCTGGCCGTCCGCTGGGGCGACCGTGATCGTGCCGGTCCGTTGCGGGACGTGATGGGCGGTCAGCAGATGCGGGAAGCGCCCACGCAGGGCGTCGAACATGCCGTTCGGGCGCACGTCGTCGGTGACGACCGCGCGGACCCAGCAGGCCTCGGCGGCCGCGTGGGCGGGATCGGCGACCAACGACGCCAGCGCGCCGCGCACCTGCGCCATCTCCCGTGGCTGCGGCACCGGCACGAGCCGCACCCCGGCGACGCCCTCGGCGTCGAGCTCCACGAGCGTGACGCTCTTGACGTGCCCCGCCTCGGAGAACGAGTAGCGCAGCGGCGAGCCCGAGTACCGGATGACGCCGGGGCCCTGCGCCCGGGGCTCCTGCGGGCCGTGCAGGTGGCCGAGGGCGGTGTAGGTGATGCCGGCGAACACGTCCGTCGGGACCAGCTCCTCGCCCCCCACGCGCAGGTCGCGCTCGCTCTCGCTGACCTGGGCCTCACCACCGCGCCCGGCCACGAAGGCGTGGGCCATGACGACGCTGCGCGGGGGGGCGCCGGGCCCGGCGGCACGGGTGGCGAGGTCGGCGCGCACCCGATCGAGGGCGGCCCCGAGCACCGCCGCGTGGCGCCGCTCGAGCGGCTCGCCGCCGCCGAGGACGTGCCGGGTGGCCTCGGGGTCCAGGTACGGCACGGGGTAGACCAGGACCTCGCCGTGCTCGTCGCCGAGCACGACCGGCTGGCCGACGAGGTCGACATGGGTGCGGATGTGCACCCGCTCGGTGAGCAGCGCCGACAGGGCGCCGAGCCGGATGGCCGAGTCGTGGTTGCCGGAGCTGATCACGACGTGCGTGAACGCGGCCAGGGCCGCCACCGATCGCTCGAACACGCGCACCGCCTCGACCGGTGGCACGGCCCGGTCGTAGACGTCGCCGCACACCAGCACGGCGTCCACCTGCTCGGCCCGGGCCACCTCGACGATGTGGGCGAGCGCCTGCGCCTGCTCCTCGATGAGGTCCAGGCCGTGGAGCGTGCGCCCAAGGTGCCAGTCCGAGGTGTGCAGCAGTCGCATCGCGTCATCCTCCCGTCGTGCCGGGAGCCCCCGCGGCTGCCGGTCCGATCCGGTGGTGTCCCGCCGGCTGGTGCCGGGGGGACCTGCTCGGATCCAATCGGATGATGCCGGGCACCTCTGACATTTCCAGCGGTGCGGCGCGCGGCGGCGCCGTCTGGGGCCTCAGCCGAGGGTGCCGAGCCAGTTGCCCAGCAGCGCCAGGCCGGCGTCCCCGGACTTCTCCGGATGGAACTGCGTCGCGCTCAACGGGCCGTTCTCGATCGCCGCGATGAAGGGCGCCCCGTGCCGGGCCCAGGTGACCAGGGGCGGGTGGAACGGCTCCTGCGCGACCCAGTCCCAGTGCTGCACGGCGTAGGAGTGCACGAAGTAGAAGCGCTGGTCGGCGATCCCCGCGAACAGCCGGGAGCCGTCCGGGACCTCCACGGTGTTCCAGCCCATGTGCGGCAGCACCGCCGCCGGCAGCTCGGCCACGACCCCGGGCCACTCCCCCAGGCCCTCGGTGACCACGCCGTGCTCCTTGCCGCGCTCGAACAGGATCTGCATGCCCACGCAGATGCCCAGCACCGGCCTCCCGCCTGCGAGCCGATGCTCGACCAGCTGCGGGCCCCGCACCGCGCGGAACCCCGCCATGCACGCCGCGAACGCCCCAACCCCCGGCACGACCAGGCCCTGCGCGGCCATCGCCACCTCGAAGTCGGCCGTCACCTCGACCGAGGCGCCGACCGCCTCGAGCGCCCGCGCGGCGGAGCGCAGGTTGCCCGACCCGTAGTCGAGCACGACGACGCGGCGGCTCACGGCGTGCTGCGGGCGCTCACAGGGCGCCCTTCGTGCTGGGCACGCCGACCACCCGCGGGTCGAGCTCCACGGCGGTGCGCAGGGCGCGCGCGACCGCCTTGAACTGCGCCTCGACGATGTGGTGCGGGTTGCGCCCGTAGAGGCAGCGCACGTGCAGGCACACCTGCGCCGTGGCAGCGATCGACTCCCACACGTGCCGGGTGAGGGTCGTGTCGTAGGTGCCGATCATGGGCGCCATCGCCGGTTCCTCGTGCATCACGTAGGGCCGGCCGGAGAGGTCCACGACCGCCTGGGCCAGCGACTCGTCCAGGGGCACCATTGCGTCGCCGAACCGCCGGATGCCGGCCTTGTCGCCCAGCGCCTGGCGCAGCGCGGCGCCGAAGGCCAGCGACGTGTCCTCGACCGTGTGGTGCGCGTCCACCTCGATGTCACCGGTCGTGGCGATCACCAGGTCGAAGCCGCCGTGCTTGCCGATCTGGCTCATCATGTGGTCGTAGAAGGGCACGCCGGTGCTGATGTCGGTGACGCCCGAGCCGTCGAGCTCGAGCTCGACGCGGACGTCGCTCTCCTTGGTGGCGCGCTCCACCGTCGCGAACCGGCCCATCGTGTGGCCCCTTCCCCTCGCGGCGCGGACGCCGGCTGCTGCGTGTGCTGTCAGTGCTCGGTGCTCAGGGCGGCACGGCAGCACCGGGCGCGGCCGCGCCGCCCTACCGTCTCACGCCAGGACATCTCCCGGCTCGATGCTGCTCGTCAGCGCCGCCCGGAACGCCGCCATCTCCACCGGGGTGCCCGCGCTGACCCGCAGCCAGCCCTGCGGCCCGGTCGCGCGCACCAGCACGCCGTGGGCCAGCAGCCGATGCCAGACCTGGTCCCTCTCGGCGAACCGACCGAAGAGCACGAAGTTGGCGTCGGAGTCGGCGGCGACCAGCCCCGGCTGGGCGCGCAGCCACGCGACCAACGCGTCGCGCTCGCCGCGCAGGGCCGCGACCCCGGACAGCAGCGCGTCGGCGTGCCGCAGCGCGGTGCGGGCCACGGCCTGGGTGATCGCCGAGAGGTGGTAGGGAAGGCGGACCAGCTGCACCGCGTCGACCACCGCGGGGCCGGCCACGAGGTACCCGACCCGGGCACCAGCCAGCGCGAACGCCTTGCTCATCGTGCGGGTGACCACCAGGCGCGGGTGCTCGGGCAGCAGCTCGACCGCGGACGCGGTGCCCGGCCGTCGGAACTCGGCGTACGCCTCGTCGACCACGACCATCCCGTGGCTGGCCCGGCACAGCGCGTCCACCTCCGCGAGCGACAGGGCGGTGCCGGTCGGGTTGTTCGGCGAGGCGACCAGCAGCACGTCGGGCTGCGCCGCGGCCACGTGCTCGAGCGCCGCGGGCAGGTCGACGGCGAAGTCCTCGCGTCGTGGCAGCGTGGTCCAGGTGGTGAACGTGTCGCGGCAGTAGTCCGGGTACATCGAGTAGGTCGGCGCGAACGACAACGCGGTTCGACCGGGCCCACCGAACGCCTGCAGCAGCTGGAGCATCACCTCGTTGGAACCGTTGGCGGCCCAGACGTGGCGCGCATCGAGCGGCGGACCTGCGGGAACGTCGCGCCGCACGTAAGCGGCCAGGTCGTTGCGCAGCGCGAGCGCGTCGCGGTCCGGGTAGCGGTTGAGCCCGGCCGCGGCTGCCGCGACGGCCTCGGTGAGGTCGGCGAGCATCGCCGCGGGCGGCGGGTACGGGTTCTCGTTGACGTTGAGCCGGTGCGCCACCTCCAGCTGCGGGGCGCCGTAGGGCACCTGGCCGCGCAGCTCGGGCCGCAGCGGCAGGTCGGCGAGCGAGGCGGCAGCGGCCACGTCCTGCGGCTCGTCGCCCGCGCCGGGCACGTCCCGTCCACCGGCCGGTCCCGCCGGCCGGTCGACCGCCGCGCTCACCGCGGGATCCGCACCGTGATCGCCGCCCCGTGCGCGGGCAGGTCCTCGGCCTGGGCCAGGGCCACGACGTGCTCGGCGGCCCCGGCCAGCGCCGCCTGGTCGTACTCGACCACGTTGACGCCGCGCAGGAAGGAGGCGACCCCCAGGCCGCTGCTGTGGCAGGCGCAGCCACCGGTCGGCAGCACGTGGTTGGACCCCGCCACGTAGTCGCCCAGGCTGACCGGGGCCCACGGCCCGACGAAGATCGCGCCGGCGTTGCGCACCCGCATGGCCACGGCGCGCGCGTCCTTGGTGTGGATCTCCAGGTGCTCGGCTGCGTAGGCGTCGACGACCTTGAGGCCGTCGGCGATGGTGTCCACGAGGATGATCGCGCTCTGCGGCCCTCCGAGGGCATCCCGGATCCGCAGGGAGTGCTTCGTGGCCGCGACCTGCTCCTCGAGCACCGTGTCCACCTTGGCCGCCAGCTTCGGCGAGGTCGTGACCAGCACGGCGGCCGCGATGACGTCGTGCTCGGCCTGGCTGATGAGGTCGGCGGCAACGTAGGCCGGATCGGCGGTGTCGTCAGCGAGGATGGCGATCTCGGTCGGGCCGGCCTCGGCGTCGATGCCGATGCGCCCCTTGAGCAGGCGCTTGGCGGCGGTGACCCAGATGTTGCCCGGACCGGTCACGAGGTTCACCGGGCGGCACGCCGTGCCGTCGTCGAGCGGGGCCCCGTGGGCCAGCAGGGCGATGGCCTGCGCCCCTCCCGCGGCGTAGACCTCGTCGACCCCCAGCAGCGCGCACGCGGCGAGGATCGTGGGGTGCGGCAGGCCGCCGAACTCCCGCTGTGGCGGCGACACGACGGCCAGCGACTCCACCCCGGCGATCTGCGCCGGCACCACGTTCATGACCACGCTCGACGGGTAGACGGCGCGCCCCGCCGGCACGTAGAGCCCGACCCGCTGCACCGGGATCCACCGCATCGTGACCGTGCCGCCCGGCACCACCTCAGTCGTGTGCTCGGCCCTGACCTGGTCGGCGTGCACCCGCCGCACGCGCTCGATGGCGACGTCGAGGGCTGCCCGGACCTCGGGATCCAGCCGGTCGAGCGCCTCGGCGAGCGCACCCTGCGGCACACGCAGGTGTCGCGGACGGACGCCGTCCAGGCGCTCGGTGTGGTCCAGCACCGCCTCGGCACCACGCCGTGCCACGTCGGCCACGATCGGGCGCACGACGTCGAGGGCGTGCTCGACGTCCATCGGGGCCCGGGGCACCACGGCTGCGAGGTTGACGGGCAGGCCGGAACGCAGGTCCAGGCGGCGGATCATGTCCCGATTCTAGGCCGCAGCAGTGCGGCCGCAGGGCGTCGCGTCAGTTGCTCCAGCGCTTGGCCGCGGCGAGGTCGACCGCGGGCATCGAGGGCAGGCAGCCGATCACCGCGATCTCCCGGCGCAGGATGGCGCAGGCCTCGACGAGGCGCTGCTCCGCGTCGGGGATGCTCAGCAGCCGCTGGCGCTCGGGCAGGTCGGTCACGATCGCCGAGGCGATGAGGTAGCTGAGCACCACGGGGTCCTCGGGCAGGTGGGCGATCTCCGAGATGGCGATGACGTCCCAGGCCGCGATCCGGGAGCGGTACTCCCGCAGCAGCCGCACCGCGGTGCGGCCCAGCTCCGCGGCGTGGTCGGCGTCGCCGAGCTGCTCCTCGCGCAGGCTGACCTCGGCACGGGCATACGGCAGTGCGGTGTCCAGCGCATCGATCGTGAAGCGGCGCGCACCGACCGTGAGCAGGTCGAAGCGACCGTCCGGGAGGCGCTCGGTGCTCGTGATCCGGGCCATCGTGCCGACCTCGTACAGCGCGGCGAGGCCGTCGGCCTCCGGGTCCGCCCCGGGCCGGATCGCCACGATGCCGAAGCCGCGGTCCTCCTCCGGCCCGCACGACAGCGTCTCGACCATGAGCCGGTAGCGCGGCTCGAAGATGTGCAGCGGCAGCACCCGTCCCGGCACCAGCACGGTCCGCAGTGGGAACAGCGCGACCTTCGGCACGCTGCTGAGGCTAGGGGCAATCGGCGCAACCCGCCCGCGGTCGCGGCGACGACGTGCCCCGAACTGCTCGACTTCCCCGGCTGGCCGAGCCCATTCCTGCAGCGGACTTCGTCCTCGGACGACCCACCGGACTGGGCGGCCGAGCTCCGCGGATGACAGGATGCGACCCGTGGCGAAGCGGGGGGCAGGGTCGGCCGGCACGCCGGCCACCCGGGTGCTCGCCGAGGCCGGCGTCAAGCACGTGCTGCGCACGTACGTGCACGACCCCCGCAGTGCCTCCTTCGGCCTGGAGGCTGCCGAGGCCCTCGGGGTGGCCCCGGAACGGGTCTTCAAGACCCTGCTGGCCGACGTGGACGGCGCCCTGGTGGTCGGGATCGTCCCTGTGGACACCCAGCTGGACCTCAAGGCGCTGGCTGCGGCGGTGGGCGGCAAGCGCGCGGCCATGGCGGAGGTGGCGCGCGCTGAGCGGGCCACCGGCTCCGTCGCCGGCGGGATCTCCCCGCTCGGCCAGCGCCATGCGCACGCGACGGTGCTGGACGAGTCGGCGCTGGGCCACGCGACGGTGCTGGTCTCCGGCGGCCGGCGCGGCCTCGACGTCGAGCTGGAGCCCGGCGACCTGGTGACCCTCACGCATGCCCGGCTGGCGCCGATCGCGCGGCCAGCCTGAGGCCCCGCGGACGTGACTACCCCAGGCAGCTGGGACCCAGCAGCGCCTTGAGGTCGCCGTAGAGCGACGGCGTCGGCGCCACCCGCAGCCGGTCGTCGATGGACAGCACCGTGGTGCGGGCGCCGTTGCGCAGGTGCAGGTGCACCTCGACGGTGCCCGGGTGGTTGCCCAGGACCTCGCGCAGCCGCTCCACGACCGGCGGGGTGCAACGGCTGACGTCCAGGTGGATCGCGACCGGGCCCGATGCCCCGGCGTCGGCCAGGTTCGGCACCGTGATGTCCATGGCTCGCAGCCGCGGGGCGCCCTCGTCGCCCTTCTCCAGCCGGCCGCGCACCACGATGACGACGTCCTCGGCCAGCAGCACGCCGGCGGTCGCGTAGAGCTGGGGGAAGCACATCACCTCGACCGAGCCGGCCAGGTCCTCGAGGGTGACGATGGCCCACGGCTCGCCCTTGGCCTTGGTGACCTTGCGCTGGATGCCGGTGACCAGGCCGGCCACCGTGACCATCTGGCCGTCGGCGCGCTCGTCGGCGGCCAGCGCCGCGACCGGCATCTCGGACAGCGAGGCCAGCACGTGCTCGAGGCCCGACAGCGGGTGGTCGCTCACGTACAGGCCGAGCATCTCGCGCTCATAGGCGAGCAGCGTCTTCTTGTCCCACTCGGTGGGCGGTGCGACCAGCCGGGTGCCGGGGGCCGGCTGCGCACCAGCAGGGTCGTCGCCGAAGCCGGCGAACAGGTCGAACTGCCCGACGGCCTCCGCCCGCTTGGTGTCCACGGCGGCGTCGATTGCCTGCTCGTGGATCGCCAGCAGGCCCTTGCGCGTGTCGCCGAGGCTGTCGAAGGCGCCCGCCTTGACCAGGGACTCGACGAGGCGCTTGTTGCACACGGACAGCTCCACCTTGGCGACGAAGTCGTTGAAGTCGGCGAAGCGGCCCTTGGCCCGGCGGGTCCGGATGATCGACTCCACCACGTTGGTGCCCACGTTGCGGATCGCCGAGAGGCCGAAGCGGATGTCGGAGCCCACGGGCGCGAAGTCGGACTGCGACTCGTTGACATCGGGCGGCAGCACCTTGATGCCCATCCGGCGGCACTCGTTGAGGTACACCGCGGACTTGTCCTTGTCGTCGGCGATCGAGGTGAGCAGCGCGGCCATGTACTCGGCCGGGAAGTTGGCCTTGAGGTAGGCCGTCCAGTACGAGACCAGGCCGTAGCCGGCGGTGTGGGCCTTGTTGAAGGCGTAGTCGGAGAACGGCACCAGGATGTCCCAGAGCGTCTTGATCGCCTGGTCGGAGTACCCGTTGGCGCGCATGCCCGCGGCGAAGGGCACGTACTCCTTGTCGAGGATCTCCTTCTTCTTCTTGCCCATCGCCCTGCGCAGCAGGTCGGCACTGCCCAGCGAGTAGCCGGCCAGCTGCTGGGCGATCGCCATGACCTGTTCCTGGTAGACGATCAGTCCGTAGGTGTCGCCCAGGATCCCGGCCAGCGGCTCGGCGAGCTCCGGGTGGATCGGGGTCACCGGCTGCCGGCCGTTCTTGCGGTCGGCGAAGTCGTTGTGCGCGTTCGCGCCCATGGGGCCGGGGCGGTACAGCGCCAGCACGGCGGAGATGTCCTCGAAGTTCGTCGGCGCCAGGCGCATGAGCAGCGCTCGCATGCCCGAGTTGTCCAGCTGGAACACCCCGAGGGTGTCGCCACGGGCGAGCAGCTCGTAGGTGGCGCGGTCGTCGAGCGAGAGGTCCTCGAGCACCACCGTCTGGCCCCGGTTGGCCTCGATGTGGCGCAGCGCGTCGTCGAGGATCGTGAGGTTGCGCAGGCCGAGGAAGTCCATCTTGAGCAGGCCCAGGGACTCGCAGGCCCCCATGTCGAGCTGGGTGATGATGGCGCCGTCCTGCTCGCGGCGCATGATCGGCACGACGTCGAGCAGCGGCTCGGAGGACAGGATCACGCCCGCCGCGTGCACGCCCCACTGCCGGCGCAGCCCCTCGAGCCCCCGGGCCGTGTCGATCACCTCGCGCAGGTCGGACTCGCCCTCGTAGAGCGCCCGGAAGTCGCCGGCCTCCTTGTACCGCGGGTGCTCGGGGTCGAAGATCCCGGCCAGCGGGATGTCCTTGCCCATGACCGCCGGCGGCATCGCCTTGGTGAGGCGCTCCCCCACCGAGAACGGGTGGCCCAGCACCCGTGCGGAGTCCTTGAGCGCGGCCTTGGCCTTGATCGTGGAGTAGGTGACGATCTGCGCGACCCGCTCCTCGCCGTAGCGCTGCGTGGCGTAGCGGATCATCTCGCCGCGCCGGCGCTCGTCGAAGTCCATGTCGATGTCGGGCATCGAGATGCGCTCGGGGTTCAGGAACCGCTCGAACAGCAGGCCGTGCTCCATCGGGTCGAGCTCGGTGATGCCCAGCGCGTAGGCGATGAGCGCCCCCGCTGCCGAGCCGCGGCCGGGACCCACCCGGATGCCGACCTCCTTGGCGTGCGCCACCAGGTCGGCGGTCACCAGGAAGTACCCCGGGAACCCCATCTGGGTGATCACGCCGACCTCGTAGGCGGCCTGGGCGCGCCGGTCGTCCGGCACCCCGCCGGGGAAGCGTCGGGCCAGGCCGCGCTCGACCTCCTTGACCAGCCAGGACTCCTCGGTCTCGCCCTCGGGCACCGGGAACCGCGGCATGAGGTTGCGACCCTCGGTGAACGACACGTCGCACCGCTCGGCCACCAGCAGCGTGTTGTCGCAGGCCTCGGGCAGCTCGGCCCACAGCGTGCGCATCTCCTGGGCGGACTTCAGGTAGAAGTCACGGGCGTCGAACTTGAAGCGGTTCGGGTCGGCCAGCGTCTTGCCGGTCTGCACGCACAGCAGCACCTCGTGGGCGTCGGCGTCGCTGGCGTACGTGTAGTGCAGGTCGTTGGTGGCGAGCAGCGGCAGCCTGAGGTCGCGGGCGATGCGCAGCAGGTCGGCACGGGTCTGGCGCTCGATGCCGATGCCATGGTCCATGACCTCGCAGAAGAAGTTGTCCGGCCCGAGGATGTCGCGGTAGTCCGCGGCGGCCTGGCGCGCCCGTTCGTACTGCCCCGCCTGCAGCCAGCGGTTCACCTCGCCGGACGGGCAGCCGGTCGTCGCGATGATGCCCTTGCCGTGGCGCTCCAGCAGGTCCCTGTCGAAGCGCGGGTACTTGCGGAACTGCCCCTCCAGGCTGGCCAGCGACGAGATCCGGAACAGGTTGTGCAGGCCCTCGGTGGTCTCGGCCAACAGGGTCATGTGGGTGTAGTTGACCTTGCCCTTGGCAGTGCCCTCGTCGCCGACGTCCTGGCCCACGTCGGCGCCGAACCCGAACGGTGCCCGGTCGAACCGGGAGCCGATGGGCACGTAGTAGCCCTCCATGCCGATGATCGGCTTGACCCCCGCCGCCCTGCCCGCCTTCCAGAACTCGTAGGCGCCGAAGACGTTGCCGTGGTCGGTCATCGCCAGCGCCGGCATCTCCATGCGGGCGGCTTCCGTGAACAGGTCCTTGACCCGGGCGGCCCCGTCGAGCATCGAGTACTCGGTGTGCACGTGCAGGTGGACGAAGTCGCCACTGCCGGCGCCGTTCGGGGTGCTCCCCACGGAGGGCCTCCATGATGGTCTGGCTGGTCTGGCTGGTCTGGCTGGTCTGGCTGGGCGGGCTGGTCTGGCTGGGCGGGCCTTCTCCGGCCGGTCCGCTCGGGAGGTCCCGATGGTAGCCCCGGCCACCGACATCCCCGCCCGAGCCGACGGCGCGTCGCGTCACCGATGGCCGCGCGGGCCCGGATGCCCACGACGCACCTGTCGACGAACGCCCGACCAGTTGGTCGCAAGGCGTACCCTGCGCCCATGGCCCGCCGCATCATCGCCGCCCTGCTCATCATCGTCGCCACCGTGCTCGCGCCGGTGGCCATCGTCGGCCTGTGGGCCGAGCGCACCCTCACCGACACCCAGGTGTTCGTCGAGACCATCGCGCCGCTGGCTGACGACCCGCAGGTGCGCCAGGTGGTCGCCACCGAGGTCAGCGGCTCGCTCGTGGCGGCCGTCGACGCCGAGAACCGGATCAACGAGGCGCTGGGCAAGCTCTCCGGGCCGCTGGCTGGGCTGGTCGACAGCGAGGCGGTGGTGAGCTCGCTGGCCGCCGGCATCAACGGAGCCATCGAATCGGGCGTGCAGTCCTACACGCAGAGCGACCGCTTCGGCGAGCTCTGGACCGCCATCGCGACCGACCTGCAGCGGGCCTTCGTCGCGGCGATCAACCGGGACACCACGGACGCCGCGGTGACCCTGCAGCAGGGCCAGCTCGTGCTCAACACCAAGGTCGCCGCCGAGAAGGTGCAGGCCGAGCTGGTGGCCAAGGGCGTGCCGTTCGCCGACCAACTGGACAAGGTGCCCGGCCGTGACATCGAGCTCGCCGACACCCCGCGGCTGCAGACGGCCGTCGACGTGCTGCGCGTGGTCCTGCCCGTGGCGTCGTGGCTCTGGGCGGTGGTGCTGGCGATGCTCGTGCTCGGGGCGGTGCTGTGGCGTCCGCGCGCCCGCGGCCTGATGTGGGCCGGCCTGGGCCTGGGCCTGGCCGGCGGGCTGACCTGGCTGGCGCTCCAGGCCGGCGAGACGGGCCTGGTCGCTGCCGCCCCCGCGGGGTACGGCGGCCTGCTCGACTCCCTCGCCGGCATCCTGCTGCGCTTCCTGGCCACCGCGCTGCTCGTGATGGTCGCCCTCGGCCTGGCCGCCCTGCTGGCGGGCTGGCTCGCCGGCGGCTCGCGCTCCGGCACGCGCGTGCGGGACATGATCACCCGACCCCTCCACCGCTGGAGCGCGCCGCTGGCCGACACCTGGGTGGGGCGCTTCACCAGCGACCACCAGATGTTCGTCCCGACGCTGCGAGCCGTGGTGATCGTGCTGGGCGTGGTGGCGCTCTTCGCCGCCGACCGGCTCACCCCGGGGCAGGTGCTGTGGACCGCCCTCCTGGTCGGCCTGGGCCTGCTCGTCGTCGAGGTCGCCGAAGGTGCCGGGCGCAGCCTCGAGGCGACGCGGGCGGGCGCAGTCGTCGCCCGAGCCGACGAGGACCTGGCGTCGGCGCAGGGGTGAGGGCTACTCGCCGCCCGGCGGCTGCGCGTTGAGCCGGGACAGCCGCTCGTTGTAGGCACGCAGCTCGGCGTCGCCGTCGAGGTCGGCGCGCCGGTCGTTGCGTCGCGCCTCCCGCTCGTCCGAGCGCGCCCACTGGAAGCCCAGCGCGATCGCCACCACGAGGGTGGGCAGCTCCCCGAACCCCCACGCGATGGCGCCGGCGAGCCGGGTGTCGGCCAGCGGGTCGATGAGCCAGGGCGGCTGCACGAGGTCGTACCAGCCCTGCACCATCGGCGCCTCGGTCATCATCATCGGCACCGCGAACAGCGAGTGGATCACCAGCGAGGCCATGAGCAGGACCAGCCGCACCGGGTAGCTGAGCCGCCGGGGGCCGGCGTCCACCCCGATCACGACCCAGTAGAACAGGTAGCCGGAGGCCAGGAAGTGCACCTGCATGGCGAAGTGGCCCAGGTGCGAGGACATGAGCGTGGCGTACAGCGAGGTGTAGTAGAGCCCGTAGAGCCCGACCGTGAAGATGAACAGCACGTACAGCGGGTGCGTGACGAACCGGGTCAGCGGCGTGTGCAGCGCCCAGGTGATCCACTCCCGGGGGCCCCGGGCGCCGCCGCCGGCCGCCGGCAGCACGCGCAGCGCGAGCGTGATCGGGCCGCCCAGCACGAGCAGCACGGGTGCCAGCATGGCCAGCGCCATGTGGCTGATCATGTGCAGCGCGAACGAGACCGGGGCGTACCAGGCCACCCCCGTGCAGGTGGCCCAGATGACGACCGACCAACCCAGCAGCCAGGCCACGACCCGGCCGACGGGCCAGTGGTCACCGCGCCGGCGCAGCGCCCAGAAGCCCACGAGGTACAGGGCCATGGCCAGCAGCGCGCCGGTGAGCCACACCCAGTCCGGGTGCCAGCCGAGGGCCACGCGTGCCACCGTGGGCGCCGGCGGGTAGGGGTAGCCGATGAGGGTCTCGCCGTAGCTCGGCAGCTGGATCGGCGCCCGCGGGAAGGGCGAGCGGGCGAGGACCACGGCGATGCCCAGGGCGGCGCCGAGCGGGAGCACCTCCAGCAGCATCCGGCGCACGGCCCCCGGGCCGCCGGCGCGGGCCCGACGCACCGAGAGCCCGAGCCCGGCAGCCACCAGCAAGGCGAGCACCTTGGCGAGCACCATGCGGCCGTAGGGCGTCGTGACCAGCTCGTTCACCGACGCCATCCGGGTGGCCGCCGACGCCACGCCCGTGATCGCGATGACCAGCACGCAGACGATCGCGACGACCCCGAAGCGCCGCACCCGCTCGCGCAGCGCTGGCTCCCCGCGCCGTGCATGCGTGGCCAGCGCCACGACGCCGCCACCCCACACCGCCGTCGCGACGGCGTGCAGGAATCCGCTGATGAGCGCCAGCGAGTGGCCGCCGAGCCCGGCGGCGTGCCCGGTCAGGCTGGGCAGGCCCACGGCGACGGCCCCCACCGAGCCCCACGCCGCGGCCATCCCGAGCGAGCGCGCCGAGCGCAGGCCCAGCCCCACGGCCAGCGCGAGCACCGCGGCGATGGCATGGGCACGGCTGACCTCGACGTCCCACAGGTAGGTGCGCAGCACGCCGGGGGCGAGCACGTCGCGCAGCGGCAGCGCCAGGATGTCGGCGAGCGTGAGCACGGCCAGCAGCGCGCTCATCGCAGCCAGCAGCAGGGCCGCGGTGGCAGCGACCCGCAGGTCGCGACGACCCGCCTCGGTGACGACGCCTGCCGACGGGCCGGCAGCCGCTGGGTCGAGGGCCACCGCCGAGAGCGTGAACCCCAGCAGCGTCCCGCCGGCCAGCAGGGCCACCAGGCGCACCACTGGGATCCCGTCGACGACGACCCGCCCGGCATCGGGCAGGCCGTCGACGGCGGGCTGCCACAGCACCCCGGCGGCGACGGCGACGCCCAGCAGCACGAGGCCGGCGCTCACCCACCACAGCACGCGGGGCAGCACGCCCCGACCGCGGCCACCGGCCCCGGCACCGGTGCCGGTGTCGGCCTCGAGACGCGCGGGGGCGGTCATGTCAGCGGTTCCTGCGCACCGACCAGCTGATGGCCATCGCGCCGACGAGCACGACCAGGCCGATGCCCAGCACCCAGGCAGCCGTGACCGAGCCCTGGTCGTCGTCCCCCGTCGACGCCGGCACGGGCGAGGCGGTGACGGACTGCGACTTCCCAGGTGACGCAGCGGCGGTGCCCGAGGGCGAGGCCCCGGGAGCCTCGGCCGTGGTGGCCGCCCCCGGTGACGCCCCGCTCGCAGCCTCGACCGTGAACGTGACCGAGCCGTTGATGGGGTGCCCGTCGGCGGAGACCAC
>DASVBK010000057.1:0-7295 GCA_036375875.1 Candidatus Nanopelagicales bacterium
CGGGGCCACGTTCCGCGCGCAGGCCAGCCTCGGCTGGGGCAACGCCATGCGGTTCCTGCTCACGGCCGACGAGTTCGGCGCGGCCGAGGCGCTGCGCATCGGCCTGGTGCAGGAGGTCGTGCCGGCCGGCCAGCAGCTCGACACCGCGCTCGCGATCGCGCAGCGCATCGCGGCGCAGGCCCCGCTGGGGGTCCAGGGCACGCTGGCCAACGCCCGCGTGGCCCGCAGTGAGGGCTCCGCTGCCGCTGTGGCGCACCTGCGGGGCCTGCTGCCGGGCATCATGGCCAGCGGCGACGCGGCAGAGGGGGTGCGCTCGTTCCTCGAGCGCCGCGACGCCAGCTTCACCGGACGATGAGGAGCCGCAGGTGAGCGAGCAGATCGCCAGCGCCCGCGCGGCCGGGGTCGAGCTGGCCGTGCGCACGAGGGGCGCCCACGTGATGGCCTGGCGGACCGATGGCATCGACCGGCTGTGGATGTCGCCGCTGTCGCATGCTGACCAGGCCGATGCCCTGCGCGGCGGCGTGCCCGTGCTGTTCCCCCAGTTCGGCACGTTCGGGCCGCTGGCCAAGCATGGCTTCGCCCGCACCGCCGCCTGGCAGGTGGTGCCGGTCGGCGCCGAGCCCGGCCGGGCCGCGGTGGCCCTCGAGCTGGTCGACGACGAGGCCACCCGTGCGATCTGGCCGCACCCGTTCCACCTGCGCCTGCACGTCGACGCCGCCGACGGGGAGCTGTACCTGCGCCTGGCCGTCACCAACCGGGGCGAGGTGCCGGCGTCCTTCACCGGGGGCCTGCACACCTACCTGGCGGTGAGCGATCCCGACGCGTGGATCGAGGGGCTCGAGGGTGGCCTGGCCTGGGATGGCGCGTCGGTGGCCGAGCCTCAGTTCACCCAGGCGTTGCCGGCCCGGGTATCGGCGCTGGCCGCGGCGGACCGGGTGATCGCGGGGGTCACCGGTCCGGTCATCCTCCGGGATGGCGTCCTCGGCGGCCTGGAGCTGGTCGCCGAGGGGTTCCCGCACCGCGTGGTGTGGAACCCCGGGCCCGGCCACGGCCTGCCCGACGTGGCGCCGGGTGACGAGTCGCGGTTCGTCTGCATCGAGGCCGTGGCCGTCACGCCCGTGACGATCCCCCCGGGCGGGGCCTGGCAGGGCACCGAGCGCCTGCGGCTGCTCGGCTGAGGCGAACGCACGACCGCCCGCCACCCCAGCGGGGCGACGGGCGGTCGGCGCGCGATGCGTCAGTGGGTGAGGCCCCCGTCGCGCACCTCGCGGTCGGCCTCGATGCGGGGCAGGTCGATCTCGAGGACGTCGCCCTCGGGCTCGGCGATCCCCTCCACCCGGGTCAGCCTCCAGATCGCCCAGCCGATCACCGCGCCCGCGAGCGGGGCCAGGATGAACAGCCAGACCTGCGACAGCGCGGTGCCGCCCTCGAACAGCGCGGGGCCGAACGAGCGGGCCGGGTTCACCGACGTGCCGGTCAGCGGGATGCCGACCAGGTGCACGGCGGTGAGGGCCAGGCCGATGGCCACGCCGGCGAAGCCGGGGGCGGCGATCCGCTCGGTGGCCAGCAGGATCACCAGCACGAACGCGGCGGTCAGGAAGGCCTCGAGCACGAAGGCGCCGGTCAGGTTGATCGCGCCGTTGTCGTAGGAGTTGGTGCCGAGGCCCCCGGTGCGGTCAGTGACGCCGAAGCTGGAGACGAACAGCTTGAGCACGGCCCCACCCAGGATGGCGCCGGCGAACTGCGCGGCCCAGTACCCCACGGCCTCCTTGGCGGGCATGCGCTTGGCGAGCAGGACGCCGAGCGTCACGGCGGGGTTCACGTGGGTGCCGGAGACCGGGCCGAACGCGTAGGCGAGCATGAGCACCACCAGGCCGAAGGCCAGGGCGACGCCGACGGTGCCGGAGGCCGGTCCGGCGCTGTCGGCACCGACGCCACCGCCGATGCCGAAGACGGCCGCGCCGACGGCGAGGAACACGAGCAGGAAGGTGCCGACGAACTCGGCGATGAGCTTGCGGGACATGCGGGAGATCCGTTCGAGCGGGGACGGGGGGTCTGGTCGCGGCACATGGACCGCTGGTTCGCTGCCGGGCGACGTGGCCACAGCAGGACGCGGCGGAGTCTACCCGCCGGTGACGATCCCGCCCGTCGCCTCGCGCACCTGCCAGGCCCCACCGGGCCAGACCGCGCGCCGCACGCCGCTGCCCGCGATCATCCGACGGCACCCGTCGCAGGGCTCGTGGGTCACGTAGATGGTGGCCGACTCCGCGCGACTGCGATCGGCGTAGAGCAGGCAGTTCTGCTCCGCGTGCAGGGCCACGCACGCACCCGCGCCGGTGTCGTAGGAACTGCCCGGGGCGACGTCGCTCGGGTCCATGAGGCCCCGCGGGCACTCCCCGGCCAGGCACGAGGGACCCCCCGAGGGCGCCCCGTTGTAGCCGGTCGCCACGATCCGGTTGTTGGCCACGAGCACGGCCCCGACGCGCCGTCGCCGGCAGTCGGCCCGCGCGGCGACCGCCTGCGCGATGCCCAGGAAGTACGCGTCCCAGTCCGGTCGCGTGGGGATCGGGTCGGCGGGCGCCTGCATGGGCACGGATTGTGCCGCAGCCCGGGCTCAGCCCGGCAGCAGCCCCGCCGTGGCCAGGTCGGCCTGCAGCTGCTTGTCGGAGGGCTCGACCACGTGGTGGCCGCCGGGGAACAGGATCACCGGGATCGACTGGCGGCCGCTGATCGACTCCGCCTCGGCCAGGGCCACGGCGTCGGTCTCGACATCGCGGTAGTCGTAGGTCACGCCGAGCTTGTCGAGCAGCCGCTTCGAGCGGCGGCAGTCGGGGCACCAGTCGGCGCCGTACAGGGTCAGGGCGGTGGCATCGGTCACCGGGTCATTCTCCCTGCTGCCGCGGCAGGCCGCAGTGGAGTCCCGCCGCAGGGCCCCGGCCGGTCAGCCCTCCAGCCGCCGCAGCCAGCCGATCACCGCGAGCACCAGCACCTTCGCCCCGAACGGGACCGCCCGCTCGTCGACGTCGAACGTCGGCCGGTGCAGGTCCAGGAAGGGGCCGCCGTCGGGCCGGTGGGTGCCCAGCCTCGCGTAGCACCCGGGGGCGTGGTCGAGGTACCAGCCGAACGTGTCGCCGCCCCACGAGTGCGGCGTGTCGGCCACGGCCGAGGGTCCGGAGGCTGCCGACGCGGCGCGGGCCATCATCCGGGTGGCCTCGGCGTCGTTCACCACGGCGGTCACGCCCCGCTGGTGCACGAGGTGCCAGCGCAGGCCGTCAGCCCGGGCGCCCTGATGCCCGGCACCCCCTTCGGGGCGCAGGTCGGTGCCCAGCACTGTGGCGATCGCGCGCGGGACGATCGTGGCCAGCGCATCCGACACGTCCGGGTCCGGCGTGCGCAGGGATCCGGTCAGCTCGGCCTCGGCGGGGATCACGTTCGACGCCGACCCGGTGTGGATCGTGCCGAACACCAGCCGGATCTCGTCTCGCCAGCCGCTGCCATCGGGCGCATGGCCATCGCCGGTGAGCCCCAGCGAGCGCACCGCCCCCTGCACCTCCCCGGGCAGCTCGCGCACGAGCTTCGCGGCCTCGTCGGCGAGGTTCACGGTGAGCGCCGGCCGCGCGGTGTGCCCGCCCGGGCCGGTCAGCGTGATGCCCAGGTGGTCCGAGGCCGAAGTGATCGGCCCGATCCGGCAGCCGAGCAGCCCCGCCTGCAGCTTCGGGTCGCAGTGCACGCCGAACACCCCACCCACACCCGCCAGCCACCCCTCCTCGATCACGTCGAGCGCGCCGCCGGGCATGGCCTCCTCCGACGGCTCGAAGATCAGGCGCACCCGGCCGCGCAAGCGACCCGAGGTGATCAGGTCGCGCAGGATCAGCCCGGCGCCCAGGACCACCGCGGTGTGGACGTCGTGCCCGCACGCGTGGCAGGCCCCGTCGTGCATCGATCGGTAGGGCACGTCCTTGGCGTCGTGCATCGCCAGGGCGTCGATGTCGGCGCGCAGCGCCACGACCGGCCCCTCGCTGCCCACGTCGCACACGAGGCCGGTCCCGGTGCGCAGCACGTGCGGGGCGAGGCCCTCGACCATGAGCCGCTCGCGCAGCGCCGCCGTGGTCTCGTGCTCGGCGCGGCTCACCTCGGGCCGGGCGTGCAGCCAGCGGCGCATGTAGACCAGCTCGCCGGAGCGGTGCTCGACCATGGAGTTCACGACGTGCAGCAGCTCCGGGTCGAGGTCCAGCGGCTCGGTCGCGGCGCCCAGGTCCTGCGCGGGCGGCCCCTGCACCGAGATGCTCATGCTGGCGTCATCCTCCGACCCGATCGTTGGCGAACTCGCGCCGCAGCAGCTCCACGACGTCGCGCAGGCTCCCCCCGGCGGCGACCACGCCGCGCTGGCGCACGTAGCTGGGCTCGTGCTCAAGGATAGCCAGCACGCGGTCCAGGTCCGCGGTCGAACCGAGCTGCTCGGCGAACGGTCGCACCTGCGCCACCCAGGCGTCGACCTCCTCGGCCAGCGACGTCACGGACCCGTCGCCGTGCACGAGCTGCGCGTCGACGCCGTACCGGGCCGCCCGCCACTTGTTCTCGCGCAGCACCCAATCCGGCTCCCGCGTGAGCACCTCGCCGGCGTCCAACCGGGCGCACAGGCTTGCCACGGCTGCCTGGGCCAGCGCAGCCAGTGCGCACAGCTCGGTCAGGGTCGCCATGCCGTCGCACATCCGCAGCTCGACGGTGCCCCAGCCGGGGCTCGGCCGGATGTCCCACCACAGCTCCTTGACCGTCTCGATGGTGCCGGCGCGCACCAGGATGTCGGCCAGGCGCTCGAAGTCGGCCCAGTCCACCAGCTCCGGCGGCAGGCTCGCCGAGGGCAGCGACTCGAAGACCTTGGTGCGGATCGAGGCCAGGCCGGTGTCGTCGCCGAACCAGTACGGGCTCGACGCGGACAGCGCGACGAAGTGCGGCAGCAGGCCGGTGAGGGCGTTGGTCACGGCGACGGCGTGGTCGCCGCTGGGCACCCCCACGTGGAAGTGCACGCCGTGGATCATCATGCGGCGCGCGGGCCATGCGATCTTCTCCACCAGCCGGGCGTAGCGCGCGTCCTCGGTCTGGCGCAGGTCGTTCCATGACGAGAACGGGTGCACGCCGGTGCCGATGAGCGCCAGGTGCCGGCGACGCAGGATCGGGGTGAGCTCGGCGACCGTCGCGGCGAGGTCTGCGTGGGCGTCGGCGGGGGTGGCGCACACCCCGGTGATGAGCTCCAGCGTGGACTGGAACAGCTCCTGGTGGATCCGGGGGTGGCTGCCACCGGGCCACCCGGCTCCCGCCTCGGCGATCACTGCGGGGGCTGCGCACTCCAGGGCGTCGGTCTCGTCGTGGACCAGGCCCAGCTCGATCTCCACCCCGAGGGTGTGGCTGGGGGAGCCGTTGAAGGGGATGGCCATGGAAGTCCCGCCTCCCGTGCTCGCCGGTCCCGTGGTCGGGCCGGTCGTGGCACAGGGTAGGGCCAGTACCCTGCTCTTCCGTGGGCATCGATCCGGTGGGCAGCGACGTGGCGACGGGCGGTCCCGGCCACGGCGCGATCGCTGCTGGCAGTCGAGCCACCGCACGGGCCGGCGCCGAGGCCCTGGCCGCGGGCGGCAACGCGGTGGACGCCGTGCTCGCCGCGTGCTTCGCCTCGACGGTCGCCGAGCAGGGCGTGGCATCCCTCGGCGGCGGTGGGTTCCTCGTGGTGCGCACGCCGGAGGGCACAGTGCACGTGCGCGACTTCTTCGTCGACACCCCGGGCCGCGGGCTGCCGGTGCAGGAGCTGGACCTGCACTTCCTGCCGATGGACGTGCAGTACCCGAGCACGGTGCAGACGTTCCACGTCGGCCTGGGCTCGGTCGCGGTGCCCGGGCTGCTCGCCGGCCTGCTCGCCGCGCACGACGAGTTCGCGCGGCTCTCCCTGGCCACGCTGGTGGCGCCCGCCCAACGGTACGGCCGTGAGGGCGTGGTCATCGAGCCGGCGCAGGGCATCATCCTGGGCCTGATCCGCGAGCTCATGGCGTTGTCGCCGGAGAGCCGTCGCCTGGTCGAGCGCGACGGCCGCTGGCTGGGCACCGGCGACCTCGTCACCAACCCCGACCTGGCGGACTTCCTCGCGCTGGTGGCAGACGGCAGCGTCACCTCCATCGAGAGCGCCGGGTTCGCCGACCCGCTGCTGGCGCTCATGCGCGAGGGCGGCCTGGTGACGGTGGCCGACCTCGACGCCTACCAGGTGCACACGCGCGCGCCGATGGTCGCCGAGCGTGCCGGGCACGTGCTGTTCACGAACCCGCCGCCGTCGTTCGGCGGCCCCATCATCGCCGACACGCTGGCCGCGGCCCCGCCGCTGGACCCGGCCGACGCGCGCAGCTGGATCAGCCTCGTGGAGACCCTCGCCGAGGCGACCGAGCGGCGCCGCAGCGCCCCGCTGCCGCTGACCTCCACGGGCACCACGCACGCCAGCGCGGTCGACGCCGACGGCATGATCGCCGCGCTCACGACCTCGAACGGGGTCACCGCCGGGTTCGTGATCCCCGGCACCGGCATCCAGCTGAACAACATGCTGGGCGAGGCTGACCTGAACCCCGACGGCTTCCATGCCACCCCGCCCGGCGTCCGGATGGGCTCGATGATGAGCCCCTCGATCCTGGCCGCGCCCGACGGTGGGGTGGTCGCGCTGGGGACCGGGGGCTCTGAGCGGATCCGATCCTCCATGGTCGAGGTGATGGTGCGCCTGGTCGACGCGGGGCAGTCGTTGGCCGAGGCGGTCTCCGGCGCCCGGGTGCACCCCGACGCCGGGGGCCTGCAGGTCGAGCCGCACCTGGGCGCTGCGGTGGCCGAGGGCCTGGCGGCCAGCAGCCTCGGGCGGGTGAACGTCTGGCCCGGGCACAACCTGTTCTTCGGCGGTGTGAACGCGGTGCAGCGCACCCCCGACGGCGTGGTCACCGCGGTGGCCGACGGTCGGCGCGGCGGGGGCGCGTTCGTGGTGCTGGCCCCATGAGCTGGTTCTCCGGGCCGGGCGCAGGCGGTGCCGCGGGCACCGAGACCGCGCTGAAGGCCGCGATCGCGGCGTTCCTCGTCGGCGTGGCGGTGCGCCTGCTCTTCTCCCGCGGTGACGCCCAGATGGAGCAGGTGGGCTCGGTGCTCATGTTCGTCGGCGGGGTGGGCACCTTCGTGGCGGCCCTGCTGGACCGGCGCCGCCGGGCCAAGGAGGACCGGGCACGCCGCCGGCGATGAGGCGTCCCGTCGGTGCTCCCGCTCGAGCCCCGGCGCCTCAG
>DASVBK010000064.1:0-6130 GCA_036375875.1 Candidatus Nanopelagicales bacterium
GTGTCGCCCCGCACCGCACCGCCGCGCCTGCGCCAGTGGGACTGGCCGCTCGTGCTGGCCGCCATCTCGCTGTCGCTGCTCGGTGCGGTGCTCGTCGGCTCGGCGACCCGCGCCGAGCTGCTGGCCGCTGACCGGTGGACCGCCACGTACGCGGTGCGTCACGCGATGAACCTCCTGATCGGCCTGGCCCTGTGCTGGGTGGTGTCGCGGCTGGGCCACCGGACGATCCGCCGCTGGACGCCGTGGCTGTACGGCGCCAGCATCGCCGGCCTGCTGCTCGTGCTCTCGCCGGTCGGCAGCACCGTGAACGGGGCTCGCGCGTGGATCCGGCTGCCCGCTGGCTTCAGCATCCAGCCCTCGGAGTTCGCCAAGGTGAGCGTCATCGTCGCGGTCGCGCTCGTGCTGGCCGACCGCGACCGCCGCGAGGCGCCCGACGTGCGCACGGTGCTCCGCGCGCTGGCCATCGCCGCCGTCCCGGCCGGGCTCGTGCTGCTGCAGCCGGACCTCGGCACCGTGCTGGTGATCGGAGCGATCGTCGCCGGCATGCTCGCCATCGCCGGCGTGCGCGCACTGCACCTGCTCGCGCTGGCCGCCCTGGCGGCGCTGGCGGTCGCCGCGGCGTTCGTCCTGGGCCTGGTCGACCAGTACCAGGTGGATCGCCTCACTGCGTTCGCGCGGCCCGAGGAGGGGGCCCAGACGTTCGGGTACAACACCCAACAGGCCCGCATCGCCATCGGCGCCGGCGGCCTGCTGGGCCAGGGCCTGGGGCAGGGCAGCCAGACCCAGGGCGGATTCGTGCCGTACAACCACACGGATTTCGTGTCCTCGGTGGCCGGCGAGGAGCTGGGGTTCCTCGGGGTCTGCGTGCTGCTCGCGCTGCTGGCGGTCGTGCTCTGGCGGGGGCTGACCATCGCGCTGCGCGCCCGGGACCTGTTCGGCCGGCTGGTGGCCTGCGGCGTCGTGCTCTGGTTCGGCCTGCAGTCGTTCGAGAACATCGGGATGAACCTCGGCATCATGCCGGTCACGGGCGTGCCGCTGCCGTTCGTCTCCTACGGCGGCTCCTCGATGTTCGCCGCGTGGATCGCGATCGGCCTGCTGCTCAACGTGCACGCCGGGGCCACCGCGGACGACTGAGGCCGACCCCGGCAGCTGGTTCTGGGCGAGAGCGAGGGGACGTCTGCCCTCAGGACAGCACTGGGTACACGCGTCCTGTCTGCTCGCCGGTCTCATAGATCTCCGACGGCGGCCCCACGATGAGGGGGTCCGGGTCGCCCACGATCTCGCGGTTCTTGTCCGGGTAGTCCAGTCGCGCCAGCACCCAGCGCATCGCCTCGATGCGCCCGCGCTTCTTGTCGTTGGAACGCACCACGGTCCACGGCGCCCAGGGGCTGTCGGTGTAGAACAGCATCGCCTCCTTGGCGTTCGTGTAGTCCTGCCAGCGATCGAGGCTGGCGAGGTCCATGGGCGAGAGCTTCCACTGCCGCACCGGGTCGATGCGCCGGATCGTGAAGCGCGCGACCTGCTCCTTGCGGCTCACTGAGAACCAGAACTTGAAGAGGATGATCCCGCTGCGCACGAGCATCCGCTCGAACTCCGGGGCCTGCCGCATGAACTCCTCGTACTCCTCGTCCGTGCAGAAGCCCATGACCCGCTCGACGCCCGCGCGGTTGTACCAGGAGCGGTCGAACATGACGATCTCGCCCGCGCTGGGCAGGTGCTCGACGTAGCGCTGGAAGTACCACTGGGTGCTCTCCTCGATCGTGGGCTTCTCCAGCGCCACGACCGTCGCCCCGCGTGGGTTGAGGTGCTCCATGAACCGCTTGATGGTGCCGCCCTTGCCGGCGGCGTCGCGGCCCTCGAAGACCATGACGATGCGCTGCCCGGACTCCTTGACCCACGACTGCATCTTGAGCAGCTCGATCTGCAGCAGCCGCTTGGAGACCTCGTACTCCCGACGGCTCATCCGCTCGTCGTACGGGTAGCCCTCCCGCCAGGTGCCCACCGGCCGGCCGTTGGGGCCCAGCAGCACCGGGTCGTCGACCTCGTCCCAGGTCTCGGTGGCCGTCAGGCCCAAGTGCAGCAGCCGGTTGTCGCCGAGGTCCTGCAGCGCCTCGATGATGTCCGCGAGGTCCATCACCTGCTCGAGGTCGAAGTCGTGCTCGTCGTGGTCGCTGGTCATGGCCCCGATCATGGCCCGTGCCGCCACGCGCGGCGCGGCGGCGCTCCCGTCGGGAGGTGAACGTCCGGTGACCGCGTCGGCCGTGCCCGGCTACCCTGCGGCCCATGAGCCCCGCTCTCGCGCGCTGGATCGCCCTGCGCACCCACCTGTCGGAGGACTTCCTCGGCGGGCCGAAGGTGCTGCGGCTCAGCTGGGTGATCAACCTCCAGAAGGGCGGCACGCTGCCGTTCGTGCTGGCCCTCATGTGGGCGACGGACACCTGGACGGCCACCGCGTGGACGTACCTGGCGATGCACGGCTCCTACGGGCTGGTCTGGCTGCTCAAGGACCGCGTGATGCCCGACGCGCGGTGGCAGGCCCGGATCACGTTCGGCGGCGCGTTCCTGTCGTTCGCGCTCGTGCTCGGGCCCTATTGGCTCGCGCCGATCCTGCTCGTCAGGGACGACACCCAGCAGGCCGCCTGGCTCCTGGCCGCGGCCGCCGTCGCGTACGCGTTGGGGGTCGTCCTGATGATGGCCAGCGACGCCCAGAAGCACTTCACGCTCGCCGAGCGCCCCGGCCTCATCACGACCGGCTTCTTCGCTGGTGTGCGGCACCCCAACTACCTCGGTGAGATGGTGCTCTACGCCGCATTCGCGGTCGTCGCCGGTCACTGGCTGCCGTGGCTCGTGCTGGCCTGGGTCTGGCTGGGCCTGTTCGTGCCGAACATGCTCGCCAAGGAGGCCAGCATGAGTCGCTACCCACAGTGGGCGGCGTACCGGGCGCGCACCGGCATGCTGCTGCCGCGGCTGCGGCGGCCGGTACCGCTGGTCACCTCCGAGGCGGCTCCCACGGCCAGCCGCTGACAGCGCGCTGCTGCATCTGGGTTCACGCTTCGCCGTGCATCGATGCGCCCCGCGCGACCGGGAGCCGGGCTACCCTTGGCCAATGCTCGAGGTGACGATGCGACCGGCCGATCCCGTGTTCGAGCAGCTCGAGCGGGTGCTGCCGCTGGTGGGCAAGCCCGTGCAGTACATCGGCGGCGAGCTCAACGCCGCGCACAAGGACTGGGACGCCGCGCGGGTGCGCTGGGCGCTCATGTACCCCGATGCCTACGAGGTGGGCCTTCCCAACCAGGGTGTGCAGATCCTCTGCGAGGTCCTCAACGAGGCCGAGGGCGTGCTCGCCCAGCGCAGTTATGCGGTGTGGCCCGACCTCGAGCGGCTCATGCGCGAGCGCGGGATCCCTGCCTTCACGGTCGATGGCCACCGCCCGCTGGGGGCCTTCGACCTGCTGGGCGTCTCGTTCTCCACCGAGCTCGGCTACACCAACATGCTCACCGCCCTGGACCTCGCCGGCATCCCGGTGCTGGCCAACGAGCGTGGCGACCACCACCCGTTGGTCGTCATGGGCGGCCATGCCGCGTTCAACCCCGAGCCCGTCGCGGACTTCGTGGACATCGTCGTCCTGGGGGACGGCGAGGAGGCGGTGCTGCGCATCAGCGAGGTCGTCTCGGCGTTCAAGGCCGAGCACCCGGGGTTCGGCGTGGTGGCCAACGGCACGGCGCTGCGCCGTGCCCTGCTCGAGCGGCTCGCGGGCACCGGTGCCGTGTACGTGCCGGCGTTCTACGACGTGGAGTACCTGCCGGATGGGCGGATCGGCCGGGTCGTGCCCAACACCCCCGCCGCACCGTGGCGGGTCGCCAAGCACACGCTCATGGACCTCGACGAGTGGCCCTATCCCAAGCAGCCGCTCGTGCCGCTGGCTGAGACGGTGCACGAACGGATGAGCGTCGAGATCTTCCGCGGGTGCACGCGCGGGTGCCGGTTCTGCCAGGCCGGCATGATCACCCGCCCGGTCCGCGAGCGCTCGACCGCGACCCTCGGCGCGATGATCGAGACCGGCCTGCGCAAGACCGGGTTCGAGGAGGTCGGCATGCTCTCGCTGAGCAGCGCGGACCACTCCGAGATCGCCGAGCTCGCCAAGGGCCTGGCCGACCGGTACGAGGGCGAGCAGGTATCGCTGAGCCTGCCGAGCACGCGAGTCGACGCCTTCAACATCGACCTGGCAAACGAGCTCAGCCGCAACGGCCGCCGCTCGGGCCTGACCTTCGCGCCGGAGGGCGGTAGCGAGCGGATGCGCCAGGTGATCAACAAGATGGTCACTGAGGAGGACCTCATCCGCACCGTCACGGCCGCGTACGGTTCCGGATGGCGCCAGGTGAAGCTCTACTTCATGTGCGGCCTGCCGACCGAGGAGCTGGAGGACGTCCTCCAGATCGCCGACCTGGCACGCAACGTGATCAGGGCCGGCCGCGAGGCATCTGGCACCCGCGACATCCGGTGCACGGTGTCCATCGGCGGGTTCGTGCCCAAGCCGCACACCCCGTTCCAGTGGGCCGCCCAGCTGGACCACGAGACCACCGACGAGCGGCTCCACGCGCTGCGTGACGCGATCCGCGCCGATCGCGAGTACGGCCGAGCCATCGGCTTCCGCTACCACGACGGCCGCCCCGGCATCGTCGAGGGACTGCTCTCGCGCGGTGACCGGCGGGTCGGCCGGATCATCCTCGAGGCGTGGCGCGACGGCGCCCGGTTCGACGGCTGGAGCGAGCACTTCTCGTTCGAGCGCTGGATGGCCGCGGCCGACCGCGCGCTGGCCGGCGAGCCCGTCGACGTCGCCTGGTACACCACGCGGGAGCGCCAGCAGACCGAGGTGCTGCCGTGGGACCACCTGGACTCGGGCCTGGACCGCGACTGGCTGTGGCAGGACTGGCAGGACGCGCTGGCCGGGGGCGAGGTCGAGGACTGCCGCTGGACCCCGTGCTTCGACTGCGGGGTCTGCGACCACCTCGGCACCGAGATCCAGGTCGGCCCGACGGAGGCCGTCCTGCTGCCGCTGCCCACGGTGCCCTCGAAGGTCGAGGCCCGCTGATGGCCCGGCGCCCGCCGGAGCGCGAGGTCGTCCCAGCCGTCCAGAAGCTGCGGATCCGCTACGCGAAGCGGGGGCCGCTGCGGTTCTCCTCGCACCGCGACTTCCAGCGGGCGCTGGAGCGGGCGCTGCGCCGCGCGCGCGTGCCGATGGCCTACTCCGCGGGCTTCTCGCCGCACCCGAAGGTGTCGTACGCCAACGCGGCCCCGACGGGTGCGGCCAGCGAGGCCGAGTACGTCGAGATCGGCGTGATCCAGCGCTGCGACCCCGAGGCGCTGCGCGCCGAGCTCGACGCGGCACTGCCCGCAGGCCTCGACATCGTCGAGGTCGTCGAGGCGCGCACCCCGGACCTGGTGGCCCAGCTGCAGGCCAGTCGCTGGCGCCTGGAGGTGCCGGGGGTGGCCGAGGCCGAGCTGCGGGACGCGTGGCAGGCGGTCTGGGCGGCCGAGACGCTGCCCGTCCAGCGCATGATGAAGCAGGGCCTGCGCACGCTCGACCTGCGACCGGCCCTGGTGGTGGGCGAGGTGTCCGACGGCGGGGCGTTCGGCGCCGTGCTCGAGGTGACGATCCGCAACGTGACCCCCACCGTGCGGCCCGACGAGCTGCTCGCGGCACTGCGGGAGGTCGGCGGGTTGGGCAGCACCGACCCGGCCCGCTCCACCCGGCTGGCCCAGGGGCCGCTCGGCTCAGGTGGCAGCGTCGGCGACCCGCTGGCCGAGGATCGCGAGGCGGTCGCCGTCGAGGCGTAGGCCGACGCGCCCCGTGGCCGGGCCAGGGCGCGGGGCGCCGCTTGGACGCGCTGAGCCGGTCTCCGGCTGGCCGTGGGATATGATCCGCTGCGTCGCCAGGCCCGCCCCGTGCGGTCCCAGCGGCCCCGCGCACCACTGCGTCGCACCGATCCGCGCCACTCGTGCTGCCCACAAGGCCGGCACAGGGCGCAGAGCCGGGAGCGACCGACTGCAGGCGAGTTCCGTCCGCAGCCGGGCCGCAGTTGCCGCGGGACCGGGCCAGACGCACGCCCCACGTGCGCGACCCGGACCA
>DASVBK010000089.1:0-21769 GCA_036375875.1 Candidatus Nanopelagicales bacterium
GCAGCCGTGGCCGACCCCGCGCGGCCGAGCCTGGCTGCTTCCCCTCGCCGGTCACCCCGGCCGGACGTAGCGTGTGGCAATGGCCGACCAGCCCACCCCCAGCTCGGCACCCGCCTCCTCCCACGGACCCACCGGTGCGCCGCCCGATCCCCGGACGGTGGGCCAGCTGCGCGCCTCCGGGCATCGCCAGCAGCACCTGCGCCAGGAGCTGCGCGGCAACCTCCTCGCAGCGCTCGCGGAAGGCCACGACCCGTGGCCCGGCATCCACGGCTTCGAGTCCACCGTGATCCCGCAGCTGGAGCGTGCGCTGCTCGCTGGGCACGACGTCGTGCTCCTGGGCGAGCGCGGCCAGGGCAAGACCCGCCTGCTGCGCAGCCTCGTCGGCCTGCTCGACGAGTGGACACCGATCATCGACGGTGCGGAGCTCGGCGAGCACCCCTATGAGCCGATCACGGCTGCGTCCAGGCGCCGGGCCGCCGAGCTGGGTGACGACCTGCCGATCGCGTGGCGCCACCGCTCCGAGCGGTACGCCGAGAAGCTGGCGACGCCCGACACGTCCGTGGCCGACCTCATCGGCGACGTGGACCCGATGAAGGTCGCCGAGGGCCGCAGCCTCGGCGACCCGGAGACCATCCACTTCGGCCTCATCCCGCGCAGCCATCGGGGCATCGTGGCGATCAACGAGCTGCCGGACCTGGCCGAGCGCATCCAGGTCGCCATGCTCAACGTGATGGAGGAGCGCGACATCCAGATCCGCGGCTACGTGCTGCGCCTGCCGCTGGACGTGCTCGTCGTGGCCAGCGCGAACCCCGAGGACTACACGAACCGGGGGCGCATCATCACCCCGCTCAAGGACCGCTTCGGGGCCGAGATCCGCACCCACTACCCGGTGGCCCTCGCCGACGAGATGGCGGTGATCCGCCAGGAGTCCCACCTGGTCGCGGAGGTGCCAGACACCCTCGTCGAGATCCTCGCCCGGTTCGCCCGCGAGCTGCGCGAGTCGACCGCCGTGGACCAGCGCTCCGGGGTCTCCGCCCGCCTGTCGATCGCGGCCGCGGAGACCGTCGCCGCGGCGGCGCTGCACCGGGCGAGCGCGCAGGGGGAGTCCGAGGCCGTGGCGCGGCCGGTCGACCTGGCCACCGTGGTCGACGTGCTCGGCGGCAAGGTCGAGTTCGAGACCGGCGAGGAGGGCCGCGAGCGCGACATCCTCACCCACCTGCTGCGCACCGCGACCGCGGCCACGGTCCGCGAGCACCTCGGCGGCATCGACCTCGGCCCCCTCGTGGCCGCCCTCGACCGGGGTGCCGCGGTCACGACCGGCGAGCAGGTGACCGCCCGGGACGTCCTCACCGGCCTGCCCCCGCTGGGGGAGGCCGAGTGCTACGACCAGGTGATGGACCGGCTGCGCGCGGGCACCGACGGCGAGCGCGCCGGGGCCATCGAGCTGGCCCTCGAGGGCCTGTACCTGGCGCGCAAGATCGGCAAGGAGCAGGTGGACGGCCAGACGGTGTACGGGTGAGGCCATGACCGACGCCCGGCCCCGGCCCGGCCACCGCGCCCGCTACGCGCGCTATACCGGTGGCGACCCGCTCGCGCCGCCGGTCGACCTCGCGGAGGCGATCGAGGCGATCGGTGAGGACGTGATGGCCGGCCACAGCCCGGAGTGGGCGATGCGCGAGTTCCTGCGCCGCGGCAGTGACCAGCAGCGCGGCCTGGACGACCTGCAGCGGATGGTCCAGCAGCGCCGCCGCGAGCTGCTGCGCCACCACCGCCTCGACGGGACGCTGCAGCAGGTCAAGGAGCTGCTCGACAAAGCCGTGCTCGCCGAGCGCAAGCAGCTGGCTCGCGACCTCGACGACGACGCCCGGTTCGCCGAGATGCGCATCGGCAACCTGCCCAGCTCCACCGCGGCCGCGGTCACCGAGCTGTCGGACTACGACTGGCGCAGCAGCGAGGCGCGCGAGGCCTACGAGCAGATCAAGGACCTGCTCGGCCGCGAGCTGCTCGACCAGCGCTTCGCCGGGATGAAGCAGGCGCTCGAGGGCGCCACCGAGGCCGACCGGCAGCGCGTCACCGACATGCTCAACGACCTCAACGAGCTGCTCGAGGCGCATGCCCGCGGCGAGGACACCACCCGGCAGTTCGACGACTTCATGGCCAAGCACGGCGACTTCTTCCCCGAGCAGCCCAAGGACATGGACGAGCTGCTCGACGCGCTGGCCCAGCGCGCCGCCGCCGCCCAGCGGATGCTCAACTCGATGACCGCCGAGCAGCGCGCCGAGCTCATGGCCTTGTCCCAGCAGGCGTTCGGCTCGCCCGCGCTGCAGGACGCGCTGGCCCGGCTCGACGGCAACCTGCGGGCGATGCGCCCCGGCGAGGACTGGGACGGCTCGGAGTCGTTCCGTGGCGACCAGGGCCTGGGCCTCGGCGACGGCACGGGCGTGCTGCAGGACCTGGCCGAGCTCGACGACCTGGCAGAGCAGCTCTCTCAGCAGTACGCCGGCGCGCGGATGGACGACGTCGACCTCGACGCGCTGGCCCGCCAGCTCGGCGACGAGGCGGCGGTGGATGCCCGCACGCTGCGCGAGCTGGAGCGAGCCCTGGCGGATCGGGGCTTCCTGCGCCGGACCTCGGACGGCGCGCTGCGCCTGTCGCCGAAGGCCATGCGCCAGCTCGGCAAGGCACTGCTGCGCGACGTGGCCACGCGGCTGTCCGGCCGGCAGGGCCAGCGCGATGTGCGGCTGGCCGGGGCCGCCGGTGAGCGCAGCGGCGCGACCAGGGAGTGGCAGTTCGGCGACACCGAGCCCTGGGACGTCACGCGCACGCTGACCAACGCCATCCAGCGCACGGTCCTCGAAGGTCGCGATCCCCGGGCGGGGGTGCGCATCGGGATGGGCGACGTCGAGGTGACCGAGACCGAGGCGCGCACCAGGGCAGCGGTGGCGCTGCTCGTGGACACCTCGTTCTCCATGGCGATGGACGGCCGGTGGGTGCCCATGAAGCGCACCGCCCTGGCCCTGCACCACCTCATCTCCACCCGGTTCCGGGGCGACCACCTGCAGCTGGTCGGGTTCGGCCGGCACGCCCAGGTCATGGACATCGAGGAGCTCACGGCCCTCGACGCGCTGTGGGACAAGGGGACGAACCTGCACCACGCGCTGCTGCTGGCCAACCGGCACTTCCGCAAGCACCCCGGCGAGCAGCCGGTGCTGCTCGTGGTGACCGACGGCGAGCCGACCTCGCACCTCGAGGCCGACGGCAGCGTGCGGTTCGCCTACCCGCCGTCCCGGCGGACGCTGGCCAAGACCGTGCAGGAGCTGGAGGCCTCCGGCCGGCTCGGGGCGCAGGTCACGTTCTTCCGGCTCGGCGAGGACCCGGGCCTCGCGCGGTTCATCGACTCGATGGCCCGGCAGGTCGAGGGCAGGGTGGTGGCGCCGGAGCTCGACGACCTCGGTGCCGCGGTGGTCGACTCGTACCTCGGGTCACGCCACAGCTGGGGCTCCGGCGGCGCTGACTCGTACTCGGACTGGTTCGGCGGGCGCGGGTTCTGGGTCGGCGACTGACCTACGTGCCCGACACCGCGACGCCGGCCGGGATGGCGCCCGCCGCGGCGCCGAGCAGCCGCTGGTCGAACCGGTCGCCGGGCAGCTGGCGGGTGATCGTGAGCTGGGCGCCTGCGCGTGATCGTCCCGGAGTCGCAGCCGCCGCCCATGGAGGGCTGCCGCGGCGCGACCCCCTGCGGTGACCCGCCTCGGCCCGAGCACCTCGAAGCGCACCATGCACCTCCCCTGCTGTGACGGTACCCACGTGGTGCGCAGGAGGTGAGCGGGCTGTCTGCCGGATGTCACCGGCCGCGGGTAGGTTGGTCGGGTTCGCCCCCACCGGGGCCTATGCCGCCGAGCCATGGAGGACCTTCGTGGATCCGGAACCCACGCCCGCGCCGCCCGCCGCGCCCACGGGTGTCGCCGCAACCCCCGAGCGGGAGTCATTGCCGGCGTTCGCCAAGCCTCCCCGGGTCGTCCTCGACGAGCTGGGCTCGGGGGCCGACGGGCTGACCGCGGCCGAGGTGGCCGACCGGCTGGCACGCGTCGGCCCCAACCGGCTGCCGGACCCGCCGCGCGACCCGCTCGTCAAGCGCGTGTTCAAGCACTTCGACGACGTGCTCATCTACATCCTGCTCGCCGCGGCGGTGCTCAAGGCGATCCTCGGCGAGTGGATCGACTTCTGGGTGATCCTCGCCGTCGCGGTGATCAGCGCCATGGTCGGCTTCATCCAGGAGGGCCGCGCCGAGCAGGCGCTCACGGGGCTCAAGCAGATGCTCTCGCTGGACGCCCAGGTGCGCCGGGACGGTGAATGGCGCACGGTCGCCGCCGACGGCCTGGTGCCGGGCGACATCGTGCGGCTGCGCTCGGGCGACAAGGTGCCGGCGGACCTGCGGCTGCTGCAGGCGGTGAACCTGCGCGTGGAGGAGTCCGCGCTGACCGGCGAGGCCGAACCGACGGAGAAGTCGCCAGTCCCCGTCGCGCCGGATGCCGGGGTGGGCGACCGCACGAGCATGTGCTTCTCGGGCACGATCGTCAGCGCCGGGCAGGGCGTGGGCGTGGTGACGGCCACCGGTCCCCAGGCCGAGATCGGCCGCATCCAGGCGATGCTCGCCGACGTCGAGGATCTCGACACCCCGCTCACCCGGGAGATGAAGCAGTTCGGCAAGCAGCTGTCGCTGGTCATCCTCGGCATGGCCGGGGTCATGCTGGTCATCGGCCGGGTCGTGCACGACTTCGCCCCCGACGAGCTGATCTCCGCCGCCATCGGGTTCGCCGTGGCGGCGATCCCCGAGGGGCTGCCCGCCCTGGTCACGATCACCCTCGCTCTGGGCGTCCAGCAGATGGCCAGGCGGAACGCGATCATGCGCAACCTGCCCGCCGTCGAGACGCTGGGCGCGGTCACGACGGTGTGCTCGGACAAGACCGGCACGCTCACCAAGAACGAGATGACGGTGCGACACGTGGTGACGCGGCGCGGCTGGTACGAGGTGGAGGGCCTGGGCTACCAGCCGAGCGGGCGGATCCTGTTCCGCGGGCACCTGACGACCATCGAGGACCGGGCCGACCTGCGCTCGCTGGTGACGGTCATGGCGGTGGCCAACGACTCGTCGGTGGCGCAGGACGACACCGGCCAGTGGCGCGTCGTGGGGGAGCCCACGGAGGGCGCGCTCGCCACGCTGGCCCGCAAGGCCGGATTCGATGCCAGCGGCTACACCCGCATCGCGGTGGTGCCGTTCGAGTCGGAGCACAAGTACATGGCCGTGCTCGACGACTCCCCGGAGGGCCGGCGGGCGATCCTGCTCAAGGGCGCTCCGGACCGGGTGCTCGACCGGTGCGCGACGGAGCAGGGCCCCGACGGCCGCTCCCGGCCCCTGGACCGGGAGTTCTGGGAGGCGGAGGTCGACAGGCTCGGCGGCGAGGGCCTGCGCGTCCTGGCCGCCGCCGCCCGCCCGGCCCCCGCCGAGCAGCGCACGCTGGGCCACGACGATCTCGAGGAGCTCGTCCTCATCGGCCTGGTGGGCATCGTGGACCCGCCGCGCCCGGAGGCCATCGAGGCCATCGAGACCTGCCATCGCGCCGGCATCAAGGTCACGATGATCACCGGTGACCACGCCGGCACCGCAGCGGCCATCGCCCGCGAGATGGGCATCAGCGAGGGTCCGGCCGACCGGGCCATCACCGGCGCGGAGCTCGAGCGCGCGTCCAACGAGCAGCTTCGCGCGCTCGTGCGCACCGCCGACACGTTCGCGCGCACCAGCCCGGAGCACAAGATCCGGCTGGTGAAGGCGCTGCAGGCCAACGGCGAGGTCGTCGCGATGACCGGTGACGGTGTCAACGACGCCCCCGCGCTCAAGCGGGCCGACGTGGGCGTGGCGATGGGCATCAAGGGCACGGAGGCCACCAAGGAGGCCGCCGACGTGGTGCTCGCCGACGACAACTTCCTCTCGATCGAGCGCGCGATCGAAGAGGGCCGGCGCATCTACGACAACATCCAGAAGTCGGTCGTCTTCCTGCTGCCGACCAACGGCGCGCAGTCGCTGGTGATCCTGGTCGCGGTGCTCCTCGGCATCGCCCTGCCGCTGTCGCCGGTGCAGATCCTCTGGATCAACATGGTCACGGCGGTCACCCTCTCGCTGGCGCTGGCGTACGAGCCCGCCGAGCCCGACCTCATGGACCGCCCGCCACGGGACCCGCGAGCCTCGATCCTCAACAAGGCCTACCTCGTGCGGATCGCCTACGTCTCCGTGCTCATCGCCGGCGCGACGATGCTCGTGTTCTGGCTGGGCCAGTCGTGGGGCTGGTCGTCGGCGGAGTCGCAGACGGCGGCCGTGACGATGCTGGCGCTGGGCCAGGTGGCCTACCTGTTCAACGCGCGGTCGCTGCGGGAATCCAGCCTGCGCGCGGACATGCTGGGCAGCAACCGCGCGGTCTGGATCGCGGTCGGCGTCATGCTGGCGCTGCAGGTGGTCTTCGTCTACGCCCCGTTCATGCACACCTGGTTCGGTTCGGCGCCGCTGGACGCCACCGGATGGCTGGTGCCGATCGGGCTGTCAGTCGTGATCTTCGTGCTCGTGGAGGCCGGCAAGGCCCTGCTCCGCCGGATCGTCGCGACGCCCCGTGCGGCGCGGCCGTCCGGGCAGGGTGGCGGGCGTGTCGAGGAGGGCTCCGACACGGGCCCCGAGGCCGAGGCGGCGGGCGCTGGTGTGGACCCCGGCGCGGGCGCCGGCCCGCAGGGGCCGCAGGCGGGGCGCCGGGCGGGGGCGGCCGGTGGTCGGGGTGCTGCGGCCGCTGGGGCGACGGCCCTGGTGACCGACTCGCCGCCCGACGCCGGTGCAGCCGACCACGCAGGTGCAGCCGCGCCCAACGAGGCCGGCGCCGGTGAGGCCGCCCACGTCAGTGCGCTGGAGCCGGAGCCGGGCGACGACAGCGTCGGGGCCCCGCTGGAGGTCGAGGAGGAGCCGGTCGAGCCTGAGCCGTTCGTCCTGTTCCGGCCGCGCGAGGCCCGGGTCGAGGACGAGCCGCCCGGGCCGCAGCAGCCGGGGCCCGGCGAGGAGCCCGTCCGGTAGCCGTTCAGCCCTTGGGCAGGTGCGCCACGCGTGGACCCATCGCCTCGGCCAGGGCGATCGCCGCGGAGAGCGGGCGCACCATGACGGTGAACTCCGACACCAGTCCGTCGGCGTCGTACCTCAGGTGGTCCAGGCCCTGGACCTCGCGGCCGCCGATGCGCGCCTGGAAGATCAGCGCGTGGGTGCCCTGGCCGGCGAGCTCGTCGACGTAGTGGAAGTCCTCGAACACCTCGAACAGGTTGGCGAACACGGTGCGCACCGCCTCGCGGCCCGCGAAGGGCCGGAAGGCCACCGGGGAGTGCAGCCGCACGTCGTCGGCGAGCCCCGCGACCATCCCGTCGAGGTCGCGCGCCTCCACCGCCACGCGGAAGGGGTGCAGGGCGGGCTGGGCCGGCGGTGGGGATGCGGTCATGGCCGGATCATCCCAGCACCGCCCCGATCCGACGGTGCCGCCCCGACCTGACCGTTCGCACCGGCACGACCGAGCGTCCGACCTGACCCTGCGCTCCGGCACGACCGTGCGCCCCGGCCATGACCATGCGCCCCGGCATGACGGAGCCGCCGGCAGGTCGACCCTGCGCGGCGGCTCCGACACGCGGCCCTACTTCTTGTTCGTGATCGCGATGTAGCCGGTCACGGCCAACGCGCCCGCGGCGATCTGGAGGAACAGCTTGATCCAGTCGATGCCGCCGGTGTCACCGACACCGAGCAGCTGCGCGATCGCGCCGCCGGCCAGCGCGCCCACGGCACCGGAGAGGATCGTGCCGATGAGGCTGATGTCCTGCTTGCCCGGCAGCACGAGTCGTGCCAGTGGCCCGATGATCAGGCCAGCGAACAGTGCACCGATGATCGTCCACACCCAGCTCATGGCTCTCCTTGTCGTTGTGGGTCAGCCGTCATGGTGGCATGGCGCTTCAGGGATTGCCCGCAACGTGCAGGCGTTGGCCGACCTGACGTGCCTCAGCCCCAGCGCACCGTGAGGGCTGGACCTGCCGCCCTGAGGGCGCGAGCTGCCTCGGGGAGCTCCAGCACCGAGCGCTCATGCCGCTGCCGCGCCTGCCCCAACGGGGTGACGGCAACGCGCTGGCCCCCCCGCACGAACGGCACGGTGAGCGCCCGCTCGCCAGGCGCGCCGCTCCCCACCGGGTCCTGATCCGTGGCCAGCTGGCGCACCACCTCGGCGGTCGCGATGCCCCCGGCATCGAGCGGCCGGTACCCGGCCTTGCGACCGCCACGGCTGTCCTTGCCCCCGCCCGAGCGCTTGGCCACGGGCCGTCCGTCCACCGCCACCAGCTTGTACACCAGGCCCGCTGCGGGCGACCCCGAGCCGGTCACGACCGCCGTCCCCACCCCGTAGGCGTCGATCGGCGCGTCGGCGAGCTCGGCGAGCGCGTACTCGTCGAGGTCGGAGGTGGCGACGATCCGCGTGCCGTGCGCGCCCGCAGCGTCGAGGAGCGCACGGACCTCGCGCGCGACCGCCGCCAGGTCGCCCGAGTCGATCCGCACCGCGCCGAGGCCCGGACCAGCGACTGCCAGCGCCCTGCGCACCCCCTCGAGCGTGTCGAAGGTGTCGACCAGCAGGGTCGTGCCCGTGCCCAGGGCCGCGACCTGCGAGGTGAACGCCTCCTGCTCGGTGTCGTGCAGGAGCGTGAAGGCGTGGGCCGCGGTCCCAGCCGTGGGGATCCCGAAGCGCCGGCCCGCCTCGACGTTGCTCGTGCTGGCGAAGCCCGCAAGGTAGGCGGCCCGGGCCGCGGCGACGGCCGCCTCCTCATGGGTGCGACGGCTGCCCATCTCGATGAGCGGACGGCCCCCCGCCTGGACCCACATGCGACTGGCCGCCGACGCCACGGCGACGTCGTGGTTGAGCACCGCGAGCACCACCGTCTCGAGCAGCACCGCGCTGGCGAAGTCGCCACGCACGCTGAGGATCGGCGAGCCCGGCAGGAAGACCTCGCCCTCGGCGTATCCGTCGATGTCGCCGGTGAACCGGTAGCCGGCGAGCCACTCCAGGGTCTGCTCGGAGACGACCCCGGCCCCGGCGAGGTGGGCGAGCTCCTGCGGCCCGAAGCGGAACGCCGCCACCAGGTCGAGCAGGCGGCCGGTGCCCGCCACGACCGCATACGCCCGGTCGCGGGGCAGCCGTCGGGTGAAGACCTCGAACACGCAGTCGCGCTGCGCTGTGCCGTCGCGCAGCGCCGCCTCGAGCATCGTGAACTCGTAGTGGTCGGTGAGCAGCGCGCTGCTGTCGGACATGATGCGCAGGCTACGGGCAGGCTGGCGCCCGGGTCCTACGCTGCTCGACGATGAGCGCCCCCGAGCCCGTGCCGCCCACGCAGCGCGTCGCGCCACGTGGGAGGTCGTCCCTCGGTCAGCGCCCCCCGGCGGCTGACTGGCGCATCCCCGGACAGGTCCTGCGCCTGGCCGCTGTCGTCGCCGCAGCCCTGCTGGCGCCCCTCATCCTCGGCTACCTCCTGCAGGGCACCACGGCCGCGATCGGCGTGGTCCTGGGATTCGCTGCCGCCATCGGTCCTGCCCGCATGGTCCCCGCGAGGTTCGCCGCCGCCCTCACGGTCCCCGCTGCCATGGCCGGCGCCGTGGCCGTCGAGGTGCATGGCAACGCGCTGCCGGCCGCCTGCTTCGCCGCGCTCGCCTGCCTGCTCGTGGCGCCGGCCAACATGTACGGCAACGGGTTGCTGGCGGGCGTCCCCACTGCCGCCGCCTTCCTGGCCTCCGATCCCGCGGCGCACGACCCCGGCGTGGTGGGTGGCTGGATGCTGGTCGGCGGCCTGGCCCTGGTCGCCCTGGTGTCGAAGCTGCCGGGTGCCAGGCCTGCCCCGGATCGACTCGACGCGTGGACTGCCTGGGTGCACGCCGCGGCGATGGCTGCCTCGGCAGGCGCCGTCGTGGCGGTGCTGAACGTCGTCGAGGTGCCGCACGGCGCCTGGATCCCGGTGGCCCTGACGGTCGCCCTTCGACCGTTCCGAGCCGAGACCCGCACCGTCGCCAGGCAGCGCATCGTCGGCACGGTCGTGGGTGCTCTGCTCGGACTGGTGCTCGCGCTGCTCGTGCCACCGTGGCTTGCGCTCGGGCTCTGCGGCGTGCTGCTGGTCCTGCTCATCGCGACGGCACTGCTGGGCCGTGCCACCCAGCAGGTCGTGTGCCTGACGCCGCTCATCGTGCTGCTCGGACCCAGCGGGCTCGACGCCATGGCCACGGTCCGCGATCGCATCCTCACCACGCTGGTGGGGGCGCTGCTGGCCACCCTCGTCGCGCTGGCGATCGCTCGCCTGACCCGGGAGCACGAGCGCCAGTCCGCACCCGGCGGCGCTGCGGCGCAGGGCAGCGAATCCGTGGCCTGACGCTGTCGCCTGCCGGCCGGCCTCGACGTCATCCTGCTTCAGCAGACCGCGTCCGACTGCTCCTCCATGCCGCCGGCCGGCCCCGTTGCGCCCCCCGGGCCACTCGCGCCCGCGCCCGCACAGGTGGAGCCCGCGATGTGGTAGCAGTCGGTGCACAGCCACATCGTGACGAAGTCGTGCTCGGCAGCACCCCCGCAGCGCACGCACGCAGGCGCGGTCACCGGGTCGACGTCGACCTGCTCCACGCCGCCATGGTCGGTGCCCCGGAGCGCGCCTGCAACACCAGGACCTCGGCGTGATCAGTGGTGGGCGTTGTAGACCACGCCACCCCCGGCGACGTACGCGCGCAGCACCGCCAGCCCCTCGTCGCGCAGCAGCTGCGGCAGCACGTGGATGCCGCGCTGCTCCAGCTCCTGGCAGTAGCGCGTCGGAGTCGGCCCCTCGTCGAACCCCACCACGGCCACCACGTCCTCGGACGTGGTCGAGAAGGCAACGTCCGTGACCCCGGACCAGATCACGGCGCCCAGGCACATCGCGCACATCTGGCTCGAGGAGACCAGCTGCAGCCGGGGCAGGCCAGGGGCGCCGAGGTCGTACGTGCCCAGCGCCCGATGTGCCAGGCCGATCGCCATGATCTCCGCGTGCGCCAGGGAGCTGCGCTGCGGCACCACGCAGTTGACGCCGAACGACACCAGCCGGCCTTCGTCGCGGGTGAAGACACCGGCTGCGAACGGTCCACCGGACCCCTCGGCGACGTTGCGTGCCGCGAGCCGCAGCACGAGGGCCATGCGGTCAGCCACCTGCGGCAGGGGTGGGGGCGAGACCTCGTCCGCCCAGGGGGGCAGGGCGAGGGTGACGCTGGTGGGCAGCACGGCACGCCTCCGTTCGGCTCCGGCTCGAGGCTACTGCGGGCGCCCGCGCGCATGTGGCACGGCTCACGTCCGCTGGGTTTGGGCCTCGGACGCTGCTCAACTTACGCTAGCGAAGGTTACGTCACCGTAGGTAGGAGCTCGGGATGACCGGGGAGGCCAGCACCCACCAGACTGGGGCGATGGACCAAGACGCAGCGGGGTCCGCCACGCCCGGACCCGTGCTCGGCTCGGCGACCGCTGCCCCCTCGGCCCCCGCTGGCGCCGCCGGAGGCGGCCCGCAGGCCGCGGCCTCCCGCGGGACCGGGCATGGCCACGCCGGGGAGGGCCGCCTGGAGCACGCCAAGGCGGTCGTGAAGCCCAGGCTGCGTGGCTGGCTGCACTTCAGCGCCGCGCCGCTGGCCCTCGTGCTGGGGCTGGGCCTCATGGTGGTCACCCCGACCGAACGGCTGCGCCTGGCGGTCGCTGTCTACGTCCTCACCACCGTGCTGCTGTTCGGAGTGAGCGCGGCCTACCACCTCGGTGCCGGACGGCCCAGCGTGAACGCGTTCCTGCGCAAGCTGGACCACGCGAACATCTACCTGTTCATCGCCGGGTCGTACACGCCGTTCGCGGCGGCGCTGCCGGACCGGCGACTCGGGGCGATCGTGCTCGGGTTGGTCTGGGGGATCGCCCTGATCGGCCTGCTGCTGCCCATCGTCTGGTTGCACGCCCCGCGCTGGGTCACCGCCGGGTCCTACATCGCCCTGGGCTGGGTGGCGGTCTTCTTCCTGCCCGCGTTCTGGTCGGCGTTCGGCCCGGCGATCGTCGGGCTGCTCGCCCTCGGCGGCATCTTCTACACCGTCGGCGGGGTCATCTACGCCCGCAAGCGGCCCAACCCGTCGCCCGCCTGGTTCGGGTTCCACGAGCTGTTCCACGCCTGCACGATTGCCGCCTACCTGGTCCAGTACGTGGCCGTGGCGATGGTCGTCACCGGCTGAGGCCCAGCGCCGGCGGCCCCGGGCACGGACCGCGCGCCGGCTCAGTGCACGGGCGGCTCGCCGGCTCAGTGCACGAACTGCTCGCTCGACGACAGCCGTGCGGCCTCGTCCCGGCACCACAGCGCCACCAGGCCCCGATAGTGGGCGATGAACTGCTCGTGCTCGTGGGCCGGGAACGTGGCGCGCACGGTCTGCACGATCACGTCGTCCATGCCGGGGCCGCTGAACCACTGCAGGGCGATCTCGTCGAAGTTGCGCAGCCGGGCGTCGCACCAGTCGTAGTACCGCGCCGCATCGAAGTACTCGTCCGCCAGGCCGCGGTAGGCGGCCAGCTTCTCCTCGTAGGACAGGTCCGTGCGGTCGGCGATCGCGTAGTAGCGCCGGGTCTCGAGGTCCACGGAGTTGGGCCGGCCCGTGACCAGGCAGTACGCGCTCCACTTCACCAGGGCCTTCATCGCCCAGGGGAAGTAGTAGTGCAGCGAGGTGACGGCCACGTCCGGGCACGCGTTGGCGTAGTCGATGGGGTAGACCTCGTCGGGCGCCCCGTCGACGCCGTGCTTCACGAGCATCTCGCAGGAGTTGAACTCCCACTTGAAGAAGGCGTTCACCGTGCGGTTGATCGTGATGCACTCCTCGCCCGCGGCCGGGGAGAGGAAGCTGTGGTCGACGGCATACCGATCGTGCATCGGCCGCTCGGGCTGGAAGCGCATCACCATCGTCTCGGGCCCGATCGACAGCGCACGGGCGAACACATCGTGCTCGCGCGCGGCCTGCAGGTGCATGAGCATCTCGCCGGAGTCGTCATACGAGCGGAACAGGTCGCGCTCGTTGTCGACGCGTGACACCCCGCGCCAGCCGCCGCCGTCGAAGGGCTTCATGTACATGGGGTAGCCCACCTGGGCGGCCACCGAGGCCAGGTCGAACGGGCGGTTGTAGCGCTCGGCGGTGTAGGCGTACTTGGCGTGGTCCAGCGGGTTCTTGTACGGCACGAGCACGGTCTCGGGGATCTTCAGGCCCAGGCGCATCATGGCGCAGTAGGCCGAGTGCTTCTCCATGGCCTGGAACGTGAACGGGCTGTTGAGCAGGTACACGTCGTCCATGAGCGAGATCTTCTTCAGCCACTCGCGGGGCACGTAGTACCAGTACGCGAGCCGGTCGATCACCAGGCCGTGGCGCGGCTTGTCGCGCAGGTTGAACGGCTCGATGGTGGTGCGCTCCGTGGCGATCTCGTGGGTGAGCCCGTGCGCGTCGGGGATGGGGCCCAGGGCCCGCACGAGCGACTCGAACGCGACGGGCCAGTCGTTCTCGGTGCCGAGCAGCAGGCCGACCAGGTGGGTGCGGGTGGCGTGGTCCATGACGTCCTTCCGAACTGCCGACGGGGCGGGCTACAGGGGAGCGAGGTGCTTGGCGGCCATGCGCTGCCAGGAAGGCCAGTCGTGCGGGGTGTCGGTGCCCCACACGTCCAGCGAGCAGCCGATGCCCTTGTCCCAGAGCGCGTGGGCCAGCGCCCAGCTGCCCGGCAGGGCGCGGGTCGGGTGCTCCTCGAACGCCCCCGAGCCGACGGCCAGCTGCACGAACAGCCGGCTGCGCAGCCAGTCGAGGTGCTCGCCGTGCAGGTTCGGCACGAAGGCCATCGGGTTGTTGAAGTACATGGCCGCGCCCTGCTCGCCCCACGCGTGCCAGTGGCTCGGGTCGTAGTTGCCCGACATCCCGACCGCATGGGGGAACAGGTCGGCTCTGCGCAGGGCGGCGTTCACCGCGTGGTACGCACCCATGCTGGCGCCAGCGGTGACGATCGGCTGCCAGCCCCCGCAGTCGCCGTGGATGGCCGGCGCGACCTCGTCGGTGATCCACGCGAACCAGGCGTCGTGGCGGCGCGCCCGCTCCTCGCTGGGGATGGACTGGTTCGACCACGACCAGAGGTCGTTGGCGTCGACCGTGTAGAGCTTGATCCGGCCCGCCTCGATCGCCGGGGCGAGCGTGTGGACGATCCCGTGCTGCTCCATGTCGTAGGCGCTGCCGCCTTCGCAGGGGAAGTACAGCACCGGCCGGCCCCAGTGGCCGTAGGCCACCACGTGGCCGGTGGTGCCCAAGGTCGGGGCCCAGACCTGCCACTCGTCGCGACGCATGGCCGGCAGTCTCCCCCGGCCGGGGGCCGGATGCCCGTCGCGCAGCGCGAGCCTGGCCCGGATCCGGGATCAGGCGGGCGCCCAGAGCCGCTGGAGCAGCGTGCGCAGGCCGGGATCGAGGCTGTCCCGCCAGCCGGTGTGGTTGTGGCCGTCGGGGTGCTCGAGCAGCACCGTGGGCACGCCCAGCCTCGTGAGCCGCCGGGCCAGGGCACGGTTGTTCGCCAGGTTCTCCTCACCGGTGCCGCACGTCAGGGCGACGCGCAGGCCGGCCAGGCGTGCCGGCTCGGCGTCCACGTCGTCGACGAAGCGCACGATGCGGCCGTAGTACCGGTAGCCGCGCTCCATGTCGTCGGTCCGCGGCCGGAAGAACGAGCCGGACTGGCTGAACACGCCCCCGAACGTGGCCGGGTGCGCGACGGCCGCGTGCAGCATCGCCAGGCCCCCGAGGCTCGATCCCACCCCGACCAGCGGCCCGCGGGTGGCGAAGGCGCCGGTCACCTGCGGCAGCATCCGGGTCACCAGCGCCCGGGCGTAGGCGGGGGAGGCCGAGTAGCTGCGGTCGCGGTCGACCGGGGCCAGCAGCAGCACGCGGCAGCGCAGCTGCGGCTCGATGCGCGCCAGCACCGTCAGGTAGCGCACGAGGTCGGCGTACTCGGCGTACTCCGGGCCGTCGTGGACCACCAGCAGCGGCAGCGGCTCGCCGGGCCGGCTGTCCTCGGGCACGAGCAGGTGGCCCGTGACCGCGACCTCGGCCTCCGGGTCGACCACGTCATCAGGGGCGAACGCGTGCTCGGTGACGAGGCCACCGGCGGGGCGGGCACGAGCGATCGGGGAACGGCGCCACCGGTCGTCGCCGGGTTGGGCGCTGTGGGCCACCCGCACCGACGCCACGCCCTCGGTGGCAGCGGTGGCCCCCGGCTCGGCCCCCACGGCGCCGGCGCCGGGCATCGGCACGGCGATGAGCCCGCCGCCCGCCCGCGCGCCTGCCACGGCTGGGCTGCGGCGGTCGAGGCCGACCGCGCGACGGTGCGCCGCTGCCCGGGCCTCGGCGTCCCGGCGCGCCTGCGCGTCCGCCGCGTCCGCCACGGCCAGCCACCACGGCGGGCTGTAGTCGGGCAGCTCGACGACGGACTTGTCACCGAACACCCCGCGGACCCGCCGCGGGTTGCTCGGATCGGGCACCAACGACTCCGTGCCGTCCGGCCAGCGGACCGAGAGCAGGTACTCGAGCCGATCCACCGGCGGCCGGGGCAGCCGCGCCACCCACTGGTCGCCGTCGTGGTGGAACGTGGCCTGCGCCGCGTGCCGCAGGTGGTACCAGATGCGCTGCGGCCTCCAGTGGGGCTCGGCGACGACGCGGAACTCGATGTCGCCGGTAGCCGGGTCGACGCGCGGGCCCGGGCGCGGGGCAGCGGGGCGCGGGGCCGCGGCGGGCGGCGTCCCGGCGGGCTGCTCCATCCCCGGATGCTAGCCGCGCCCCCCGTGCGGGGCGGCCCGGTGCGTGCGCCCCGCGTGCCCGCCGCAGGGTTGCGCCGGGATTCCTCGCGGAACGGCGGCCCGGATGCGGGTTGAGGCGCCGCAGCTGACGCGATCCCGGCGCGATCGCGGTGAGGGCGGCCGGCGAGAATGCGCGCGTGCCGATCCTCGCGCGCAGCAGCGCCGCGCCCCCGCCGTGGGCGCTCTACGCCGCGGTGCTCGGGGGCGGCATGCTCGGTGGCAGCACGCGGTACGTCATCGGCCTGGCGATCCCCGCGCAGCCGGGGCAGCTGCCGTGGGCGATCCTGGGCATCAACCTGGCCGGGGCGCTCGTGCTCGGCGCGCTGCTCGGCGGCTGGGCGCGCCGTGGCCACGTCACCCACCCCTGGCGGCCCTTCCTGGCCACCGGCCTGCTGGGCTCGTTCACGACCTGGTCGACGTTCATGGCCGACACGCTCGGCCTGGCCCGCGCTGGCCGCATCGGGCTGGCGCTGGCCTACCTGGTCGGCGCGACCGCGCTGGGGGTCGTCGCCGCAGCGGCGGGTTGGGGGCTCGCGCAGCGGGCGGTGCCACCGGCCGGCACGGTCGTCGCCGACGGGTCGCGGGCGTGAGCCCGCTCGTCGACGCCAGCGGCCTGCACCTGCTGGGCGTCGCCCTCGGCGCGGGCCTCGGGGCGGGCGTCCGCGCGTTCGTCGACCGCACGGTGGTGGCCATGGCCGGGCCGACCCGGCTGCCCTGGGCGACCCTCGCGGTGAACGTCGCCGGTTCGCTGCTGCTCGGCGTCGTGCTGGCCTGGAGCCTCGCGGCGGCTGCGTCCGATCCGGCGAGAGCCGCCAGCGCGGAGACCTGGCGACTGGTCGTCGGCACCGGGTTCTGCGGCGGCCTCACGACGTTCAGCACGTGCTCCCTGGAGGCCTACCTGCTGCTGCACGAAGGCCGCGGGCGTGCCGCGCTGGCCTACGCCGCGCTCACGATGGGACTCGGGATGGCCGCCGTGGTGCTCGGCGATCGACTCGGCGCCGCGCTGGGGTGACCCGGCGGGATCCCAGCCCCTGACGAACTCAGCGCGTGACCTGCTCCGCCCACACCCCCGGGTCGAGGGTCGCCACCGGGGTCCGGGTGCCGTCGGCCACCGTGATCCGGTCGATCGAGGTCGATGGGTTGGGGGGGGTGGTGTCGTCCTCGGTCTCGGTCGGCGGCTGGGGGATCTGCTGCAGGTACAGGTACCGGCCGTCGGCGGAGCACCCCAGCGGGGTGTCCTTGTCGTCCCACGAGAGCTCGCCGATCGTGGCCGGACCGACCACCGACGGGGCCCCGGAGCCGTCCGGCGGGTAGCCGAGCACCGAGTCGGTGCCGATGGGGCAGATCGGGTACCACCCGGTGGGGTAGGACCCCAGCTCGGAGGCCGTGCCGGTGCTGACGTCCAGCCGCTGCACGGTGCCCGGCTGCGGCTCCGGCGGGTCCACCTGCGGCTCGGTGCTGATCGTCAGGAACAGGACGTTCGGATCGGTGGAGCCCAGCACTGAGCTGAGCCCCTCGTAGGGCCCGAGGGTCTTGGTGGTCGAGCCGTCGGACAGTGCCGTGAGGTCGATCGTGCCCTCCCGCAGGCCCTCGCCGCCGAGCTCGGAGGTGCGCGCGAGCGTGCCGTCGTCGAGCAGCACGCAGGCGTTGTACGTCAGGCCCTCGCCGCCGCACCACCGCTTGCCCGGCACGGTGCTGCCCACCGCGCCGGTGGTGGCATCGCGCTGCTGCACCTCGGTGGTCCAGTACTGGGTGAACGTGCCGGTCAGCAGGCTGTCACCCAGGCCGTCGACCACGCCGGGGAACGTCTCGGCGTCCGCCGCCTCGTTGACCACCTCGATCGGGGCGCCGAGGCTGCCGTCGGCGGCGATGGGGTAGCGGGTGATCACCTTCGAGCCCTCGGTCGTGCTCGACACGTAGATCGAGCCGTTGCCACCCGACCCAGGGGCGGCCGAACCGCTGGCCGACGCGGTGGCGCCGCCAGAGCTGGGGGCGGACGGCGTGGCCGCGGTGTCCCCGCCGTCGCTGGCGCATCCAGCGAGCAGGGCCAGGCCCCCCACCAGTCCGCCGATCACGAGCCGATGCCGCGCCATCGCCGCCCCCCTTCTCCGGGTCCACAGCATGGACCCTCCAGGGCGACAGCGTGGACCCGCGGGCCCCCGGCCGTCCAGAGGCGCGCCCGGGCCAGTGCGCTAAGCCGGTGCTAGCGTTGTGCCACCACGACAGGGGAGCGCCGTCGTCGCGGGCAGGGCCTTCAGGGGCATTGCCTTCAGGCACGGGCGCTGAGAGTGCGGGAAACCGCAGACCCTCGAACCTGATCCGGGTCATGCCGGCGAAGGAAGTCGTCGCCCCACCTGGCGTGGCACCGCCCACCAGGAGGTCGTCCCCATGTCCCGTCGCTGGCGCACCCTCGACATCGTCACCGTCGCCGTCCTGGCGGTCGTCTCCGGCGTGGTGTTCTGGGCTTGGAACCTCGTCTGGTCGGCCACCGCGCCGGCCTTCGCGGCCTTCCCGCCCGCGCAGGCCCTGCTCTACGGGGTGTGGCTGGTCCCGGGTGTGCTGGGGATGCTCATCGTGCGCCGCCCCGGCGCCGCCCTGGCCACCGCCTTCCTCGCCGCGGCCGTCTCGTGGCTGCTCGGCGCGTGGTGGGGGCTCTCGGTGCTCTGGTACGGGGTGCTGCAGGGCCTCGCGCCGGAACTGGTCTTCGCGGCCCGCCGCTACCGCGCGTTCGGCAAGGTCACCGCGGCGGTTGCCGGGGCAGCGGCGGGCGTCGTCCCCGGCGTGCTGGACCCGGTGTTCTGGTACCCCGAGTGGTCCGCTGGCTGGAAGCTCGCCTGGCTGGTCGCGTGCGCCGCGTCCTCGGCGGTCATCGCCGGTGTCGGCTCCCACGTGCTGGCCGGTCGGCTGGCACGCACCGGGGTGCTGGACGCCTTCCCCGTCGGCCGCGAGCGGCGCGCGCAGGTCGGCGCCTGACCGGTGCCCGGGGCGCGCCAGCAGCTGGGGGCGGGGATCACGGCATGCGGCTGGTCCTACCGCTACCCCGGTCGGGCGCGCCCGGCGCTGGCCGAGGTCACCGTCGAGGTGGCACCCGGCTCGCTCGTGGTGCTCATCGGGGCCTCCGGCTCGGGCAAGAGCACGCTGCTGGCGGCACTTGCCGGGACGCTGCCCGAGGGCGAGGCCACCGGGCGGATCGAGCTGAGCCCCACGGACGGGCGCCGGGGCCTGGTGCAGCAGGAGCCCGAGGGCAACCTCGTGATGGAGCGCGTCGGCGACGAGGTGGCCTTCCCGCTGGAGAACGTCGCCGTGCCGCCCGAGCGCATCTGGGCCCAGGTGCGCGCGGCACTGCGGGCAGTGGGCCTGGCGGTGCCGCTGACGGCGCTGACCGATCGGCTCAGTGGCGGTCAGCAGCAGCTGCTCGCGCTTGCCGCGGCCCAGGTCGGGGCACCGGCCGTGCTGCTGCTCGACGAGCCCACGGCGAACCTCGATCCCGAGTCCGCAGCGGCGGTCGTGTCCGCGGTCGCGGCGATGCGCGCGGCGAGTGGCTGCACGGTCGTCGTGGTGGAGCACCGCGTCGAGCCGTGGCTCGCGCGCGCGGACCTGGTGCTGCTCGTCGAGGCAGGTCGGGTCACGGCCCATGCCCCGGCGGCCATCGCCGCCCTGCTCGAGGCGCACCCGGCGTTGGCGGCGCGCGTCTGGCTGGACCACGCCCACCTGCCGAGTCGACCGCCGCGGGGTGAGCCCGGTTCGCGCGTGCTGGAGGCCGCGAACCTTGCGGTGGACGGGCGGCTGGCCCCGACCGACCTGCTCGTGCGCGCGGGCGAGGTGGTGGCGGTGACCGGCCCCCCGGGCTCCGGCAAGTCGACGCTGCTCGCGTGCCTGGGCGGGCTGCTGGCGCCGAGCGCCGGCAGCCTGCGGGTGCGCGTTGGCGGGGGTGCGGCGTGGCGCGAGGCGCCGTGGACCTGGCCGCCGGCATCGGTCGCACGCACCTTCGGCACCGTGTTCCAGAACCCGGAGCACCAGTTCCTGACCGGCAGCGTGCGCGACGAGTTGGCGCACGGCACGAGCGGCTCGCCGGAGCGGGTGGCGGCGCTGCTGGCGCGGCTGCACCTGGCCGGGCTGGCCGAGGCCGATCCGTGGACGCTGTCCGGCGGTGAGCAGCGGCGGCTCAGCGTGGGCACGGCGCTGGCGGCCGGCCCCGCGGTGCTGCTCCTCGACGAGCCGACGTTCGGCCAGGACCCCGCCACCTGGGCGGAGGTGGTCGACATGATCGCCGAGCACCGGGATGCCGGTGGGGCGGTCGTGCTGGCCACGCACGATCCGCACCTCGTGTCGGCCCTCGGCGCGCGGGAGGTGCGGCTGCGGGGGGTGGCGCAGTCCGCCGAGTCGACGGTCACGTCGGTCGGGCCCGGGTCCCCAGCCGAGGTACCCCTGCTCCCGGCGCGGGGCCTGCGCTCCCTGGATCCGTTGGCCCTGCTGGCCGGGGCCGGCCTCTGGAGCCTCGCGGGGCTGGCCTCCGGCTCGGTCGCACTGAACCTGCTGCTCGCGGCGCTCGCCCTGGCAGTCGGCCTGCTCGGTGCGGTGGGCGGCCGGCGCGTCGCCGCGCTCGCCGTGCCGGCCGTGGTCGCCAGCGCCAGCGTCGCCCTGTCGAACGCCCTGCTCAGCGGCGCCGGCCTCACCAGTGCCGCGGCGTGGCAGGCGGCTGCGCTGCCGGCGAGCCGGGTCCTGGCCGTCGCGCTCCCCGGCCTGCTCGCGGCGGTCGCCACCGACCCCATCCGGCTGGCCGACGCCCTGGTCGCCCGCGTGCGGGTGCCGGCGCGCGCGGCGTACGCGGTGCTCGCAGCGCTGCGCCTGCTGCCGCTGCTGGCCGAGGAGTGGGCGATCCTGGGCCGTGCCAGCCGGGCGCGGGGGGTCGGTGACCGAGGCGTGCGGGCGCGTGCCCTCTGGTTCCTGTCGATGACGTTCCGCCTGCTGGTGGCCGCCCTGCGTCGCGGTGCCCGGCTGGCGGTCGCCCTCGACGTGCGTGGGCTGCGCTCGGGGCAGCCGCGCACCTGCGCGCGGCCGGTGCGCTGGCGGGGCCGCGACACGGTGGCCGTGCTGGTGGGTGGCGTGGCGCTGGCCGCGGCCCTGCTCGGCCCCCTCGGCGGGTGAGGCGCAGCCAGTGCCATGATCCCGCCATGACCGAGCCTGCCAGTGCCCCAGCCAACCCCACCCCAGCCAACTCCACCGCAGCCACGCTCACGGCAGCCGAGCCCGCCGACGGCCCCGTGCTCGTCGAGCGGCACGGCCACGTCCTGACCATCGGGGTGAACCGGCCGGAGAAGCGCAACGCCTGGAACCTGGCAACCATCGCCGCAGTCGGCGCCGCCTACCAGCAGCTGGCCGACGACCCAGAGCTGCGCGTGGGCGTCGTGCACGGCATCGGGGCCCACTTCTCCGCAGGGCTGGATCTGGCGGAAGTGGGCCCAGCGGTGGCGGCCGGCGGCCCCCAGGCGCTGTCCGGCGCGTCATCGGTCGACCCGTTCGGGGTGTGGGGGCCGCCGGTGCCCAAGCCGGTGGTCATGGCGGTGCAGGGCATCGCCTACACGCTGAGCATCGAGCTCGCGCTGGCCAGCGACATCGTCGTGGCTGCCGACGATGTGCGGTTCCGGCAGCTGGAGATCAGCCGCGGCATCATCCCGTTCGGCGGGGCCACGTTCCGCGCGCAGGCCAGCCTCGGCTGGGGCAACGCCATGCGGTTCCTGCTCACGGCCGACGAGTTCGGCGCGGCCGAGGCGCTGCGCATCGGCCTGGTGCAGGAGGTCGTGCCGGCCGGCCAGCAGCTCGA
>DASVBK010000090.1:0-8015 GCA_036375875.1 Candidatus Nanopelagicales bacterium
CGGCTCGACGACGGCACGGCCATCGACCCTCATGACGCACCCCGTTGTCTGCGCCACGGACCGCGCGCCCGCGGCTTGGTTCCACAGTCCACTGACTGTGTTGGAGTTACCAGAGCCGGAGGTCCTACCAGATGACGGCGGTGGCCGGCTCAGTCCCAGGGGGTGGGCACCGGCTCGTCGTCGCCGACGACCTCCGAGCCCAGCGGCGGGGGACTCGTCCGCGCCCAGATGACGCCAGCGATCGCCACGACCCAGGCCACGAACGCCGCGCACAGCGCCAGCGCGTGGATGGACGTTCCCAGCGTGATCCCGAGCACGAGCAGCGCGATGACACCCCCCCAGAGCAGCACCGCCGCCCGCCGGTCGTGATGGGCCATGCGCGCGTACAGCAGCACCTGCACGACGCCGAACCCGGCACCCGCGAGGGCGAAGATCCACGCCTCCGGCGCCACCGCGAGGAACTGCTCGCCAGCCATGATCCCGATCACGAGGTTCGGCAGGAGCGCCACGATCGCGGACGCCAGCAGGCCCAACCCGGCCACGGCGAACACAGCCTGGCGCTGGGCGTTGCGCGCGCCAGCGACCATCCGCGGGAACGCTGCCACGAGGATCGCCGTCGGCAGGAAGAAGACGGCGCGGTTGACCAGCGCGCCGGCGGCGTAGAGGCCTGCGTCGTACGCCGGCAGCTGGGCGCGCGCGATGAGCACGTCGATGTTGGTCAGCGCGTAGAGGGCGATCAGGGCATGCGCAGCGTGCGCGACGTCGGTGAGGAACCGGCGTGGGCCCTCCTCGCCGTGGGCGTCCCACGAGGGTTGCCCGACGAGCATGAACTGCCCAGCGATCGCCCCGACGGTCGCGCCCAGGGTCAGCCCCAGCAGTGCGGCGTCCGCCGTGCCGCCGATCGCCGCGCCCAGGATGGCCCCCGCCACCCGAGCGCCGGTCGAGACGACGTACAGCGCGCCGAGCCGCGTATGGCGCTCCGCACCCTGCAGCAGGCCGAGCTGGGCGCCGGTGACCGCGAACGGCACGAAGGTTGCGCCCACGAGGATGACGCCCACCACGTCGCTGAGGTCGAGCACCGCGCTGATGAGCGGGGCGAGCACCGCGGTGATCGCGAACGCGACCAGGCCCACGACGAGGACGAGCCACGCCCCGATGTGGCGCTCCGACCCACCGGAGGCGACGTGCCGTGAGACCACCACCTGGGTCGCTCCCAGGCACGTGCTGCCCAGCAGCAGGATCACCGCCATGGCCCCGAACACGCCGAACTGCTCCGGGCCGAGCATGCGGGAGACCACCAGCATCTGCAGCATCGCGATGAGCTGCGAGATCACCAGGCCGATGCCAACCAGTGCCGTGCCCTGGACCGAGATGCCATCCGCCGGTGCTCTCGGTTCGCTGGCCCCCCGGCCGCCCTGCTCGGTCACGGGGCTATCTTCGCCCATCGCCGGCGTCCCACCGGAAAGCGCCGCTCGGGCCGGCGGGCGACCAGGGCGCGCCCTCGGACCTGGCGCGGGGCCCAGCCACCTCCGCCGGTCATCCGCAGCGTGGCGCCTCCGCCACGCGCCGAGCGGTGTCGGTCCACCATGCTGGCGCCCATGGCGGTCAGGGTCGGGCTCACCGGGGGCATCGGGTCGGGCAAGTCCAGCGTCGCGCGGCTGCTCGAGCGGGCCGGGGCAGTCGTGGTCGACGGGGACGCCATCGCCCGCGAGCTGGTCGTGCCCGGCTCACCCGCGCTCGAGGCGATCGTCGCCCGCTTCGGCACGGGGATCCTTCGCCCTGACGGGACCCTCGACCGGCCCGGCCTGGCGGACATCGTGTTCCCCGACCCCGCAGCGCTGGCCGACCTCGACGCGATCATGCATCCGCGCATCGCCGCGCGCTCCGCCGAGCTGCTGGCCGAGGCCGAGCGCAGCGGCGCGCCCGTGGTCGTCTACGACATGCCCCTGCTCGTGGAGCAGGGCGGGGCGGACGCCTTCGACGTGGTGCTCGTGGTCCAGGCCCCGGAGCCGGTCCGGCTGGCCAGGCTCGCGGTGCGCGGCATCGCGGTGGCCGACGCGCGCGAGCGGATGCGCCGGCAGGCCAGCGACGCCGAGCGCGCCGCGGTCGCCGACGTGGTGCTGGACAACAGCGGGGACCTCGTGGAGCTCGAGGCACAGGTCGAGCGTGCATGGCAGCTGATCCTGGCTGCGTCGCCGGACCGGTGAGGGTCGCCGGTTGTCGCGGTCGGTGGAGCCCTGCGGGTCGCACGTGTCGCGGTTCGCGTTTCGCTGGGGGTCGCCGGCCCTCGCCGTTGTCGGACCCCCGGCATAGCGTTGCGCCATGACTCGACCCGTCACCGATCTCACGCGGCGCGTGGCGCCCTTCCGCGTCATCAGTGACTTCCAGCCGGCCGGCGACCAGCCCGAGGCGATCGACGAGATGGCCCGCCGGATCCGGGACGGGGCCAAGGACGTCGTGCTCATGGGCGCGACCGGCACGGGCAAGTCGGCGACCACCGCCTGGCTGGTCGAGCGGCTGCAGCGGCCGACCCTGGTGATGGCGCCGAACAAGACGCTGGCCGCGCAGCTGGCCAACGAGTTCCGCGAGCTCATGCCCGACAACGCCGTCGAGTACTTCGTCTCGTACTACGACTACTACCAGCCCGAGGCCTACATCCCGCAGACGGACACGTACATCGAGAAGGACTCCTCGATCAACGAGGAGGTCGAGCGCCTGCGGCACTCGGCGACCAACTCCCTGCTCACCCGGCGCGACGTCATCGTGGTGGCGACCGTCTCGGCGATCTACGGCCTGGGCACGCCGCAGGAGTACGTCGACCGGATGGTGCGGCTGCGGGTGGGCACGCAGATCGAGCGCGACGCGCTGCTGCGGCAGTTCGTCGAGAACCAGTACGCGCGCAACGACCTGTCCTTCGAGCGGGGCACGTTCCGGGTGCGCGGGGACACCATCGAGGTGTTCCCGGTGTACGAGCTGCACCCGGTGCGCATCGAGATGTTCGGCGATGAGATCGAGCGGCTGCTCACCCTGCACCCAGTCACCGGCGAGGTGCTGACCGAGGACCAGGAGATGTACGTGTTCCCGGCCACGCACTACGTCGCCGGCCCGGAGCGCATGGAGCGGGCGCTGGGCGGCATCGAGGCCGAGCTGGCGCAGCGGCTGGCCGAGCTCACCGAGCAGGGCAAGCTGCTGGAGGCCCAGCGCCTGCAGATGCGCACCACCTATGACATCGAGATGATGCGCCAGGTCGGCTTCTGCTCGGGCATCGAGAACTACTCGCGGCACATCGACGGTCGTGAGCCGGGCTCCGCACCGAACTGCCTGCTCGACTACTTCCCTGAGGACTTCCTGCTCGTCATCGACGAGTCGCACGTCACCGTGCCGCAGATCGGCGGCATGTTCGAGGGCGACATGTCCCGCAAGCGGACCCTGATCGACCACGGCTTCCGGCTGCCCAGCGCGGCGGACAACCGGCCGCTGCAGTGGGAGGAGTTCCTCGAACGCATCGGCCAGACCGTGTACCTCTCAGCCACGCCCGGACCGTATGAGCTGGCCAAGGTGGCCGGCGACGTGGTCGAGCAGGTGATCCGCCCGACCGGCCTCATCGATCCAGAGATCATCCTCAAGCCCACGAAGGGCCAGATCGACGACCTCATGCACGAGATCGGGGTGCGCACCGAGCGGGGCGAGCGGGTCCTGGTCACGACGCTCACGAAGCGGATGGCCGAGGACCTCACCGACTACCTGCTCGAGCGCGGCATCAAGGTGCGCTACCTGCACTCCGAGGTCGACACGCTGCGACGGGTCGAGCTGCTGCGCGAGCTGCGCCTGGGCGTCTTCGACGTGCTCGTGGGCATCAACCTGCTGCGCGAGGGCCTGGACCTGCCGGAGGTCTCGCTGGTGAGCATCCTCGACGCGGACAAGGCGGGGTTCCTGCGCTCCGAGCGCTCCCTGATCCAGACCATCGGCCGCGCGGCGCGCAACGTGTCGGGCCAGGTGCACATGTACGGCGACACCATCACGTCGCAGATGCAGTTCGCGATCGACGAGACCAACCGGCGGCGGGCGCTCCAGATCGCGTACAACGAGCAGCACGGTGTCGACCCGCAGCCGCTGCGCAAGAAGATCGCCGACATCACCGACCTGCTCGCGGCGGAGGACGCCGATACCGAGCAGTGGTTGGCCACCGCGGCGGCGACCACGATGGGCTCGGGTCGGGCGCAGTCCCGGGGCCGGGGCGGCGCCCGCCGCCAGGGCGCGGCGGGCATGGCAGCCGAGCCGAGCACCGCGCCGGCACGGGCCGACCTGCCTGTCACCGAGCTGGCCGCGCTCATCCAGGAGCTCACCGAGCAGATGCATGAGGCGGCGGCCAACCTGCAGTTCGAGCTCGCCGCGCGGTACCGCGACGAGGTGTCGGACCTCAAGCGCGAGCTGCGGGGGATGGTCGCCGCCCAGTAGCGGCGGCCGGGGGACGGCGTGCCGGGAGCCGCACGGGTCCGCACGGCTGTGGGCGGCTCGCCCGGGTGAGCGCAGGACGCGTGCCAGAATGACGCGGGTGGTCCGGGCCGCCGGCCGCGCCCGTCATCACGCCCAGGGAGGCCATCGGTGGAGGTCACCTCGGCCCTGTGGGCAGCGACGATCCTCGGCCTCGTCGGGATCATCGTCCTCGACCTGGTGATCGTCGACCGCCGCCCGCACGCCTACACCGCCCGTGAGGCCACCGCCTGGGTCGTGTTCTACGTCGCGCTCGCGCTGGTGTTCGCGGCATTCGTGGCCGTCACCTTCGGCCGGCAGTTCGGCGGCGAGTTCCTCGCCGGCTACATCACCGAGTACTCGTTGAGCGTCGACAACCTGTTCGTCTTCATGATCATCATGTCGTCGTTCGCGGTGCCGGAGGAGCACCGCCACCGCGTGCTCACCGTCGGCATCGTGATCGCGCTCGTGCTGCGCGGCCTGCTCATCGTGCTGGGCGCGGCGGCCATCCAACGGTTCGCCGCCACCTTCTTCGTGTTCGGGGCGTTCCTGCTCTACACCGCGTGGCACGTGTGGCGCAGTGGCGACGAAGAGCCGGACCCCGAGGGCAACGCGTTGGTCCGGGCCGTGGAGCGCCGGGTGCCGACCACCCGCGAGTACCACGGCAGCCGGCTGAGCGTGCGCATCGACGGCCGGCGCGTGATCACGCCCATGGCGCTGGTGATGCTGGCCATCGGGACGACCGACCTGCTCTTCGCGCTGGACTCGATCCCCGCCGTGTTCGGCCTCACGCAGGAGCCGTACCTCGTGTTCACGGCCAACGCGTTCGCGCTGATGGGCCTGCGCCAGCTCTACTTCCTGCTCCACGGGTTGCTGGACCGCCTGGTGTACCTCTCCAAGGGGCTCTCGCTGGTGCTGGCGTTCATCGGCGTGAAACTCGTGCTCCACGCGCTGCACGAGACCACGGACCTGGACGTCCCCGAGGTCTCGATCGCTGCCTCCCTCGTGGTGATCATCGGCATCCTCGTGGTGACCGCGGTCGCAAGCCTCATCGCGGTGCGCCGCAACCCCGCCCTCATCGAGCGCAGCCCCGAGATGATCGCCGAGCACGAGGCAGCCGAGGTGGCTGGCGAGGCCCTCGAGCACCTGCCCCCCGAGCATGAGCGCTGAGCTCGGCGGGCCGCCAGGGCGGGGACCGGTCCAGAGCCGGCAGCCGTTGTCGGAGGGCTCGCCTAGGATTCCCACGTGGATCTGGCCGAGCACCATCGCGACCGCCTCACCGTCCGCGGGGCGCGCGAGCACAACCTCAAGGATGTGTCGGTCTCGATCCCGCGCGACGCCCTGGTCGTCTTCACCGGCCTCTCCGGTTCGGGCAAGTCCAGCCTCGCGTTCGACACCATCTTCGCCGAGGGCCAGCGACGGTACGTGGAGTCGCTGAGCGCCTACGCGCGGCAGTTCCTCGGCCAGATGGACAAGCCGGACGTCGACTTCATCGACGGCCTGAGCCCGGCCGTCTCGATCGACCAGAAGTCCACCTCGCGCAACCCGCGCTCCACTGTCGGCACCATCACCGAGGTCTACGACTACCTGCGCCTGCTGTTCGCCCGCATCGGCAAGCCGCACTGCCCCACGTGCGGCCGGCCGGTGGGGCGCCAGACCCCGCAGCAGATCGTCGACCAGATCCTCGCGCTGCCCGAGGGCACCCGGTTCCAGGTGCTGGCGCCCGTCATCCGGGAACGCAAGGGCGAGTACGGCGAGCTGTTCCGCCAGATGCAGGCCCAGGGGTTCAGCCGCGCCCGGGTCGACGGGGTCGTCCATCCGCTCACCGAGCCGCCGACGTTGAAGAAGCAGGAGAAGCACACGATCGAGGTGGTCGTCGACCGGCTGGCGGTCAAGCCCAGCGCGCGTCGCCGGCTCACCGACTCGATCGAGACCGCCCTGGGGCTGGCGGGCGGGGTCGTGAGCCTGGAGTTCGTCGACCTGCCGGCGGACGACCCGGAGCGCGAGCGGCTGTTCAGCGAGCACCTCGTCTGCCTGTACGACGGGCAGAGCTTCGAGGAGCTCGAGCCTCGCTCGTTCTCGTTCAACTCGCCGTTCGGGGCATGCCAGCAGTGCACGGGGCTGGGCACCCGCATGGAGGTCGACCCGGACCTGGTCGTGCCGGACCCCGACCTCTCGCTTGCCGACGGCGCCATCGCACCGTGGGGCACCGGGCACCTGCACGAGTACTACGCGCGGATCGTGGCGGCCCTGGCCGAGGAGTTCGACAGCAGCGTCGACGCCCCCTTCCGGGCCCTGCCCGAGCCGCTGCGCGACGCCCTGCTCCACGGCTACAAGCACCAGGTGCACGTGCGCTACCGCAACAGGTACGGCCGCGAGCGCTCGTACTCCACGGGGTTCGAAGGGGTCATCCCCTTCGTCCAGCGCCGCCACCAGGAAGCGGAGAGCGACGCCGCGCGCGAGCGGTACGAGGGGTACATGCGCGAGGTGCCCTGCCCCGCGTGCAAGGGTGCGCGGCTCAAGCCGGTCTCCCTGGCGGTGACCGTCGGCGGCGCGAACATCTCCACCATCGCGGACATGCCGATCGGCGAGGCGGCGGCGTTCCTCAAGGACCTGGACGTCTCGGACCGCGACGCACAGATCGCCGCGCGCGTGCTCAAGGAGGTCAACGAGCGCCTGGCGTTCCTCATGGACGTGGGCCTGCACTACCTCAGCCTCGCCCGACCAGCCGCCACGCTGGCCGGTGGCGAGGCCCAGCGCATCAGGCTGGCGACCCAGATCGGCTCGGGGCTGGTCGGGGTGCTCTACGTGCTCGACGAGCCGAGCATCGGCCTGCACCAGCGCGACAACCACCGCCTCATCGACACGCTCGTGCGCCTGCGCGACCTGGGCAACACGCTCATCGTGGTCGAGCACGACGAGGACACGATCCGCACCGCGGACTGGGTGGTCGACATCGGCCCGGGCGCCGGCGAGCATGGCGGCCAGGTGGTGGTCTCCGGCCCGGTCGAGGACTTGCTCGCGCACCCGGACTCCATGACCGGCAAGTACCTCTCGGGGGCGCGCCGCATCGATGTGCCTGCCACCCGCCGGCCGGTCGACCTCGAGCGGATGCTCGTCGTGGAGGGGGCCCGCGAGCACAACCTGCAGAACGTGACGGCGCAGTTCCCCCTCGGCCGGTTCGTCGCCATCACGGGCGTGAGCGGCTCGGGCAAGTCCACCCTCGTCAACGACGTGCTCTACACCGTGCTGGCCCGTGACCTCAACGGTGCCCGTGGCGTGCCCGGTCGCCACCGGCGGGTCACCGGCCTGCAGCACCTCGACAAGGTCGTGCACGTCGACCAGAGCCCGATCGGCCGCACCCCACGCTCCAACCCCGCCACCTACACCGGCGTCTTCGACCACGTGCGCAAGCTGTTCGCCTCCACGCAGGAGGCCAAGGTGCGCGGCTACCTGCCGGGCCGGTTCTCGTTCAACGTCAAGGGTGGCCGCTGCGAGTCGTGCACCGGCGACGGCACCATCAAGATCGAGATGAACTTCCT
>DASVBK010000102.1:0-10727 GCA_036375875.1 Candidatus Nanopelagicales bacterium
CGCGAGGCCGTGCTCTGGAAGCTCGAGGGCCTCGCCGAGCACGACCAGCGCCGCCCCATGGTGCCCACCGGCACGAACCTGCTCGGGCTGGTCAAGCACCTGGCGTTCGTCGAGGCCGGCTACTTCGGCACAGCCTTCGGCAGACCGGTCCCCGCCACGCTGGTGTGGGACGAGGCTGAGGACGCCGACCCCACGGCCGACCTCTGGGCCACGGCTGAGGAGTCGCCCGCCGAGCTGGCCCGGCGCTACCGGGAGGTCGCTGCCGCCTCCGACGCGCTCATCGAGGCGCTGCCGCTGGAGGCGCCGGCCAGCGTGCCCTGGTGGGACGTGGCGCACCGGGAGGTCACCCTGCGACTGCTGCTCGTGCACGTCATCGCCGAGACCAACCGGCACGCCGGGCACGCCGACATCCTCCGGGAGCTCATCGACGGTGCGGTGGGCCTGCGGGCCACGAACCCCAACGTGCCGGATCGCGACGAGGCCTGGTGGGCGGAGCACCGCGCACGGCTCGAGGAGATCGCCGGGCGTGCGGGGGCCAGTGGGTGACCGACCCCGGCAGCAGGTGCCTCGTCGCACGGGTTCCCACGCCGCGCCTCCCCCGGGCGCTGGCCGGGCCGGGCCGGCCGACCGCTGGCCGGAGCCCGGCCACGCCAGCACGATTTGGTGGCTTCCCGGGCCACCGGTACCCTAGATCGAGCACTGCGTGGGTCCGCCCTGCGCACGCGACGAGAAGGCACGAACGGTCCTCCAACGCGACCGACGGGTCGCGCGAGCGCCCGACGATCGGCGCGCCCCACCGTTCGACCACCACCGGCAACGAATGAAGGCTCTCCTCTGATGCGCACGTACACCCCGAAGCCGGGCGAGGTCACCCGGCAGTGGCACGTCATCGACGCGACCGACGTCGTGCTGGGCCGGCTCGCCTCCCAGACTGCCGTCCTGCTGCGCGGCAAGCACAAGCCGACCTTCGCGCCGCACGTCGACACCGGTGACTTCGTCATCATCATCAACGCCGACAAGGTGGCCCTCTCGGGCAACAAGCGCGACCAGAAGCAGGACTACCGGCACTCCGGCTACCCGGGTGGCCTGCGCGCCACCTCCTACGGCGACCTGCTGGAGAGCAACCCCCGCCGCGCGGTCGAGAAGGCCGTCAAGGGCATGCTGCCCAAGAACAAGCTGGGCCGGGCCCAGGCCGCGAAGCTCAAGGTCTACGCAGGCCCCGAGCACCCGCACGCCGCGCAGCAGCCCAAGCCGTTCACGATCTCCCAGGTCGCGCAGTAAGCGCCACGGCGACCCAGGCATACGAAAGGAATCCGTGGCTGTGAGCACCGAGACCATCGACACCGAGCAGGCCCCGTCGGAGTACACGACGGAGACCCCCAACGCCCCCGCGGCCGCCGAGCGGCGCCCCGTGATGACCGCGCCGGGCCAGGCGACCGGCCGTCGCAAGGAGGCCGTCGCCCGCGTGCGCATCGTGCCGGGCAGCGGCACCTGGACCATCAACGGCCGGACCCTCGAGGACTACTTCCCGAACAAGGTCCACCAGCAGCTGGTGAACGATCCCTTCCGCACCCTCGAGCTGGACGGCGCCTACGACGTGATCGCCCGTATCGACGGCGGTGGCGTGACCGGCCAGGCCGGTGCGCTGCGCCTGGGGATCGCCCGTGCCCTCAACGAGATCGATACCGACGCCAACCGCCCCGCGCTGAAGAAGGCCGGCTTCCTCACCCGCGACCCGCGGGTCAAGGAGCGCAAGAAGTACGGGCTGAAGAAGGCCCGCAAGGCGCCCCAGTACTCGAAGCGGTGAGCGAGGGCAGGTGAGAGCCTGGCTCGAGCCTGCCGAGCGTCTGCGAGAGCCGAGCCCCGAGGGCGAGGACTCGAAGCGCTGTCCCAGCACCCGAACGCCGGTCGCGTGGAGCCCCTCGGGCTCCCGCGACCGGCGTCCGCGCATGGTCGGGCCAGTAGAGTCCCGGGAGGTCGATCGAGGCAGGGAGGCGCTCGTGGGCACGCTGTTCGGCACCGATGGGGTTCGGGGGCTCGCCAACCGTGACCTGACCGCAGACCTCGCACTGGACCTGGCCGGCGCGGCCGCCCACGTGCTCGGCGAGCTCGGCGCGCTGCACCGGGGCACCCGGCCCGGGGCGAGGCCACGGGCCATCGTGGGGCGGGACCCACGCGCCAGCGGGGAGTTCCTCGAGGCGGCGACGGTCGCGGGCCTGGCCAGCGCTGGCATGGACGTCCTCGTGCTCGGCATGCTGCCCACGCCCGGTGTCGCGCACCTGACGGCGGAGCTGGGCGCGGACCTCGGCGTGATGATCTCGGCCTCGCACAACCCCATGCCGGACAACGGCATCAAGTTCTTCGCCCGCGGCGGTCACAAGCTGCCCGACGAGGTGGAGGACCAGATCGAGGCACGCCTGCACGAGGGCTGGCAGCGCCCGACCGGCGACGGCGTGGGCCGCGTCGTGGCGTACGAGGACGCGCTCAGCGACTACGTCGAGCACCTGCTCAGCTGCACGCCGAACCGGCTCTCGGGCCTGCGCGTCGTGGTGGACACCGGCAACGGTGCCGCCGCCGGGGCCTCGCCGCGGGCGCTGCGCCGGATGGGCGCGGAGGTGCTGGCGATCCATTCCAGCCCCGACGGCTACAACATCAACGAGGGCTGTGGCTCGACGCACATGGCGGACCTGCGTGAGGCGGTCGTGGAGCACGGCTACGACGTGGGCATCGCCCACGACGGCGACGCCGATCGGTGCCTGGCCGTCGACGCCGAGGGCAACGTCGTGGACGGCGACCAGATCATGGCGATCCTCGCCGTGGCGATGCGCGACCACCGCAAGCTCGCCCAGGACACCGTCGTGGCCACCGTCATGAGCAACCTCGGCTTCAAGCTCGCGATGCGCCGTGAGGGCATCACCGTCGTGGAGACCGGGGTCGGCGACCGGTACGTGCTGGAGTCGATGCGCGCCAACGGCTACAACCTCGGCGGCGAGCAGAGCGGGCACGTGGTGCTGCTGGACTACGCCACCACGGGCGATGGCACGCTCACCGCGCTGCACCTGCTGGCGCGGATGGCCGACACCGGCCGCTCGCTGGCCGACCTGGCCTCGGTGATGGGGCAGCTGCCGCAAGTGCTCATCAACGTGCGCGGCGTGGATCGCGCGGCAGTCGGCGCCCCGGGGATCGCGGCGGCCGTCTCGCAGGCGCAGGCCCGGCTCGGCGAGACCGGGCGGGTCCTGCTGCGGCCCAGCGGCACCGAGCCGGTGGTGCGGGTCATGGTGGAGGCGCCCACGGACGGTGAGGCGCGCGCGGTGGCCGAGGAGCTGGCCGGGGTCGTGGGCCGGGAGATCCCGCTGGGCTGAGCGGCACGGGCCGCTCGAGCCGCCGGGCGCGTGCCGGCTCGGCCGGGCCAGGCGCGCACGCCGGCTAGGCTCGCCGTCATGTGCGGAATCGTCGGGTACGCCGGCCATCGACCGGCCGTGGACGTCGTCGTGGGCGGTCTCAAGCGCCTGGAGTACCGGGGCTACGACTCAGCCGGGGTGGCCGTCGTCGCCGATGGCGTGCTGGACGTGCGCAAGAAGGCGGGCAAGCTGGCCAACCTCCAGGCCGTCCTCGCAGCCGAGCCCATGCACCCGGCCACGACGGGCATGGGCCACACCCGCTGGGCGACGCACGGCGGGCCCACGGACCTCAACGCCCATCCGCACGTCTCCAGCCACGGCCGCGTCGCGGTGATCCACAACGGCATCATCGAGAACTTCGCCGAGCTCACCCAGGAGCTCGCGGCCGGCGGCGTCGTGATGGCCTCGGAGACCGACACGGAGGTGGTGGCCCACCTGCTCGAGACCACCCTGGCCGCGCAGGACGACCTCGCCGACGCGATGCGCGCGGTGTGCCAGCGGCTGTCCGGCGCCTTCACGCTGGTCGCCGTCGACGCCCAGGACCCGGGTCGGCTGGTGGCCGCACGGCGCAACTCGCCGCTCGTCGTCGGCATCGGCGAGGGCGAGCACTTCCTGGCCTCGGATGTCTCGGCGTTCATCGACTACACCCGCGATGCCATCGAGCTCGGCCAGGACCAGGTGGTCGACCTGTGCGCTGACGGGGTCGTGGTCACCGACTTCCGCGGCCAGCCGGTCGAGGTCACGCCCTTCACCGTCACCTGGGACGCCGCCGCCGCAGAGAAGGGCGGCTACGACCTGTTCATGCTCAAGGAGATCGCCGAGCAGCCCAAGGCGGTGGCCGACACGCTGCTGGGCAGGATCGCGCCCGACGGGCTGCTGCGCCTGGATGAGGTGCACATCCCGGTGGCCGAGCTGCGCGAGGTCGACAAGATCGTCATCGTGGCCTGCGGCACCGCCTACCACGCCGGCATGGTCGCCAAGTACGCGATCGAGCACTGGTGCCGGATCCCGTGCGAGGTCGAGCTGGCCAGCGAGTTCCGCTACCGCGACCCGATCCTGACCCGCCGGATCCTGGTGATCGCGATCAGCCAGTCGGGCGAGACGATGGACACGCTCATGGCGGTGCGGCACGCGCGCGAGCAGGGCGCGCGGGTGCTGGCCATCTGCAACACGAACGGCTCGACGATCCCGCGCGAGTCCGACGCCGTGCTCTACACGCAGGCGGGCCCCGAGATCGCGGTGGCCTCGACCAAGGCGTTCCTCACCCAGATCGTGGCCGTGTACCTGGTGGCCCTGTACCTGGCCCAGGTACGCGGCAACAAGTTCGGCGACGAGGTGGCAGCGATCGTGCGCCAGCTCGCGGACATGCCGCGCAAGGTCGACCTCGTGCTGGACACCCTCGAGGGGGTACGGGCGCTCGCCGAGCAGTTCGCCGAGGCGCAGTCGGTGCTCTTCATCGGCCGGCACGTCGGCTACCCGGTGGCCCTCGAGGGTGCGCTCAAGCTCAAGGAGCTGGCCTACATGCACGCCGAGGGGTTCGCCGCAGGCGAGCTCAAGCACGGGCCGATCGCGCTCATCGAGCCGGGCATCCCGGTCATCGTCGTGGTGCCGCCACCGCTGGGCCGCGGCGTCCTGCACGAGAAGATCATCTCGAACATCCAGGAGGTGCGGGCCCGGGGCGCGGTCACCATCGTGGTGGCCGAGGAGGGCGACGAGGTCGTCACGCCCTACGCCGACCACCTGATCCGGGTGCCGGCCTGCCCGACGCTCATGCAGCCGCTGGTCTCGACGGTGCCGCTGCAGGTGTTCGCCTGCGCGCTGGCGACGGCGAAGGGCCATGACGTGGACCAGCCGCGCAACCTCGCCAAGTCCGTCACGGTCGAGTAGCCGCGCCGCTGCCGCGCCCGGGCGGCCCCGGGGCCTCGCACCGGTCAGCCGATGCGCACCGCGGCGACGAACCGGTCGCGGTACCAGGCCTCGTGCAGCAGGCGCATGCGCACCCCCCGGCGGGGGTTGGCGGCCTCGACGACCAGGCCGTTGCCGGCGTACATCGAGATGTGCCCGCGGCGCGGCGAGGCGCCGTCCTGGTAGTAGAGCAGGTCACCCGGGAGCAGCTCCTCGAGGGCGACCTGCGTGCCGGCGAACCGCTGCTGCGAGGCGAGCCGCGGCAGCTTCACCCCCGCGCTGAGGTAGCCCTGCTGCACGAGGCTGGAGCAGTCGAACGCGGCGGGGCCGTTGGCGCCCAGGACGTAGGGCTTGCCGACCTGCGCGAGGGCGAAGACCAGGGCGAGGTCCCGCGCCGCAGGGGTGGCGGGCAGCTGGTAGGTGGGCGTGGGGATGGTGCCGGGCTTCGGCGTCGGGGGGGCCGGGGCGGTCGGGGGCGCCGGCGCGGCGGGGGTGCTCGCGGCCTCCTCGGCCACCGTCGGGGGCGTCGCCGGGGCGGGTGACGGCCGCGTGCCCGACAGGATGGCCTGCCAGGTCTTCGGGCCGACGACGCCGGTGGCCTTGATCGCCAGGGACCTCTGGTAGGCGGTCACCGCGCTGCGGGTGCGCTGGCCGAAGTAGCCACTGGTGGGGCTGACCTGCAGGAACTGCTGCACGAAGACCACGGCCGGATCGCCGGGCCCCTTGCCCTGGCGCAGCGTGGGGCGCGCGGCCGCGGCCTGCTCGGGTGTCAGGGCGGACGGCGCAGGGGCGGCAGGCGTCGCGGGCGTGGCCGGCGCTGCTGGGTTGGCCGGCGTGGCCGGAGTCGCGGGCGCTGCTGGGGTGGCGGGGGTTATGGGCGCTGCCGGGGTGGCTGATGTCGCGGGCGCTGCTGGGGTGGCGGGATCGGCGGGCGCCCCGGGCGGCTGCTGGACGTCGGCCGCCGGCAGGGCGATCACGCCCTTGGCGGCGAGCAGCACCCGCCAGGTCGGCCGGTCCACGGTGCCGGTGGTGCGCAGGCCCTCCTTGCGCTGCAGGGCGGTCACCGCGCGCTTGGTGATGGGCCCGTAGTACCCGCTGGCCGGACGCACGCCGAGCTTGCGCTGGACGTACACCACGGCGGGGGTCCGTGCCCCGACCCGCAGGGGAGGGCGCAGCCTCGCGGCCGCGGTGGGGGAGATCGCCATCGCCTGCAGGGTGCCGCCGGTGCCCGTCGCGCCGTCGGTGCTGGGCAGCGCGGTCGCGGGAAGCGCAAGGCCCCCCACCAGCGTCGCCGACAGCAGGGTGCAGCCCAGTGCCTTGCGCATCACATGCCCCTTGTCGCCTGCGAGGTGAGCTGTCGGGTCCCGGCCGCGTGGCAATCGTCGCGGCCCGACCGGCGCGCCTGCGCGCACCGGCCCTGCTCGGGACCCCGAGGGTCGGTCCGTGCCATCGCTGGCGCGGTGCCGGCCCGGTGGAACGTGGGTCCCCCGCTCCCGCCCTGGTTGGGGAAGCATCGGAGGGGGCGGGATTCGGCGGCCTCCGACGTGACCCCGGGTGGGGTCGTGCGGCACGTTACCAACGTGACGGATGTGATGGAAGGACCGGGTTGTCCTGCCTTGTCGCAATCGCGCCGCCGCGCGGCCGGCGGCACTGCGCGAGCGGTGGTGGCTGTGGTAGGCACCGGACAGGGATCCACGACGGAGGTGGCGATGCGCACGGTCTGCTCGGTGGTGACGGTGCGTCGTGCGGAGGCGCTGGCCGGCGTACCCGAGCCGGTGCTCATGGAGCGGGCCGCCTGGGCGCTGGCTGGCATCTGCGCCGACGTGCTGCGGGCCCAGCGGGGGGCCGTGCGGGGCGCACGCGTGGTGGCGTTGGTCGGCACGGGCAACAACGGCGGGGACGCGCTGTGGGCCCTGGCGTTCCTGGCCCGGCGCGGGGTCGGCACGGTGGCGGTCGGCGACGTCGCGCGGATGCATCCGGCCGGTGCCGCCGCCTGCCGCGCTGCCGGGGTCCGGCTGCTGGGCTGGGAGGCCGAGGCAGCCCGGGACGCCCTGGCCCTGGCCGACCTGGCGCTCGACGGCATCATCGGCATCGGGGGCAGCGGGGCGCTGCGTGGCTCAGCCGCGGCGGCGGTCGAGCGGCTGGCGGCAGCGGGCGTCCCGCTCGTGGCCGCGGACGTCCCCAGTGGGGTGGACGCCGACACCGGCGAGGTGGCCGGAGTCGCGGTGCGTGCCGCGGTGACGGCGTGCTTCGGCGTGGCGAAGCCCGGGCTGCTCCTGCCACCCGGCCGCGAGCATGCGGGAACCGTCACAGTGGTGGAGATCGGGCTGCGGCCGGAGGACCTTGAGCCGGTCGCGCGGGTGCTCGACCTGGCCGACCTCGCCGAGCCGGAGGTGGCGGCGGACGCCCACAAGTACCGCCGCGGCGTCGCGGGGGTGCACGCCGGCAGCGCCGCCTATCCCGGCGCGGCCCTGCTGGCCGTGGGCGGTGCGCGCTGTGCCGGCGCCGGCATGGTCGCCTTCGTGCCGGGGACCGGTGGCTCCGGGGTGGTCGACCCGGTGGCGGCGCTCGTGGTGGGGCAGTACCCGGACGTGGTGCTCGCCGACCGGGCGGTGGATGCCCGCTGCGTCGGCCCGGGGCTCGACATCGACCGCGGCGCCCAGCAGCAGGTCCTCGCCGCCCTGGCGGATCCCACCCCCCTGGTGCTGGACGCCAGCGCGTTGGCCGTCCTGACCGAGACGGCGGCGCGCGCCGGCCTCGAGGCCCGCGGTGCGCGCGGCTGGATCACCGTGCTCACCCCGCACGCGGGGGAGTTCACCCGGCTCGGGTTCGACCCGGCCGGGGGGCCGCTCGCGGCGGCCCGGCGAGCGGCGGCGGGCACGGGCGCCGTGGTGGTCCTCAAGGGCCCGGGCACCGTCGTTGCCGCGCCGACGGGAGCTGCCTGGATCGACACGTTCGGCACTGCAGCGCTGGCGACCGCAGGCACCGGGGACGTGCTCGCCGGCTTGGTCGCCGGCCTGATCGCGGGTGCAGCGCGCCGCGAGGCCCTGACGCTTGAGCAGGCCGCCCACCAGGCCGCCAGGGCGGTCGGCCTGCACGGCCTGGCCGGCCGGCTCGCAGCATCGCCCGGCCGGACGGTGCGCGCCACCGACGTCCTGGCCCACCTGCCAGCGGCCCACGCCGTCGCGGCCGAGGCCCGCCGCCCGGCCTGACCGGACCCGGCGGGTGCGGCAGGATGGGCCCGTGCTCCCCCGTGCTGTCGTCGAGGTGGACCTCGACGCGATCTCGGCCAACGTCGCGGTGCTGCGCCGGTGTGCCCCCGGGGCAGCGCTGCTCGCGGTGGTGAAGGCAGACGCCTACGGCCACGGGCTGGTGCCCGCGGCGCGAGCTGCCCTGGCCGGCGGCGCGGAGTGGCTCGGCACGGCGCTGCTGCAGGAGGCGGTCGCCCTGCGGCACGCCGGGATCACCGCACCGATCCTCGCGTGGCTCTGGGCGCCCGGCGACGAGGACCTCGCCGACTGCGTGCGGGGCGAGGTCGACGTCACGGCCAGCAGCACCTGGCAGCTCGACGCCCTGCGGGCCGCGGCCCACGCCACCGGGATGCGCGCCCGCGTGCAGCTGAAGGTCGACACCGGCCTGGGGCGCAACGGCGCGACGCCGGACGACTGGCCGCTGCTCGTGGCCGAGGCCGCGCGGCTGCAGCGGCAGGGCACCGTCACGGTCACCGGCATCTGGTCCCACTTCGCGGTCGCCGACGCCCCGAGCAGCGCGACGAACGCCGCCCAGTGCGAGGCCTTCGACGAGGCCCTCGAGGTGGTCGCGGCCGCTGGCCTGCAGCCGCCGCTGCGCCACCTCGCCAACTCCGCGGCCACGCTCGCCTCACCCAGGGCCCACTACGACCTGGTCCGCCCCGGCATCGCCGTCTACGGCGTCTCCCCGGGTGGCGAGCTGGGCCCGCCCGAGGACTACGGGCTGCGCGCGGCGATGGCGCTGCGGGCCCGGCTGGTCAACGTCAAGCGGGTGCCGGCCGGCCAGGGCGTCTCCTACGGCCACGAGTACGTCACCGAGCGCCAGACCACGCTCGGCCTGGTGCCGCTGGGCTACGCCGACGGCATCCCGCGGTCAGCCGGGGGTCGCGGGCCGGTCCTCGCCGCCGGACGGATCAGGCCGATCGCCGGGCGGGTGTGCATGGACCAGTTCGTGCTCGACCTGGGTGACGACCCAGCCGGGGCAGGTGACGAGGTGGTGCTGTTCGGCAGCGCCGCGCGGGGCGAGCCCTCCGCCGAGGACTGGGCGGTGGCCGCGGGGACCATCGGCTACGAGATCATCACCCGCCTGGGTCCGCGCATCCGGCGCACGTTCGTGGGAGGCCCGGCATGAGCCCGGGCGGGATCGACCCGGCCGGGGTGGCCCGGGCGGTGGGGGTCGCGGCGGGCCTGCTCGCGGTGGGTGCCGCGGCGGGCGTCGTCGCCGAGCGGGCGGTCGTGGCCAAGGCCGGCCGCGCCGACAGCGAGGCCGACGAGCCGTTCGGCAAGCTGCGGGGCACGCCCATCCAGGTGCGTGACTCCCTCGGCGGGGTCCTGCACGTCGAGGTCGAGCCGTGCACGCGGCCGAACCCCGACAACCTCACGATCATCTTCAGCCATGGCTACGCCCTGAACCAGGACTGCTGGCACTACCAGCGCCGCGACCTGCGCGCCCTGGGCCGGCTGGTGTTCTGGGACCAGCGCAGCCATGGCCGCTCGGCGCGCTCGCTGGCCGAGACCAACACCCTCGAGCAGCTCGGCGAGGACCTCTTCGCGGTGCTCCAGGCCGTCGCCCCGGAGGGGCCGGTGGTGCTGGTCGGGCACTCCATGGGCGGCATGACGATCATGTCGCTGGCCCTGGCCCACCCCGAGCTGTTCGGCTCGCGGGTGCGAGGAGTGGCCCTGCTGAGCACCTCGCCGGGGGGCCTGCGGGACGTGCCGCTGGGCCTGCCGGCGTTCGCCGCCAAGCCGTTGCACCGGGTCCTACCGGTCACCGCCGCGGTGCTCATGCGCAACGCCGACCTCATCGAGCTCGGGCGCTCGCGCGTGAACGACCTGAGCCTGCTGTTCACGAGGTTCTACTCGTTCGGCTCGCAGGCCTCACCGGCGCTCGCGGACTTCACGCACCGGATGATCGGCGAGACGCCCATCGACGTCGTCGCCGAGTTCCTGCCGGCGCTGCAGCGCCACGACCGCCAGGCGGCGCTGCGGGTGCTCTCCCGCGTGCCCTCGCTGGTCATGGTCGGCCAGGAGGACCGGATGACCCCCTCCGCGCACTCGCTGGACATGGCCCGCCGGTTGCCGCTCTCGGAGCTGGAGATCATCCCGGACTCCGGGCACATGATGGTCCTCGAGCACTACCCCCAGGTCAACGCCCAGCTGCGCGCACTGGTCG
>DASVBK010000112.1:0-11117 GCA_036375875.1 Candidatus Nanopelagicales bacterium
CCACCTCGTGCGGACTGAGCTCACTCATCAGGGTCAGCACGTTGCCGCCGCGCAGGACGCACAGGTGCGTGGTCTCGCGCACCGCCTGGGTGAGCCGGCGCAGCAGCGGCCGGGCCCGCTGCACCAGCGTCGCCTCAGACGTGCGCGCGGCCAGCGCGTAGAGGCCGGGGCCCAGCCGGTAGGCCATGGTCGCGGGATCCCGGGCGACCAGCCCGGACTCGGCGAGCGTTGCCATGGCCCTGGAGATCGCCCCCTTGTCGCGCCCGGTGAGCTCGGCGATGCGCAGTACGCCCAGCCCCCCCTCGCGCAGCGACTGCCCCGAGGCGAGCAGCTCCAGGATCTCCAGGTCGCGTGCCAGCCCCGAGCTGTTCCGCCGCGGGCGAGGGACCTCGGGATGCCCGGGGGTTGCCATAGACACAACTCCTCTTGTCCGTATGACATCTGACTGTCACGGTACGGCAATCTTGTGACGCAGGTCACTCGGCGGAAGGAGGTGCGATGCAGTCCGGCTACTGGGAGAACCTCCTGAAGTTCCTCGAACGACGGTGGGACGACCTGCTGCAGCTGTTCCTGCAGCACGTGGCCGTGGTTGCGCTCTCGGTCGCCATCGCCACCGTCGTCGGGGTTGGCATCGGCCTGCTGGTCTGGGACCGCGCGACCACCCGGACCAGCGCCATCACCCTCGCCGCGGTCATCCTGACCATCCCCTCGCTGGCGCTGCTGGCGGTGCTCACCCCGGTGCTGGGCCTCGGCTGGGGGCCGACCATCGTCGCGCTGGTGCTGTACTCGCAGCTGCCGATCATCCGCAACACGGTCGTCGGGCTGCGGTCGGTGCCCAGCCACGTGCTCGAGTCGGCGCAGGGCATGGGCATGACCTCGCGCACCGCGCTGCTGCGCGTCCAGCTGCCGATGGCGTGGCCGATCATCCTCACCGGGATCCGAGTGGCCACCCAGCTGGCCATCGGCATCGCGGCGATCGGCGCCTACGTCGCCGGGCCCGGCCTCGGCCAGTACATCTTCAAGGGCCTGTCCTCGCTGGGCTCCAAGAACGCTCTGAACTACGCGATGGTCGGCACGGTCGCGGTCATCATCGTCGCCCTGCTGGCCGACGCGCTGTTCATCCTGATCACCCGCCTCACCACTCCGAGGGGCCTGCGTGTCTGAGCAAACCGCCACCCTGTTCCCGTCCACGGCGACCACGCCGGGCGGGGTGAGCATCGAGCTCGAGGGCGTCACGAAGAACTACGAGGGCCAGGCCGTGCCCGCCGTCGAGAACTTCACGATGCGCATCGAGCCCGGTGAGCTGGTCATGTTCGTCGGCCCCAGCGGATGCGGCAAGACCACGACCATGAAGATGATCAACCGGATCATCGAGCCGACCTCCGGTTCCATCAGGATCGACGGCCGTGAGGTCCTGGGCCTGGACCCCAACGAGCTGCGCCGCCACATCGGCTACGTCATCCAGCAGATCGGCCTGTTCCCGCACATGACCATCGCGGAGAACATCGGCACCGTCCCCCGGTTGCTCGGCTGGAGCAAGGAGCGGGTCAACGCGAGGGTCGAGGAGCTCCTCGACACCGTCCAGCTCGAGCCGGCCCAGTTCGCCGACCGCTACCCCCGCCAGCTCTCGGGAGGCCAGCAGCAGCGCGTCGGCGTCGCCCGTGCCCTGGCTGCCGATCCGCCGGTGATGCTCATGGACGAGCCGTTCGGCGCCACCGACCCGATCACCCGTGAGCGGCTGCAGCAGGAGTTCCTGCGCCTGCAGGCCGAGATCGGCAAGACGATCATCTTCGTCACGCACGACTTCGAGGAGGCCGTGCGTCTCGGCGACCGGATCGCGGTGCTCAGCGAGCGCAGCCAGATCGAGCAGTTCGACACCCCGGCACGCATCCTGGCCGCCCCCGCCAACGACTACGTCAAGTCCTTCATCGGCTCCGGCGCCGCCCTCAAGCGGCTGGCCCTCATGCCGCTGGCGGACACCACGCTGGCGCCGCTGGCCGGGGCGCCCGGGAAGCGCCCGACGGTGCCTCGCACCGGCACGCTGCGTGATGCCCTGGACCTGCTCGTGGTGACCGGCGCGGACGCGGTCGACGTCGTCGACGAGGCCGGTGCGCCGCTGGGCTCGCTGTCCCACGCCGACGTCTCGGCCAACCTCGCGGGGATCGGGATGCCAGCCGGTACGGGGATGCCAGCCGGTGCGGGGATGCCAGCCGGTACGGGGATGCCAGCCGGGGCGAGCATCGGCGAGACCTCCCCCGGGGCGGCCGGATGAGCGTCCAGTCCGCCCTCGTCGCTCCCGACCTGCGCCGGCCGGCGCGCAGCGGCCAGCGCTGGAAGGCCTTCCTGGTGCCGGGCATCGTGCTGCTGTTCGGCCTCGTCGTCTGGGCGTGGGTGCAGAGCCTGACGCTGGACTCGATCGAGCAGCGCACGCTCAACGCCGGCTACATCACCGACCGGGTGCGCGAGCACCTCGTCCTGTCGATCCTCGCCGCGGTCATGGTCGCGGTGCTGGCGATCCCCACCGGCATCCTCGTGCACCGCTCGAACTCCCGGACCCTGCGCAGCGTGGTCCTGGGCCTGGCGAACATCGGCCAGGCCACGCCTGCCGTCGGCGTGGTGATCCTGCTGGCGATCATCTGGCAGACCGGGTTCCTCACCGCGCTCATCGCCCTGGTCATCTACGCGTTCCTGCCGGTGCTGCGCAACACGCTGATCGGCCTGGCAGAGGTGGACCCGGCGGTGCGCGAGTCCGCGATGGGCATGGGCATGACGCCCAACCAGGTGCTGCGCCGCATCGAGCTGCCGCTGGCCTCGCCGGTGATCCTGGCCGGCCTGCGCACCGCGCTGGTCTTCGCCGTGGGCGTGGCGACGATCGCCACGTTCATCAACGCCGGTGGCCTCGGCGACATGATCGTCAACGGCCTGAAGCTCCAGCGCTTCCCCGTGCTGCTCGTCGGCGCCGGCCTGGTCGCGGCCATCGCCATCCTCATCGACTGGGCTGCCGGCCTGGTCGAGGACCGTGTCAAGCCCAGGGGCCTCTAGGCCCGGAACCCCCGTCCACGCCACCCGCGTGCCCCGCCAGATCACGAAGCCGCACCCAGCCAGGGAGCCGCACCAATGAGGAAGCCCCACCCACTGAGGAAGAAGGACCGATGAAGAAGACCCAAGCTTGGATCGCCGCCCTGTCCATGAGCTCGATCGCGTTGCTCTCGGCCTGCTCCAGCGGCGACTCCGACACCGCAGCCCCCGCCGGGAGCGGGGCCGCCTCGCCGGCCGCGCCCAGCAACGCCCTCGAAGGCCTCACCGGCACGATCGGCTCCAAGGACTTCTCCGAGCAGTACATCCTGGCCCACATGACCGGCGAGCTGCTCAACGCCAACGGCGCGGACGTCGACGTGAACACCAAGCTGGTCGGCTCCCAGAACGTGCGCCAGGCGCTGGAGAACGGCGACTTCATCGGGTACTGGGACTACACCGGCACCGGCTGGATCACCTACCTTGGCAACACGAAGCCCATCACCGACCCGCAGGAGCAGTTCACCGCGGTGAAGGAGGCCGACGCGGCGAACGGCATCGCCTGGCTGGACCCGGCCCCGTTCAACAACACCTACGCCTTCGCCATCCGCAAGGAGAAGGCCGACGAGCTGGGCGTGAAGACCCTCAGCGACGTGGCGGCGCTGCCCGAGTCCGAGCAGACGTTCTGCATCGAGAGCGAGTTCAGCACCCGCGACGACGGCTGGCCCGGCCTGAAGGCTGCGTACAACTTCCAGGCCCCGGACAGCAACGTGAAGATGCTCGACACCGGCGTGATCTACACCGCCACGCAGGAGGGCAAGGACTGCAACTTCGGCGAGGTCTTCTCCACCGACGGGCGCATCAAGGCGCTGGACCTGGTGGTCATGGAGGACGACAAGAAGTTCTTCCCCGTCTACCAGGGGTCGATGACCGTCGACGCCAAGACCCTCGAGCAGTACCCGGCGATCGCCGACGTGATGGCCAAGCTGTCGCCGCTGCTGACCACCGAGGTGATGCAGACCCTCAACGCGCAGGCTGACGTCGACGGCGAGGACCCCGAGGACATCGCCAACGAGTTCCTCGTGCAGCAGGGCCTCATCAGTGGCTGAGTGCCGCATCGGTGAGTCGTTCGTCGGCAGTGGCGTGAACGCCGCGCACATCAACACCGTGCTCGGCCATCGCGACGGCCCGGTCGGCACCGCCTGGGCGACCGCCCTGGCCACCCCCAGCGCAGGGCACGTGCCCTTCATGGCGGTGGTCAGGCCGGGCGTCCCGGTCACACCCCCCACGCTGTTCGTCACCAAGGCGGCCCCAGCCAGCGACGAGCACGGCCTGCACATCTGGGGCCCCGCCCAGGCCGGCGTGGCCGGTGGGGTGACCGACGCGCTGGCCCAGGGCGTGATCGACGCGTCCGCCGTGGACGACCTGGCGCTCATCGTTGCCGTCTGGGTGAACCCGGGCGCCGACGACGCCGACGAGGTCTACCGCAACAACCGCGAGGCCACGTTCACCGCCCTGGCCAACGGCGCCGCGGGGCGCCCGAGCGTCGAGGCAGTGCTCGCCGCCCGCGCCGAGCTGCACAACCCCTTCTACACACCACCGCAGTGACCGCGCCGGGGGCGCACCGCGTCCCCGTCCGGCACGGACCCGAGGAACAGGCACGCATGCAACCCAGCACCGCACCCTCCGTTGGCTTCATCGGCCTGGGCAGCATGGGGGCGGGCATGACCCGCAACCTGCTCAAGGCCGGCTACCCGCTGGTCGTCCACGACGTGCGCCCGGAGGTCGTGGAGCCGCTGGTCGCCCTCGGCGCCACGGTGGCTGACAGCCCCGCCGCGGTGGCCGCGAGCTCCGACGTGGTGATCACCATGCTGCCCACCCCGGCGATCGTCCACGAGGTGGTGAACGGCCCGCAGGGGATCCTCGTCGGGCTGCCCGACGGCGGCACGTGGATCGACATGTCGACCTCGGTGCCGGCCGTCGCCGACGACGTCCGGGCCCGCACCGCGGACCGCGGCATCCAGGTGCTCGACGCCCCCGTCAGCGGGATGTCCGTCGGCGCCGCGACCGGCACCCTGCAGATCTTCGTCGGCGGCGACGCCGAGGTGGTCGAGCGCTGGCGGCCGGTGCTCGAGGCGATGGGCGACCCGCAGCGGATCCTGCACGTGGGCCCGCACGGCGCGGGCTACGCCACGAAGCTCATGATCAACCAGCTGTGGTTCTCCCACCTGGTGGCCACCGCCGAGGTGCTGGCCGTGGGCGTCCGCGCCGGCGTGCGACTGGACGTGCTGCGCAACGCGCTCATCGCCAGCCCCGCCAACAGCACCTTCCTGGAGCGCGACGTGCTGTCGATCCTGCGCGACGGCGACTACGACGAGGGGTTCGCCATCGCGCTGGCCTGCAAGGACCTCGGGCTGTCGGTGGACCTCGCACGGGCGGTCGGCGTGCCGGTCGAGCTGTCGTCGCTCGTCGAGCAGGTCTACCGCCGGGCGCGGGCCACCTACGGCGACAGCGCCGGCGAGATGACCCCGTTCCAGCTCTACGAGGACCTCATCGGCCAGGCGCTGCGCCTGGACGGGGCGTCCTGATGCAGCTGGCGGACTTCGCGCCCGAGGTGTTCTCACTGGCCGGGCGCCGGGCGATCGTCACCGGCGGCAACACCGGCCTGGGCCAGGCGTTCACCGTGGCGCTGGCGCGCGCCGGTGCCGACGTCTTCGTGCCGGGCCTGGCAGATGACGACGGCACCACCCGCGCCCTGGTGGAGGGGTCCGGCCGGCGCTACGGGTTCGTCGCCGCTGACATCACCGCGCCCGGGGTGCCCGCGGCGGTGGTCGAGCAGTGCGTGCGCGAGCTGGGCGGCCTGGACATCCTGGTGAACTCCGCCGGCATCTGCGTCCTGGCCGACGTGGCGGAGTTCGACCGCGCGCAGTGGGACCCGATGCTCGCCGTGAACATGACCGCGGCCTTCGAGATGGCGCGGCATGCCGGCCGGCACATGGTCGCGCAGCGTCGGGGGAAGATCATCAACATCGCGTCGCTGTTCTCCTTCCTGGGCGGCCGGCAGTCACCGGCGTACGCGGCCACGAAGGCCGGCATCGTGGGGTTCACCCGGGCCTACTGCGACGAGCTCGCCGAGCACGACGTGCAGGTCAACGCGCTGGCGCCGGGCTACTTCGCCACGGCCATCACGGCGGCCACGCGCGCCGACGCCCGCGCCTCGCGGCGCATCCTCGAGCACATCCCGGCGGGCCGTTGGGGCGATCCGGCCGACCTCATGGGCCCGCTGGTGTTCCTCGCGTCGCGCGCCTCGGACTACGTCAACGGCCAGGTCCTCGTCGTCGACGGCGGCTACCTGGTGCGCTGACGCCGCGCCGACCCACCCTGCAGACCAGATCCAAGGAAGGCCCCGGCATGGTTGCCTCGCGATCCACCCTGAGCCGCGACGAGATCGCGGCCACGGTCGCTGCGCTCATCGGCGCCGACCGGGTCGACACCAACCCGCAGCGGCTGCGGGAGGCCAGCGTCGACCGGTTCCGCAAGTACCCGGCGGTGCACGGCATCTTCGACGGCCCGTTCCCCGCGGCCATCGCCTACCCGGCGTCGACCGAGCAGGTCGCGGTGCTGCTGGACTTCGCCGAGCGGGAGCGGGTGGCCGTCGTGCCCCGCACCGGCGGCACGGGCACCGAGGGCGGGCTGGAGACCATCGTCGCCGACACCCTGGTGATCGACGGATCCCGGATGGACCGGATCATGCACATCGACGCCGAGGACATGATGGTCACGGTGCAGTGCGGCGTGCCGCTGCAGCTGCTCGAGGACACCCTGCGGACCCGCGGCCTGACCACCGGGCACTCCCCGCAGTCCAAGCCGATCGCGCAGATGGGCGGGCTGGTCGCGACCCGCTCGATCGGGCAGTTCTCCACGCTCTACGGCGGCATCGAGGACATGGTCGTGGGCCTCGAGGCGGTGTTCCCCGGCGGCCACGTGGCGCGCATCAAGAACGTGCCGCGCCGCGCCGCGGGCCCGGACATCCGCCATGTCGTGATCGGCAACGAGGGCGCCCTGGCGTTCATCACCGAGGTGACGGTGAAGCTGTTCCCCTGGGCGCCGGGCAACCAGCGCTACTTCGGGTTCCACGTGCCGGAGTTCGGCCTCGGGATCGACCTGCTGCGCGCCGTGGTGACGGCCGGCTACCGGCCCTCGGTGGCGCGCGTGTACTCCCCGGAGGACGCCCGGCAGCACTTCCCCGAGCACCCGATGGACCAGCACCTGGTCGTGCTCGTCGCCGAGGGCCCCGAGCCGCTGGTCGAGGCCACCAGCGCCGGCATCGAGGAGTTCGCCGCCGCGGTGCCGCACGTCAGGCTGCCCGAGGCGTCGATCCGCAGCTGGTTCGAGGCCCTGAACTGGGGCCCGGACAAGATCGAGGCTGAGAAGGTGCAGATGCGCGAGACCCGGCACCTGGGCTACACCACCGAGGTGTCCTGCGACTGGTCGCGCACCGCCGAGCTGTATGACGCGGTGATGAGTCGGGTCCGCACGGAGTTCCCCCTGGCCGAGGACCTCACCATGCTCGGGGCGCACTCCTCGCACTCCTACCAGACCGGCACGAACCTGTACTTCGTGTACGACTACCGGATCCGCTGCGAGCCGCGCGACGAGCTGGAGACCTACCACGTGCCGCTCAACGCGATGATCGTCGAGGAGGCGCTGCGGGTCGGCGGCTCGATGGTGCACCATCACGGCGTGGGCAAGTACCGCACCGCCTGGGTGCAGCAGGAGCACGGCAGCGCGTACGCCCTGCTGCTCGGGCTCAAGCGGGCGTTCGACCCGCACAACATCATGAACCCGGGCACGATCTTCCCCCTCGGCGAGGACGGGCTGCCGCTGGGCATGGCCAGCGCGCTGCCGTGAGCACGTACCTGCTGGCGATCGACGGGGGCTCGCAGAGCACGAAGGTCTCCGTGATCGACGAGGCCGGCACGGTCTGGGCCAGCGGCAGCAGTGGGCTGCGTCCCTACGAGCTGGGGCCAGGCGGGCGCGCCGTGCATCCCGACGACGACCTGTGGGACTCGCTGGTGGCGGCCTGCGCGTCGGCCCTGCGCGCGTTCGAGGGCTCACCGCGGGAGATCGCGGGCATCGGGCTGTGCTCGATCCGGTTCTGCCGCGCGCTCCTGGACGACACCGGCCGGCTCACCGAGCCCGTGCTCAGCTGGATGGACGCGCGGGTCTCCCGCCCGCTGGCCGACGTGGCCGACGGCGTCACGACGGTGGCCAGCGCGGGCGGGTACCTGGCCGTGCGGCTCACCGGCGAGCGGCGCGACAGCTCGGCCAGCTACCAGGGCATGTGGCCGATCGACCCGCTGGCCGGGGACTGGGCGCGCGACGACGAGGCGTTCGCCGCGACCGGGATGCCCCGTGCGCTGCTGCCCGACCTGGTGCCGCCGGGCGGGCTGCTCGGGCACCTAACGCCCGACGCGGCCGCCGCGCTCGGGCTGCCCGCCGGGTGCCCGGTGTTCGCCACCGGCAACGACAAGGCCGTCGAGGCGCTGGGCTGCGGCCTGGCTGACGACCGCACGGTGCTGCTCTCGCTGGGCACCTACATCGCGGCGATGACCCTGGGCACGGGCATCGCCACGCCGGATGACCGGTACTGGGTGAACTCCGCGGCGATGCCCGGGCGGTTCCTCTACGAGAGCGGCGGGATCCGCCGGGGGATGTGGACGGTGAGCTGGCTGCGCCAGCTGGTCACCGCCGCCGTGCCGGGGCCGGTCGACGAGGCGGGCATCCAGGCGTGGCTGACCGACGGGGCCGCCGCCGTGGCACCGGGCTGCGGCGGGCTCATGACGATCCCCGACTGGCTGGCGCCCGGGCACGCGCCGTGGCGGCGCGGGGCGATCCTGGGCCTGGACGGCTCGCACGGCCCGCACCACCTGTACCGCTCCATCCTCGAGGGGATCGCGCTGACCATGCGCGGGCACCTGGAGGCCATGCAGGAGGCGCTGTCGTGGCCCACGGAGCACCTCGTGGTGGCCGGCGGCGGGGCACGGTCGGACCTGATGATGCAGATCGTGGCCGACGTGATGGGTCGTCCGGCCCAGCGCACCGCCATCTGCGACGGGGCTGGCCTCGGGGCCGCGATCTGCGCCGCGGTCGGCCTCGGCGTCCATCCCGACTTCGAGACGGCGATGGCCGCGATGGTGCGGCCCGGGCCGCTGTTCGAGCCCGCCGCCGAGGCGCAGGCGCGCTACGAGGTGGTCATGGCGGCCTACCGCGAGCTGCCGGGGTACACCGACCCGATGTTCCGGCGCGTGGCCGAGATCCTGGGGGAGTGAGGGCAGCCGCCGCCGTCTGCCCGCGGTGGCCCCGGGTAGGGGTGGCGCATGTTGGCGCTCGGCAACCGCACCCCCTCGGCTGCGCGGCTGCGGGCCCTGGACGGCTTCCTCGCCGGGGCGTGGGAGGACCGGATGCGCCACGACCCTCGGCTGCACGAGCTCGCCGTCGAGGCGCAGTTCGAGGGCGGCGTCGCGCACGTCCGCGGCTCGGTCGAGCGGCCCGAGCAGCTGCGGCTGGTGCGCGCGCAGCTCGGCCAGCTCGCCGGCGTGCTCGGGGTCTGGTCACGGGTGGCCGTGGCCGGCCGCGAGCCCGTGGTGGTGGACCTCGGGTGCGGGGCGACCAAGCAGTACGCCAGCAACCTCGGCCTGGACCTGCGCCCAGCCCCGGGGGTGGACGCCGTGGCCGACCTGTCGCGGACGCTGCCGTTGGCCACGGGCAGCGTCGACGTGGTCTTCGCCGTGCACCTGCTGGAGCACCTGGCCGACTTCCTGCCGCTCGTCGACGAGGTGCACCGCGTGCTGCGCCCGGGTGGCGTGCTCCACGTGATGAGCCCCTGGTGGGGGCACGTGAACGCGGTCGCCGACCCGACGCACGTGCGCCTGCTCGACGTGCAGACGATCAAGGGGATCTGCCGCCGGGGGTTCGGTGACCCCCGCTGGCTCCCGCTGCACGTGGGGTGCGACGGCGCCTCGGTCCTCGCCGACCTGATGCCGCTGCAGGACGGCGAGCCCGGGCCGGGCGAGGAGCACCTCGGCCGGTTCTTCGACTGATACGCGCTGGTCGCCCGCATCCGTGAGGGCTGTCACATCCCGGCCGCTGGGCGAATGGCCCGGCGGCCGACGGGCAGGTGGTCGTGCCCTTCCCAGCGACCCAGGAGTGATCCGATGACCGACACCATGAACCGGACCGAGACCGCAAGCACCGACCCCACGAGCGCCGAGGCGACCGGAGCCCGGGAGAGCATCGCCCGAGGGCACGGCGTGACCCCGACGGTGGCTGTCGTGACCGGCGCCTCGAGCGGCATCGGCAAGGAGCTGGCGCGGCTGCTGCTGCAGGACGGCTGGACCGTGGTCGCCACTGGCGAGGACCCGACGGTCTTGATGGCGCAGGACGAGCTGTCCCAGGACGGCGGCGAGGGCCACCTGGAGACGGTGCAGGCGGACCTGACCTGGCCCGAGGGCGTCGAGACGCTGTGGGAGCGCGCGACGGCTGGCGGAACCCGGCAGGTGGACCTGGTGGCGCTGAACGCCGGCGTCGGCGCGGGTGGGCGCAGCTTCGTCGAGATCCCGTTGGACGAGGACGTGCAGGTCGTGGCGCTCAACGTGCTGTCGACCGTGCGCCTGGCCAAGCTCGCGGCCCGCGAGATGCAGCAGCGGGGCTCGGGGCGGCTGCTGTTCACCTCCTCGATCGCCGCGACCATGCCGGCCCCCTACCAGGCCACCTACGGCGCGTCCAAGGCGTTCGTGCAGTCCTTCGCCGAGGCGCTGCGCGCCGAGCTGGCTGACCAGGGCGTGGTCGTCACGGCGCTGCAGCCCGGGCCCACCGACACCAACTTCTTCCGGCGGGCCCAGATGGAGGCCAGCACCCTGGTCGGCCGTGGCCCGAAGGATGATCCGGCGACCGTCGCCCGCCAGGGCTACGAGGCAGTGCTCGTCGGCAAGGACCGGATCGTCGGCGGCAACCCGCTGAACACGGTGCAGGAGGCGGCAGCCCGGATCATGCCCGACCGCGTCCGTGCCGCGATGCACGCGGTGCTGACCAAGCCGCAG
>DASVBK010000127.1:0-13410 GCA_036375875.1 Candidatus Nanopelagicales bacterium
GGCGACCATCAGCGCCGCCGCCTGCCGCCAGGCCAGCCGCGACAGGTGGGCGCGCACCTGCATGTCGGCGATCATGAACTGGATGGACTGCCGGGCGCCGATCGGCCGGCCGAACGACTCCCGGGTGGCGGCGTAGGCGACCGACTCGTCGACGCAGCCCTGCGCCAGGCCGGCGGCCAGCGCGGCGATGGCCACCCGACCCTCGGCCAGCGTCGAGAGGAACTGCGCGTAGCCGCGGCCGCGCTCGCCGAGCAGGTTCGCCAGCGGCACCCGCACGTCGGTGAAGCTCAGCTCGTGGGTGTCGGAGGCGTCCCAGCCGACCTTGGCGTACTTCGGCGCGACCACGAAGCCCGGCGTTCCGGACGGCACGATGATCGCTGAGATCTCCGGCCGCCCGTCCGGTCGGGTGCCGGTGCGCGCGGCGACGGTGACCAGCCCTGTGATCTCTGTCCCCGAGTTGGTGATGAAGGACTTCGAGCCGTTGATGACCCAGGCGTCGCCGTCCTGCGCGGCCGTCGTGCGGACGCTGCCGGCATCCGAGCCGCTGCCCGACTCGGTCAGGCCGAAGGCGCCCAGGATCTCACCGGCCGCCAGCCGCGGCAGCCAGAGCGCCTGCTGCTCGGGGGTGCCGAAGCGCAGGATCGGCATGGCGCCCAGCGACACCCCGGCCTCCAGGGTGATGGCGATGGAGGAGTCCACGCGGGCCAGCTCCTCGATGGCCACGCACAGGGCCAGGTAGTCCCCACCCATGCCGCCGTGCTCCTCGGGGATGGGCAGGCCGAACAGCCCCATCTCCCCCATCCGGCGCACCAGCGGCAGCGGGAACTCGCCCCGCCGGTAGTAGTCGCCGATGACCGGCGCCACCTCCTCGCGGGCGAACTGCTCGACGACGGCACGCAGCTGCTCGTGCTCGGCGGACAGGGCGAGGGTCACGGCGACCTCCTGGAGCGGTGACGGGGGCCCACGCCCGGTGCGCGGGATCCCGAGCCCACGCTAGCGACCCCATGGGTGAGACACTTCACAGTGCCGGCCCGCATGCTCGACCCACGGCGCGGGTACGCAGCAGCCATGGCACAGGTGGTGGAGTTGGACGCCCAACGACTCGGAGCATCAGGGCTCTCCAGCGCGGCCCGCCGCCTCGGCAGCGAGATCGCGAAGTTCGGCACGGTCGGGGCCATGGCCTTCGTCATCGACGTCGGCCTGTTCAACCTGCTCTCGGCCACCGTGCTGCCCGACAGCCCGCTGACCGCCAAGGGCCTCAGCGTCGTCGCGGCCACAACCTTCGCCTACGTCGCCAACCGGTTCTGGACCTACCGCGACCGGGCGCGCACCGGGTACCGCCGCGAGACCCTGCTGTTCTTCGCGACGAACGCGGCGGCCCTGCTCATCGCGTGGGCGTGCCTGTTCACCTCGCACTACCTGCTGGGCCTCGACAGCCAGCTGGCCGACAACATCAGCGGCAACCTGGTCGGCGTGGCCCTCGGCACGCTGTTCCGCTTCTGGGTCTACCGCACGTGGGTCTTCCCTGAGGACCAGCAGCCCGCGCTCGCCGTGGAGCCGGCCCCGACCCCCTGATCGCTCAGCCCTCGGTACCGGCCCTCGGCACCACCGAGGCGGTCCGCACCAGGCCCAGGCCGCGCAGCGCGCGCGGACGCAGGTGGCGCACCACGTAGGCGTCAGGGTGGGCCAGCGCCTCCTCGGTGGCGGGGTCCATGAGCGTCACGCCGGGCTTGGCGATCGCCGTGAGCCGGCTGGCCCGGTTCACCGTCTCGCCGTAGTAGTCGCCCATGAGGGTGATCACGCGTCCGGTGGCCAGCCCGATCCGCAGCCGCAGCGGCTCGGCCTCGTGCGGCAGCCCGTGCATCGCAGCGGCGATCGCGACGGCGGTGTCCGGGTCCTCCGTGACGAACATGACCTCGTCGCCGAGGGTCTTCACCAGCCGGCCACCGTGCTTGGCCACGACGTCGGCGCAGCCGTGCTCGAAGCCGGTGACCATGGCCGCCAGGTCCTCCTCGCCCATCTCCCGGGCCAGGCGGGTGAAGCCGGTGATGTCGGCGAACCCGACACTGGCCACCGGCAGGTCGGTCGCCTCGGCGGCCTCGTCGACCGTGGCCAGGCCACGACCCATGTCCGCGGCCAGGTGCCGTCGCCACGCGTGCACGAGCAGCGACTCCACCTCGGGCAGCACCCGCGCGATGCCGTCCACCAGGGCGTCGTTGTCGATGGGCCCGTCCTCACCGGCCTCTGCCAGCACCTTGGCGATCGTGCCGACCTGCCAGTCCGCCAGCCGGGAGGCGGTCTGTCCCAGGCCACGCACGATCTCCATGATCCGGGCCTCGTCGAGCACGCCCGAGCGCGCCCACTCGGCCACCACGCGCAGGGCCTCGACGTCGCGGTGGGTGAAGACGCGCTCCTCGCCGACGTCGGCGAAGCCCATCGCCCGCCAGTAGGGCCGCGCCTGCTCGACGGTGAGCCCCGCCGCGGCCGAGGCCTGGTCGCGGGTCAGCTCCGGCGGCCCGCCCAGCACCACCGCGACGACCCTGTCCAGCACGGCCTCCGGCGCCGGGCCCTCGGCCGGCCGCTGCGTCACTGCGCTGCGGCGTGCACCACGTCGCCGACGACCACCGGGACCTGCACGCCGTCGCTGTCGACCAGCAGCTCGCCGTGCGGGCCGATGCCGGCACCGACCCCCACGAGCACGTCGTCACCTGGGCGGGTGACCGTGAGCTGTGCGCCGATGGAGGTGCAGCGATCACGATAGGCGTCGAGCAGGCGGTCCAGGGCCGCCGGATCCGTGCCGACGGCGTCCCAGGCGGTGTACCAGTGCTCGATGCGCGACAGTGCCCGGCCGATGAGCTTGGCGCGACGCGGCCGGGCCACCCCGGCCAGCGTGAGCGAGGTGGCGCTCGGTACCGGCAGGTCAGCCTCGGCGAGGTCGACGTTGAGCCCGACGCCCAGGATGATCGCCCCGGTGGCCGCGTCACGCTCGGCCAGGATGCCGCCGACCTTGCCGCCGCGACCGCTGGGGGCGTCGGCGTCGGCGATGAGCAGGTCGTTCGGCCACTTCAGCGAGGTGCGCACGCCCGTGACGAACTCGATCGCCTCGCAGACGGCCACGCCGGCCAGCAGCGGCAGCGCGCCCCACTCATGGTCCGGGCCCTCCGGCAGCAGCACGACGGAGAACATCGCCGAGCTGCCCGCCGGCGCCTCCCAGGACCGGTCCAGCCGACCGCGGCCCGCGGTCTGGACGTCGCTGACGAGCACCACGCCGGTGGGGCAGCCGGCCTCGGCCAGGGCCATCCCCACGCTGTTCGTCGAGGCGATCTTCGGGAACACGGTGACGCTGCGCCAGGAGCCGCCGCCCTTGCGGATCGACTTGATCACCGCCGCCGTGCCGAGGTCCACCGGCCAGCCCTCGACGTAGGCCACCCCACTGGATCGAGGGCGCCCATCAGGGCCCGGCACGAGGGGGGACGGGGCCGGGTTGACCGGCCCGGAGGTGGCGTCAGACACGGGGATAAGGTACTTCACGACCAGCCCCGCAGCACTGCTCGTGCGTGGGGTGCTGGCGCCATGAGGAGGCCGAGATGACTGCGACCGCGTCCGATCCGACTCCCGCCGCGGAGGCGATCGACCAGACCACGACGGCCGGGAAGCTCGCCGAGCTCGAGCACCGTCGCCACGAGGCGATCCTCGCCGGCAAGGCCGCGCGCATCGAGAAGCAGCACGCCAAGGGCAAGATGACCGCCCGCGAGCGGCTGCGCCACTTCCTCGACGAGGGTTCGTTCGTCGAGATGGACGACCTGGCACGGCACCGCTCGTACACGTTCGGCGGCCAGAAGAACCGGCCGTACGGCGACGGCGTGGTCACCGGCCACGGCACCATCGACGGGCGGCCGGTGTGCGTGTTCGCCCAGGACTTCACGGTGTTCGGCGGCTCGCTGGGCGAGGTCTTCGGCGAGAAGATCATCAAGGTGATGGACCTCGCGCTGAAGAACGGCTGGCCCATCATCGGCATCAACGACTCGGGCGGCGCGCGCATCCAGGAGGGCGTGGTCTCGCTGGCGATCTACGGCGAGATCTTCCGGCGCAACGTCCACGCGTCCGGGGTGATCCCGCAGATCTCGCTCATCATGGGCCCGTGCGCCGGCGGCGCGGTCTACTCGCCGGCGATCACCGACTTCACCGTGATGGTGGACAAGACCTCGCACATGTTCATCACCGGCCCCGACGTCATCAAGACCGTCACCGGGGAGGACGTGGCCTTCGAGGAACTCGGCGGGGCGCGCACCCACAACACGAAGTCCGGCGTGGCCCACTACATGGGCGAGGACGAGCACGACGCGCTGAGCTACGTCAAGGCGCTGCTGGGCTACCTGCCCAGCAACAACCTCGAGCGGCCGCCCGTCTTCGGCGACGAGGCCGAGCTCGAGGTGACCGACCTCGACCGCGAGCTCGACACCCTCATCCCGGACTCCCCGAACCAGCCCTACGACATGCACCGGGCGATCGAGGCGATCCTCGACGACCAGGAGTTCCTCGAGGTGCAGCCGCTGTTCGCCCCCAACATCGTGTGCGGGTTCGGCCGGGTCGAGGGGCACTCCGTGGGCATCGTGGCCAACCAGCCGATGCAGTTCGCCGGCACCCTGGACATCGACGCCTCCGAGAAGGCCGCGCGGTTCGTGCGCACCTGCGACGCGTTCAACGTGCCGGTGATCACGTTCGTCGACGTCCCGGGCTTCCTGCCGGGGACCTCGCAGGAGTGGGACGGCATCATCCGCCGCGGCGCCAAGCTCATCTACGCCTACGTGGAGGCCACGGTCCCGAAGGTCACGATCATCACGCGCAAGGCCTACGGCGGCGCCTACGTGGTCATGGGCTCCAAGCACCTCGGCGGCGACGTGAACCTGTCGTGGCCCACCGGTCAGATCGCGGTGATGGGCGCGCAGGGCGCGGTGAGCATCCTGTACCGCAAGGAGCTGGGAGCGGCGAAGGACCCGGTCTCGACCAGGGCCGAGCTCGAGGCCGAGTACAACCTCGAGCTGGCCAACCCGTACCTGGCCGGCGAGCGCGGCTACATCGACCGGGTGATCTTCCCGCACGAGACCCGCCAGCAGGTCATCACGGCGCTGCGCGTGCTGCGCAACAAGCGCGAGACGCACCCGCCCAAGAAGCACGGGAACATCCCGCTGTGACCGGCGGGGCGCACGACCGGCCGGTGCTGCGGATCGTCCACGGCGACCCCACCGCCGAGGAGCTCGCTGCTGTGGTCGCCGTGCTGGCTGCGGCGGCCACTTCGGAGGCCGACGGCGCGACCGCCGCGGAGGGCTCGCACTGGGCCGCACCGGTCCGGTTGCTGCGCCCCGCGGTGGCCCCCACCGGCTGGTGGGCCTCGGGGCTGCCCCACTGACCGATCACCTAGGCTGCGCGCCGTGATCTCGGAGCGCCCCTTCGCCGACGGCCGGCGCACGGCGGTGTTCGTCTTCAACGAGTTGCGTGCGGACGGCGGCCGGCTCACGCAGTCGTGGCTGTGGCGGCTGCGGGCCTTCGAGGCGGCGGGGTGGGCCACGCACGCCGCGCTCATCAACAAGGACGCGCACCTCGAGGCCACGGTCGACCGGCTGGTCGCCGACGGGCGCTTCCCCGCTGCGACCGGGGTGCACCACTACGCCCAGCGCGACCGGCGCGTGCGGCCCTCCTGGTGGGGCCCGCTGCCGCCGGGGCAGACGCTCGACGATCGCATCGGCGAGTGGCTGGACTGGCTGACCGCGCAGGTGCCCGGTGCCGTGGTCGTCGCGGACTCCCCCGCCGCCTACCCGTACGTCGCGACGATGACCAACCCCACCGTCGCCAAGCTCGCGGCCATCAACCTCATCCACCTCGCCGGCACCGCGCCCGGCAGCACGCTCGACCCCGCCACCGCGCCACTGAGCGGCAAGTTCGCCGAGCGGGGCTTCGACCGGTGCCAGGCGGCGTTCGACGCGCTCGCGGTCATGACGCACGGGCAGGCCGCCGACCTGCGGGCACGGTTCGGCGCGGACACCCCCATCACGGTCATCCCGCCAGCGGTGCCGGCGCCCGGCACGGCCCCTGCCGCGAGGGGCGGGCCCCGCCGCATCGTGGCCATCGGGCCGTTCGAGGCGGGCAGCCGGCACGCCGACGCGATCCGGGCGTTCGCGCTCGTGGCGGCCCAGCACCGCGACACGATCCTGGACCTCGTCGGCGAGGGCTCGCTGGCCGCCGAGCTGCGCAGCATCGCCTTCGAGTCCGGCGTGGGCGACCGTGTGCGCCTCGTGGCGCCGAGCCCGGACCCCTACCAGCCCCTGCTCGGCGCCGCACTGAGCCTGTGGACGGGGACGCGCAGCCCCATGCCGCTGCCCGTGGCCCACGCCGTGCGCGCCGCTGTGCCGGTGCTGGCCTACGACGTGCGCTACGGCCCTCGCGAGCTGCTGGCGGCGGGGCGCGACGCCGCCGGGGGAAGCCTGGGCGAGCTCCTCGCCGACGGCGACATCGGCGCCCTGGCCCGCTCGCTGTCGCAGCGCCTGGCCAACCCCGCCGCCCCGGCCTCGCCCGATCGGGGCGCACCGCTGCCGGCGCTCGACCCGCCCACCGTGGCCCGGGCCTGGACGCAGCTGGCCGCGGCGCTCGCCGACGCGGCCTGCGACCACCGCGCCCCCACCCTGCTCATCGACGCGCTGGCGACCACCGCGCGCGTGCTGCGCCTGCCGGCGGTCCTCGCCGATGCCGGCTCGCCGCTCACGGCTTGGACCTGTGAGCTGCCGGGCCTGCTCGAGCCCGCCGGGTGGGTGTCGGCGCCACCCACGCCCACCCCTGCGGAGGCCGCCGAGCAGGCAGAGGACGACGATCCGCCGCCCACCCACCCGCACGCCTCCGGCCCGACCCGCGAGGTGCTCGTGCAGGTGCGCTCGAGCTCCCTGGCCTTCGTGGCGGCGGAGGCCGGGCAGGAGTTCCGGGTGGACTTCACCGACGGCTCGTCGACCGTGCCGCTGCTGGCCACGGCGTTCGCCGAGCGGATCATCGCCTCGCGCATCGGGAACGCCACCCTGCGGCGCGCGGAGGACGGCACCGTCTGGGTGACCCCACGCCCGGAGCTGCTGTTCGCCACGCACGTCGACGGCCGGTTGCTGGTGCGCACCGCTCCCGACCAACCGCCCTCGGACGTGACCCACGCGATCGACTGGGTGGTCGACCTGGACTGGGCGGACCTGCAGGTGGGCGCCGACGGCGTCTCGTTCGCCGGCACGCTGCGCGCGAGCTGGATCGCGCCGGCCGACGACTCCCCGCCGGCGATCTGCGTGCCCGACGTGGGTGGCTTCTCCCGCACCGTCGGCCTGCTGCACTTCACGAGCGAGCCGACCATCGAGGCCACCACGTGGAGCGCCTCGGTGGCCGGCGTCATCGAGGCCGATCCGCTGGTGGCCACGACCTCGCTGGCCCGCCGCGCCCTGCCGCTGCACGTCGGCTACCGGGGGCTGCTGCTGCCCATCGGCGGGCTGTGGACCCACGGCGAGCGCGACCGGATCCACCTGCGCTGCGACCGGGGCGAGGTCACCCTGCTGCCCTCGCCCGGGGGTCGGGTGCTCGCCGCACCGGGCAAGGGCTACCGCGCCCGGCTCTCCGGGGCGGCGCGGTCGCTGGTGGGACGTGGCTGAGCCGGCGCAGGGCCCCGGTCACGGGCGGGCGAGCCGCCCCGTGCTCGTGCTGGGCTCGGCCTCGCCGGCGCGGGCCACCCTGCTGCGCAACGCCGGCATCGCGCCGGTGATCCTCGCCAGTGACATCGACGAGGACGCCCTGGTGGCCGGGTGGCGGGTCACGGATCCTGCGCTGGCCGAGGACCCGGTCCGGCTGCCGCAGGCCCTGGCCCACGCCAAGGCGCTGGACGTGGCAGGCAAGGTGCGGGACGGCGCCCTGGGGCCTGCGGGCGGAGGGTCGGCTGGTGGGGGGCCGGCTGGTGGGGGTCGCGTGCTGGTGGTCGGCGCGGACTCGATGCTCGACGTCGAGGGGGCCATCCTCGGCAAGGCGCGCAGTGCGCAGGAGGTGCGGGACCGGTGGGCGACCATGGCCGGGCGCACCGGCGTGCTGGTCACCGGGCACACGGTCGTGGACGTGGCCGACGGCCGGGTGGTGGCCGCCACGGTCACCACCCAGATCCGGTTCGGCCGCCCCGACCCCGCCGAGCTCGAGGCGTACATCGCCTCGGGCGAGCCGCTGGCAGTCGCCGGCTCGTGCACGATCGACGGCCTCGGCGGGCCCTTCATCGACGGCATCGACGGTGACCACACGAACGTGATCGGCCTGGCGCTGCCCACCCTGCGGGCCTTGCTGGCCGAGCTCGGCGTGCGCTGGACGGACTGCTGGGAGCTGGGTTGAGGGTCGGCGCTACTCACGGGTAGGGCATCCGTAGGATGGCTGGCGTCCCCGGCTCGGGCCGGCGCGTTGGAGAGGGGTGCAGTTCCATGCAGAAGGTCCTGATCGCCAACCGCGGCGAGATCGCCATCCGGGTGGCGCGGGCGTGCCGGGACGCCGGCATCGCCTCGGTCGCGGTGTACGCCGACCCGGACCGGGATGCGCTGCATGTGAAGGCCGCGGACGAGGCCTACGCGCTGGGTGGCACGACCGCGGTGGAGTCGTACCTGGTGTTCGACAAGCTGCTCGACGTGGCCCGGCGCAGCGGCGCCGACGCGGTGCACCCCGGCTACGGGTTCCTCTCGGAGAACGCCGACTTCGCCCAGGCGGTCATGGATGCCGGGCTCATCTGGATCGGCCCGCCGCCGCAGGCCATCCGCTCGCTGGGCGACAAGGTCTCGGCACGCCACATCGCCGCCCGCGCCGGCGCGCCGCAGGTCCGCGGCACCGCGGACCCGGTCTCCGGCGCCGACGAGGTGGTGACCTTCGCGAAGGAGGTCGGCCTGCCCATCGCGATCAAGGCCGCCTTCGGCGGCGGTGGCCGCGGGCTCAAGGTCGCGCGGACGCTCGAGGAGATCCCCGAGCTCTACGACTCCGCGGTGCGCGAGGCGATCGCCGCCTTCGGCCGCGGCGAGTGCTTCGTCGAGCAGTACCTCGACAGCCCCCGCCATGTCGAGACCCAGGTGCTGGCAGACCAGCACGGCAACGTCGTGGTCGTCTCCACCCGCGACTGCTCGCTGCAGCGCCGGCACCAGAAGCTCGTCGAGGAGGCCCCTGCGCCGTTCCTGAGCGAGGCCCAGGTGCAGCGGCTCTACGACTCCAGCAAGGCCATCGTGCGCGAGGCCGGCTACTACGGCGCCGGCACGTGCGAGTTCCTCGTCGGCAAGGACGGCACGATCTCGTTCCTCGAGGTGAACACCCGGTTGCAGGTGGAGCACCCGGTCACCGAGGAGGTCTCGGGCATCGACCTCGTGCGTGAGCAGTTCCGCATCGCCGACGGCCAGGAGCTCGGGTACGACGACCCCCCGCTGCGCGGGCACTCCATCGAGTTCCGGATCAACGGCGAGGACCCCGGCCGCAACTTCCTGCCCGCGCCCGGCGCGCTCACCACGTGGCACCCGCCGACCGGCCCGGGCGTGCGCCTGGACGGCGGGTTCCAGCAGGGCGACGTCATCGGCGGCAACTTCGACTCGCTGCTGGCCAAGCTCATCGTCACCGGCCACGACCGGCAGCAGGCGATCGAGCGCTCGCGCCGCGCGCTGGCCGAGTTCGAGGTGGACGGCATTGCCACCGCGATCACCTTCCACCGCGCAGTGGTCGACGACCCGGCGTTCGCACCGGCCGACCCGACGACGCCGTTCTCGGTGCACACGCGGTGGATCGAGACCGAGTTCGTCAACACGATCCCGCCCTACTCCGGGGGCACCGGCGAGGTCCACGAGCCCGAGGCGCGCACCACGATGGTCGTCGAGGTCGGTGGCAAGCGCGTCGAGGTGAGCCTTCCCGACGGGGTCGCCATCGGCGGTGGCGGTGGTGGGGCCGCGGCCAAGAAGAAGGCCGCTCCCGCCCGCGCGGGCAAGAAGGCCGGGGGGCACGGCGCCTCGGGCGACGCCCTCACCGCCCCGATGCAGGGCACCATCGTGAAGATCGCGGTCGAGGAGGGCCAGGAGGTCGCTGCCGGCGACCTCGTCGTGGTGCTCGAGGCGATGAAGATGGAGCAGCCGCTGAACGCACACAAGGCTGGGGTCATCACCGGCCTGGCGGCCGAGGTCGGGGCGACGGTGCCCACCGGGACCGTGCTCTGCGAGATCAAGGACGCCTGAGCCGAGGCTTCTGCGGCGGCCGTCACGGTGCCGGGACGGGGGGTCCGTCGCGGCGCACAGGACGGCTTGGCCACGAGGGCGGTTGGGATGCTCGAAGTTCGGGTGGCGCAGCTCGCCGAGGTGCGGCCGTTGCAGCTGGCCGTGCTGCGCCCGAACGGGCCGCTGCCCGGAGACGCCCCGCCACCGGCCGAGGCCCTGCACGTCGGGGCCTTCGACGACGGCGAGGCTGTGGGGGCAGCCAGCGTCATGCCGGCGCCCTGGCCGGGACCAGGCTCGCTGCCCGAGCCGGCGTGGCAGCTGCGCAGCATGGCCGTGCGGGGTGACCGCCGCGGCAGCGGCGTCGGGAGCCACGTGCTGCGGCTGGCCGAGGACACCGCGGCGGGGCAGGGAGCCGTCGCACTCTGGGCTGCGGCTCGCCTGGCGGCCCTGCGCTTCTACCAGCGCGCCGGCTGGACGCCCGTGGGCGAGCTCTGGGTGAAGCCCGGCATCGGCCCGCACCGGTACGTGACCCTGCGGCTCGCCACCGCCGCCCCCTGGCTGCGCCGCCTCACCCTGGACTGACCCGGACATCCCCGGGGCGGGCGCCCGACGTGCTGACCGAGGAATCCCCGGGGCGGCCGCCCGGCGTCACGTCGCTCAGTCGAAGGCACGCAACCGGCGGGCGGCCTCCGCCAGCGAGCCGGTCAGCGACGGGTACACCGTGAACGTCGCCGCCACCTGGTCGACGGTCATCCGCTGCTCGACCGCCAGGGCCAGGCCGAAGATCAGCTCCGAGGCCTTCGGGGCGACCACGACGCCGCCGATCACGATGCGCGTGCCGCGCCGGCAGATCACCTTGACGAACCCGTCGGTGACGCCCTGCATCTTCGCCCGCGCGTTCGTGGCAAGCGGCAGGGTGACGACATCGGCCGTGACACGCCCAGCGTCCACGTCGGCCTGGGTGTAGCCGACGGTGGCGATCTCCGGGTCGGTGAAGACGTTGGAGCTGACCGTCCGGAGGTCCAGCGGGGCGACGGCGCCGCCAAGGGCGTGCCACATCGCGATGCGACCCTGCATCGCGGCGACGGAGGCCAGCAGCAGCACGCCGGTGCAGTCGCCAGCCGCATAGATGCCGCGCGCGGAGGTCCGCGAGACGCGGTCCACGTCGATGAACCCGCCGTCGCTCACGCGTACGCCGGCCTCGGCCAGGCCGAGGTCCTCGGTGTTCGGCACCGAGCCGACCGCCATGAGGCAGTGGCTGCCCTCGACGCGCCGACCGTCCGCGAGCGTCACAAGGACCCCGCCGTCGGTCCGCTCCGCGGCGGCGGCCCTGCTCCTGCGCAGCACGGTCATGCCGCGGCGCTCGAACACGTCCTCCAGCACCTTGGCCGCGTCCGCGTCCTCGCCGGGCAGCACGTGCTCGCGACTCGAGACCAGCACCACCTCGGACCCAAGCGCCTGGTAGGCGCACGCGAACTCGGCCCCGGTCACGCCCGATCCGACCACGACCAGCCGCTGCGGGGCCCGGTCCAGGTGGTAGACCTGCTCCCAGGTCAGGATCCGCTCGCCGTCGGGGCGGGCCGTGTCGAGCACGCGCGGCCGGGCCCCGGTGGCCAGCAGGATGGCGTCGGCGGCCACCCGCTGGGTGCCGCCCTCGGCCAGGTCGACGACGACCGCCTCGGGCCCGTCGAGGCGGCCGCGGCCCTGGAGGAGCTGCACGCCCTCCCGCGCGCAGCGGGCGGCAGTATCGCTGCTCTGGGCCGCAGCCAGGCCGCGGATGCGCGCGTTGACCGCCGCGAGATCCACCCCCATGGCAGCCGCTGCCCCGGTGATGCCCAGGTCGCCGGAGTCACGGACCTCGGTCGCCTTCTCGGCGACCGCGAGCAGCGCCTTGCTGGGCACGCAGTCGGTGAGCACCGCCGAGCCGCCGATCCCGTCGGAGTCGACCAGCACGACCTCGGCGCCCATCTGCGCGGCGACCAGCGCCGCCTCATACCCGCCCGGACCGCCGCCGACGATGACCACCCGACTCATGGGCCCGATCATCGCCCATGGGCACGGGCCGGCGCCCGTCCCGCGCCTGCGGCCACGGTCGGACCCACCGGGCTTGCGCACGCCCGCACGGCCCGGGCAGGCCTGGCTCGCGCACGCCAGGCGCAGGCCTTCCCGGCCCGGGCACGCCCGGCCGTTCGGGCCCGGCCGGCGCCCGGCCGTCGGGCCCGGCCGTCAGGACAGCCGCAGCTGGTAGGTGCCCGTCGCGCAGCCCACCAGGCGCCAGCCGCCGGACGGCGCCTGCTGCGGGCTGCCCTCGGGGACGCTGACCACGCGCAGCCTGCTGACCCCAACGCTCGCCCCGACCCGCGGCTCGGCGGTGCCGGGCACCCACACGTCCAGGGTGCAGGCGCTGGGCGCCCCGCCAGCCACCGGTCCCGCCCCGGTGGTATCGCCGGCCAGCACGAGCGTGCGTCCGTCCGAGCGCAGCTCGGTGAGCCGGCCCGGCACGCTGCGCGGGTAGGCGCGCTGCAGCGGTGCGAGCTCCGCCGGGCGGCTGGGCAGCGGAGCCCCGCTGGGGCAGGCGATCCGGCGGATGTTGCCGGCCTCCGTCGACGGGTAGACGTGCGGGTCGCCGCAGCCCTGCTTCCACACCCAGACCGCCCCGCCGACCCGGCGCCGGTCCGCGGCGGCCAGGAACCGGTCGTAGTAGGCGCGGTTCGCCTCGGGCTCCCGGAACGAGCCCCACTCGCCGATCCACAGCGGGGAGCCCCAGCCACGGGCGGCCCGTGCGGCCAGGGCGAAGCCCCGCTCGATGCCCACGAAGGTCTGGCCGAGCGACTGGTCCATGGTGATCGACTCGTTGTACAGGTGCGGGGCGAACACCACCTGCGGGTCGTCGGTGAACCCGCGCGGCGGCAGCGGGTCCACGCCGAACCCCGACCACCAGATGCTGGGCTCGAGGAAGATCGGATGGGCGTACCCGCCGGCGGCCTGCTGCTCACCTGCGCGGATCGCCCTGATCGCCAGCGCGTGGTAGCGGCCCAGCAGCATCCCGGAGGTCATCGGCGCCTGCTCGGCGAAGGAGGGCTCGTTGAACAGGTCGTACCCGGCCACCGTCGGGTCGCCGCCGAACTCGACGGCCAGCCGTTGCCACACCGCGAGCAACCGCGCCTGCGCAGCGTCCCGG
>DASVBK010000129.1:0-6395 GCA_036375875.1 Candidatus Nanopelagicales bacterium
GTGCCGTCCGCCAGCGGACCGCCCGTCGCGGCGACCACCATGGGACGCATGCCCGCCGCCCGGATGGCGTCCGTCACGGCGCGGACGTCGATGCCCACCGCGGCTTGGTCGACGACGACGCCGACGATGCGGCCCTCCACCGGCCAGGTCCGGCCCAGCTGGGACAGTGTCGGGCTGGCCTGCACGTCGCGCGCCACAGCCACGGCCCGGCTCACCGGGTCGACCGGCAGCTGCCCGGCGTTGGCGTCCCCGGGCACCGCGCCGGCCGCCGGATCAGCAACCGGGCCGGCGTCCCGGGCCCCCGCGGCGGGTGTCGGCAGCCCGAGGCCGGCAGCCACCTCGCGGCACAGCCGGGCGTCGATGCGGGCCAGGGCCAGCACCTGCCGCTCGCGAATGGCCTGCTCGTAGCACTTGCCCAGCTCGAACGTGTACGCCCGGATGATGTGCTCCTGCTCGACCGGGCTCATGCTCAGCCAGAACAGCCTGGCCTGGCTGAAGTGGTCGTCGAAGCTCGCCGGCGACTGGCGCACCTTGGTGCTGGCCGGCGGGATCACCACGGCGCGCTCGGCGTAGCCGCCCTCCTCCTCGGCGGCCGCCACCGGCAGCCCGCCGTCCAGGGAGTTGGGTTTGTACGGGGCCACACCGGCATGCACGGCGTGCTGGTGGGAGCCGTCGCGCAGCATGTCGTTGACCGGGCAGTGGGGCCGGTTGACGGGGATCTGGTCGAAGTTCGGCCCGCCCAAGCGCGTGATCTGGGTGTCGAGGTAGCTGAACAGGCGCGCGTGCAGCAGCGGGTCGTCGGTGATGTCGATGCCCGGCACGAGGTGCCCGACGTGGAAGGCGACCTGCTCCACCTCCGCGAAGAAGTTGGTCGGCGTGCGGTCCAGCGTCATGCGGCCGAGCACCTGCACGGGCGCCAGCTCCTCCGGCACGATCTTCGTGGGGTCGAGCAGGTCGATGCCCTCGAACGTCTGCTCCGGGGTGTCGGGGAAGACCTGGATGCCGAGGTCCCACTGCGGATGCGCGCCGGACTCGATCGCGTCATAGAGGTCGCGGCGGTGGAAGTCCGGATCCACGCCGGCGGCCAGCTGCGCCTCCTCCCACGTCAGGGAGTGCACCCCGAGCACGGGCTTCCAGTGGAACTTCACCAGCACCGTGGCGCCCTCGGCGTCCACGAGCCGGAACGTATGGACGCCGAAGCCCTCCATCATCCGGTAGGAGCGGGGCACCGCCCGGTCGGACATGTTCCAGATCGTGTGGTGCTGGGCCTCGGTGTGCAGCGAGACGAAGTCCCAGAACGTGTCGTGCGCGCTCTGGGCCTGGGGGATCTCGCGGTCCGGGTGCGGCTTGCCGGCGTGGATGACGTCCGGGAACTTGATGCCGTCCTGGATGAAGAAGACCGGGATGTTGTTGCCGACGAGGTCGAAGTTGCCCTCGTTCGTGTAGAACTTCGTGGCGAAGCCGCGCGTGTCGCGCACGGTGTCGGCCGAGCCGCGTGAACCCAGGACGGTCGAGAAGCGGACGAACACCGGCGTCTGCACGCCGTCGGCCAGGAACGCCGCGCGGCACACCGATGTGCCAGCGCCGTTGGCGACGAACGTGCCATGCGCCCCGGCCCCGCGGGCGTGCACGACCCGCTCGGGGATGCGCTCGTGGTCGAAGTGCGTGATCTTCTCGCGCAGGTGGTGGTCGGCGAGCAGCGTGGGCCCGCGCGATCCGGCCTTGAGGGAATGGTCGGTGTCGACCAACCTGGTGCCGGTGGCCGTCGTGAGATAGCCGCCGTGCTGCGCCCTGGCGGTCGGGGCGCCCTCGACCGGCGCGCCCGTGGCCGTTGCGAGCAATGGCGCGCCCTGGTCGGCCTTCGGCGGCAGGGGCTCGCGCGCCTCGGTGGGCTCCTCGAGGGTCGCGGGCCGGGAGCCGGGCGCGCCGGGCTCGCGCGGCGCTGCGGCGCCGGCCAGCCGTTCGGCGACGTGCTCGACGGCTCCCTCGACCGCCTCAGCGGCCTGCTCGACGAGCCGCGCGGGCGTGCTGCGCTCCATGGATTCCCCTCACGTCTGCGTCAGGCCAGGCCGCGCGCCTGCGACGACCGGCCACTACCCGATGCCGGGCGCGCCATGCCGCAGCGCGGCCGGGACGCCGCGCGCCGCGGGGACGGCAGCGAGCGGGCCCCGCCGATGCTCCTGCGGGCGAGGCCTACTGCGGGGCGCGCCCCAACCTCAGGACCGCTCGCGCGCCCCCCGCCTGGGACTGGTCCCGGACGAGGGCACCCCCGGATGCCACGGCGAGGCGCTCGGCGATGGCCAGGCCGAGCCCGGTCGACCCGGCTCGCACCCCCGGCACCAGCGCCCCTTCGAAGCCCGGCCCCGCATCGGAGACCGACACCTCGACCACGCCGTCGGCGGCAGCGCCGACGTCGACGGCGAACGCCGTGCCCTCCTCGGTGTGCGTGAAGACGTTCTGCAGCAGGATGTCGACCGCCGTCGCGAGGTCGTACTCCGTCAGCCTCACCGGCAGCGGCGGCCCGTCGGTGCCCGCCACCGACATGGGCCGGTCCTGGAACTCCGCCAGCACGGCCCAGAAGGCCACCCGGCCCGCCACCACGGCGACCGCGTCGCACGAGGCGCCGAGGCCCTCCCGATCCGTGCGCCGGGCACTGGTGATGATCTCGTCGGTGGTGCGCTGCAGCGTGAGCACGTCGTCGGCCAGCCGCTGTCGCTGGTCCGGGTCGCTCACCGCGTCGACGTCCGCGGCCAGGACGGTCAGCGGCGTGCGCAGCTGATGGGCCAGCTCGGCAGCCGCTTCGCGCTCCTCGGCGAGCAGCTCCTGCACCCGCCCGGCCAGTCGGTTGAGCGCTTGGCCCACGTCGTCCACCTCACCGATGCTCGACCGGGCCGCGCGGGCATCGAGGTCGCCGGCGGCCAGCGCGTCGGCGGTCGCGGCCAGCTCCAGGATGGGTCGCGCGGTGCGCCGCGCCAGCGACCAGGCCGCCACGCCGGCTCCCACGAGCAGCAGGGCGCAGATCGCCGCGATCGCCGCGAGCCGCTCCCCCAGCCCCGCGTCCATGCGCGCGTTGTCGGCGACCACGAGGACCACGCCCACCGCCCCCTCGTCGAAGATGGCCGGAGCTGCGGCGTACCCGGCGCTGCCGGAGTCGACCGAGGCTGGGCGGACCTGCCGCGCCGAGGTGACCACGCCCGCTGCCCCCGGTGGGACCGGGCCGCCGACGACGGTGCCATCCGGGTACTCGAGGATGACCGCGCCGGAGCCGCTGGGTGGCTCGATCGCGGGCACCTGCACCTGGCCCTCACCCCCCGAGTCGTCGCTCGGGGAGGGAGCTGCCCCACCCTCCTCGGTCCCCGAGCCTGCGTCCGTCCCCGAGCCAGCGCTGTTGCTCCCCGCACTGGTGCCCTCCCGTCGCGCCAGTGCCTCCCAGCCGTCGGCGAGCACCCGTGACTGGTCGGCGAGCACGGCCAGGTTGCCGGCACGTACCAGGTCGCGCGCGGACAGCGCCAACGGGATGACCAGCACGGTGACCGCGACGGCGACCACCAGCAGCGCGAAGGTGACCAGGCGACGCTGCATCAGCCGACGGTCGGCGGGGCGGCGCCCTGGCCGGACCCATCCGCGGCCCCCGAGGCATCAGCGGCACCTGCGGAGGCGCCGGCCGCGACGTCGTCGACGGCCATGTCAGGGTCGGCCGCAGGCCCGCGGTCCTCGAGCATCACGCCCACGCCCCGGTGCACATGGATGAACCGCGGCTCCGCGGGCGTGTCACCGAGCTTGCGCCGCAGCCACGACAGGTGCACGTCCACCGTGCGCGCGGCGTCGGTGCGCTGCCACACCTCCCGCAGCAGCTCGGCGCGGCTCACCACGCGCCCCGGGTTCGCAGCCAGGTACGCGAGCAGGTCGAACTCCAGGCGGGTCAGCTCGATGGGACGGTCGTCGACCTCAGCGGTCCGCCGAGCCCGGTCGACCCGCAGGCCACCGACGCGCAGCGGTGGCTCTGCCAGGGCCTCCGGCGTGGTGGCGGCGCGGCGCAGCACCGCTCGGATCCTCGCCTCGAGATGCGCCGGGTCGTACGGCTTCACGACGTAGTCGTCGGCGCCCGCGTCGAGCAGTCGCACGATCAGGCCCTCGTCGTCGCGCGCGGTCGCCACGATCACCGGGACCTGGCTGACGGCGCGGATCATCCCCAGCAGCCGCTCGCCGTCCACGTCCGGCAGCCCCAGGTCCAGCACGACCACGGCGGGGGTCGCCGTGAGCATCGCCTGCAGGCCGTCGAGGCCCGTCCCTGCGGAGTCGACGGCATGCCCCCGGGCGTGCAGGGCTCGCACCACCGCGGTGCGGATCCCTGGGTCGTCCTCGACGAGCAGCACGTGCGCCACGGACCCGGAGCCTAGGCCGTCGCCCGGCGGACCAGCCGCAGGGCGGCCGCTGGGCACGAGCGGACCGCCAGGCGCGCGGCGCCCGACAGCTCGGCCGGGACAGCGACGCCACGGCTCGACACGCCCCGCGGGTAGCCCCAGCGGTCCAGGTCCAGGCGCTCGCCCAGGGCCGCGACGCACACGCCATGCCCGGCGCATCGCTCCCAATCCACCACGAGCAGGCGCTCCCCGGCATCAGCCGCCATGCGGGTCATGCCACGGCCCCGATCGCGTCGAGGGCGCTGCGCAGGGCCGCAACGGCAGCGGTGGGGTGGGCGCACAGGCCGCGGCCCTCGACGTCGGCGACCAGGGCCTCGAACGCGACGCGAGGCACCCGACCCTCCGCGACGTGGCCCAGCGTCACCGCGACCTCGGGCAGGCCGCGCCAGCACGGCCCGCACTGGCCGGCGCTCCCGGCGGCCAGCTCCGCGGCGATCACGCGCAGCGACTCGACGGGGTCGAGGTCCCCGGGCAGCCACACGAACGCTCCAGCGCCCCAGCGGCCACCCACCAGCGCCACGTCGTCATGGGTGAGCCGCGCTGCAGCAGCCACGCCGTCCCAGCGGATCCACCGACCGTGCCACCCGCCGGCCACGAGCAGGGTGGGTTCCCCAACGACTCCCCCGGCCGCGGCGGCAAGGTCGGCCAGGGTGCGCGATGCCGGCAGCTCCACGACACCCGGACCGGCCACTGCGCCGGAGGCACTGGCCAGGGCTGAGCGCGCGGGCAGCCCGCGGGCCGCGACGGCGAGCCGTGCGAACGTCTCGACGTTGCCGAGCAGCACCTGCCCACCGCGGCGCAGGCCCCGGGTGGGCAGCGCGGGGGGAAGCCCGAGCTCGGCGGGCAGGGCGGGCCCGCCGGCCAGCGCGCGGATCACCGCGGTCGCCTCACCCGCGACGAACGCCGAGGGCCCGATCGACAGCTCGACCCGGACGGGATCGTCGCGGGAGGCGAGCACCGCAGGCAGCTGCGCGGCCAGGTCGGGTCGGTCGGCACTGATCCGCACCACGACGCGGGGCGCCCCGAGCGCCTGTGCGGCGAGCACCGCACCGTCGAGCACCAGGTGCGGGACGTGGCCCAGCAGGACGCCGTCCTTGCCGCTGGCGGCCTCACCCTCGGCGCCGTTCACCACCACGAGCGCGACGCGCCGGCCCTGCAGCGAGGCCAGCTTGCGATCCGTCGGGAAGGCCGCACCCCCAGCCCCCACGAGGTGCTCCCGCGCGGCGGCGTCGATGAGCGCCGGCAGCCCTGGGCGGGGCAGCGGGCCCCACTGGGCGTCGTGGGCCACCCGATCGACGAGCTGGCCTGGCCGCACGCCCGCGAGCAGGAGCACACCCGGCGCGAGCAACGAGCGCGGCAGCGGGCCCGGCCCGCGCTGCCCGACGACGAGGCCGGGCAGGCCGACGGGCACCGCCCGGGTGGCGAGCACCGTGCTCATCGGGTGCCTCCGATCGACTCGAGGGACCCGCCGTCGGCGAGCACGGGCAGCTCCCGGGAGGCAGGTGAGGCCGCATGGCGAGGCGCCACGAGCAGCCGTGCCGACACGGCTCCCGCGACGACCCCCACCGCCGACACCGCCAGCCAGCGCATGGCGGTGCCATCGCTGCCGACGAGCAGCCCATGGGTCACCGCCAGCATCCAGACCGGGTACGCGACCAGGTGCACCCGCCGCCATGCCCACGGTGCACGCAGCCGCATGATCGTGGTCAGCAGCAGCGCAGCGAGCAGGTCCACGGCGAGCGCGCCGAGCGCGACCCCCCAGCGTTCCCAGGCGGCGACGCCGGGGACCAGCGCAGCGGGCCAGTCGAGGGGCACGTAGGCGTCGAGGACGGCCAGCACGACATGGGCCGCGATGAGCGCCGCACCCAGCGCCGAGGCGGCGCGATGCGTCGTGATGGAGGCCAGGCGGGCTGTCGGCCGCAGCCGCGGCCCGATGATCCCGAGGGCCACCGAGACCGTGAGCAGCGCGAC
>DASVBK010000151.1:0-4470 GCA_036375875.1 Candidatus Nanopelagicales bacterium
CCACCGGGGGCACCGGCACCAACCCGCTGGCCTGTTCGACCCCGCCGAGCCGCCTCACGCGCAGGCGGGTGCGTACGGCTGCTCCGGCAGGAAGCGGTGCCACTCCTGCTCCGTGAGCTGCCGGGCGGCGAGTCGGCATGCCGTGGTCGACCAGCGGGCGGCGTCCATGTCCAGCTCCACGAGCGTGGTCTGGGTGCCGACGAGCAGGTGACCGTTGTCGGGGGCCGCCAGGGCGAAGGCATCGTTGGTGCCGTCGTTGGGCAGCGGCAGGTCAGCCACTGCCACCTGCAGGGTCCGGCCGTCGAGGATGGTCAAGGATCGGTCGTGGGACATCACCAGCCAGCGGCCATCCTGGCTGTACTGCAGCCGTGACCACCCCGCCAGCCGGGGGGCGTAGGCCGATGCCACCTCCGCGCCGGTGTTCGCGTCGAGGATGCTCAGGTGCTGCTCCTCGGGGGTGGCCGCCACGAGCCGGGTCCCGTCAGGAGTGAAGGTGATGGACGTCGCCGCCTTCGGGACGGTCACGGTTCGCCGGCCCTGGCCGAGGTCGTGCACGGTGATCAGGTCCTCGTAGAAGGCTGCCGCCACCTTCGTGCCATCGGGGGAGAAGGCCACCGAGCGGGGCTTCGGGGCAGGCGCCGACAGGTCCTCGCCCTCGAAGGAGTCCTCGAGCAGGACGTGTCGAGTCGCAAGGTCCCACACCCGCAGCCGGGCCGTCCGTGCCCCGCCGTCGGGGAGGGTGTCGACCGGCGTGTACTCGAGGGTGGCCAGGGTTCTCCCGCTGGGCGAGACGGCCAGCCACGCGGCGGGCACGTCGTCGCGCGACCACGCCAGCCGGCGATCGGGCAGCGTCCACATCCGGAGGTGCCCGGTTCGGTCCGCGGCGATCACGGCCGAACCGTCCGGGATCATCGCCAGCGCCGAGACGCGTCGGTGTGCTGCTGGGGCGACACTCGGGTCAGGGTCCTGGTAGGGCCCAAGCCACAGCCTCGCCTGGTGGTCGAGGGTCCCGCGGATCCGCAGGGTGACCTCGCCGTCATCGCCGCCCACCGCGACCGTGCGCCCGCCGGTGGCAACGTGGTGGATGCGCTCGCTGGCCACCGCCTGTGACACCGGCGAGAGTGCGGTGAGGTCGTACCGGGCGATTGTGCCCTGGTCGTCCTGGCTCACCAGGCCCTGTCGGTCGGTGAACGCCAGCGAGAGCACGGGTTCGCTGCCCGGCAGCCGCGCCACACGGGCCAGCGGCTCCAGCGCGAAGACCTCCCGGGTGCCGTCCATGCGTCCGATCGCCAGGCGGCGGCCATCGGGGGACCAGGCCAGCGCGCTCGCCGGCGAGTCCCCTGGGATGGTCATCCGGACCGCGCCGGAGGCCGCGTCCCGGAGCTGGACGTCGCCGGCGGCGAACGCGCCGGTGACCAGCACTGATCCGTCGGGGGACAGCGAGGTCTGCCACAGCCCCGACCCGTCGCCGTCTGAGCGCAGGATCCGGCCCACGAGCCGGTGGGCCTCGGTGTCGACGACAAACGCGACACGCTGGCCGACGTAGAAGGGCGGGGCCTGCGTGATCATCTGGCCGGCGGCCCGCCTGCCGTCCGTGCTGAACGTGACGCCCAGCAGGATGTCCTGCTCGGGGAAGTCGGCCGGGAGGCCGCGCAGCCTGATCGGCACCGGGCCCTGCCATCGCCCGTCGCGCCGGTGCCAGATCCGGATCTCGCGACCGAGCACCGAAACCAGCGTCCGGCCGTCAGGGGAGACCCGCAGCCGGTCCTGGTCCAGGAAGGAACCGGCCACCGCCCCGGGCACCGGCTGGGCCGGTCCGGCTGCTGCCCCGGTGGTGGTGTCGACGGCGAGCAGCGCGAGGCCGGGACGATCAGCGGCGCCGGTCGCCGGCTGGCTCACCAGGGCCTGGCGTCCGCCCTCGATGAGGCCGGTGGGGTGCGACCTCCACGCCGCCTGCCCGGACCCGGCAAGCGCACCGGCGACGCTGGCCCCGGTGCGCGCGTCGATGAGGTGGACAGCGCCGGTGGTGTCCATTGCCAGCAGGTGCCCGCCGTCCGGGGTGTAGGCGTGATCGCGGGTGACCGGGGAGGGCGGCGCTCCCGTGGGATGCGCCAATCCCAGCAACCCACGGACCTTCACCAGGCTCTGCAGCAGGGCGCCCTCTGCGGCAGGTTCCTCGGCGAGCGCTACGGCCTGGCGGGCCAACAGCAGCCCGAGGGCGGTGTCGGGCTCGGCCACGGCCGTGGCGCCCAGGCGGGCGGCCAGGGCCGTCGTGGCGGCGGCGTCCGCCCGGGCTACCGCCTCCCGTGCCTGCCCGCCGCGCACGCCGGCCACGGCCCCCGCGGCCAGCGAGAGCCCGAGCAGCGCCCCGACCGCCACCAGCGCCGCGCGCAGCTGCCGGTTGCGCCGCGCCTGGTCGGCCGCCTGCTGCTCGACCCGCATCCGCTCCGCGTCGCTGGCAGCCGCCGAGGCGGCCAGGAACGCCTCCTCCGCCGGTGCGAGGACCGGGTTTGCCCGCCGTCGCCACTCCTGGGCGGCAGCCAGCCGCGCACCCCGGTAGAGCTCGTCGGCCGGGCGGCCCAGGCCCTCCCAGCCATCGGCTGCCACCTGCAGGTGACCCAGGATGCGCTGGCCCTCGACGTCCTCGTCGAGCCAGGTGCGCAGCCGTGGCCAGGCCCGAACGAGCGACTCGTGGGCGATCGTGGTCGTCTCCTGCGATGTCGTGACCAGCCGGGAGCGCACGAGCAGGTCGAGCAGCCGCGGCGCATCGGCCGACCCGGTGAAGACCCGCGTGGGGACCCGAGTGGCCACCGGGTCCCCCGTCGGGGTCGGTGTCACCAGCCGCTGCAGCACCGAGCGCAGCACCTGGCGGTCCGGCGCCGACAGCGACTCGTACAGCCCTTCTGCCGAGCGGGCCACCGCCGAGCGGATGCCCCCGGTGGCCCGGTAGCCCTCGACCGTCATCACGGTGCCCTCGCGCAGCTCCCAGGTCTCGGCCAGGGCGTGCGACAGCAGCGGCAGGCCCCCAGGCGCGCCCGCCACGTCCTGCACGAGCACGTCCACCAGGCCGGGCTCGAGCACGAGGCCGACCAGGTGGGCCGGACCTTCGATGGCCTCACGAAGCTCCGCCTCGGTAAGCCCGGTGAGCAGCAGCAGCCCGCGCTCGGCCTGGCGGGAGAGCTCGGGGCTCTCGGCCAGCGAGCCCAGGAAGTCCGCGCGCAGCGTGGCGACCACGGGCACGTCGGCGTCCACGAGCTGGGTGAGCCTGCGCAGGAACCCGGCGGTGGCGCTTGCCCGTGCACCGTCGGCGAAGAGCTCCTCGAGCTGGTCCACCACGAGGACCTCGTGTGGCCGCAGCCCCGCCACGGCGGCCGAGAGGGCCGCCAGTGGGTCGCTGCCGGGGGTCAGGACCCGTGCCGGATGCCCCTGCCGGGCCACGGCAGGCAGGATGCCGGCACGAACCAACGACGACTTGCCCGAGCCGGAGGGGCCCAGCACCAGGAGCAGGGGGAACTCGGCCAGCCGGCGCACTGCCTCGGCGATGACGTCCGAGCGGCCGAAGAAGAAGTCGGCGTCCTCGGCGTCGAACGGCCTCAGGCCCCGGTAGGGGCAGGTGGCGGCGGTGCCGCCGAGCCGGTCCGGGATGTCGAGCAGGGCCGGGTCCTGGTGCAGGATGCGTGCCTCGAGGGTGACGAGGTCCGGCCCGGGGTCCAGCCCGAGCTCGTCTCGCAGCGTCCGCCGAGCCCCGCGCAGCACCTCCAGGGCCTCGCCCTGCCGGCCCGTGCGGTACAGGGCGGTGGCCAGCAGGGCCCACCGCCGCTCCCGGAAGGGCTCCCGCGCGACGAGGGGCCGGGCGTCGGCCGCGGCCTCGACGGCGTGGCCAGCCTCGAGCAGGGCCGCCACCAGGTCCTCCTCCACGGTGCGGCGCACGTCGAGCAGCCGAGCAGCGTGCGCCACGGCGGGATCCCACGACGCCAGCTCGGCGTAGGGGTCGCCGCGCCAGAGCGACAGCGCCTCCCGGAAGGCGGTGACGGCCCGCTGGGGCTCGCGGGCGGCCAGGAACGTCCGGCCCCGCGCCACGAGCCGCTCGAACTCGACCGTGTCCAGTGCGCCGTCGGGCAGCACCACCCGGTACCCGCCCGCCGCGGTCTGGATCGCTGCCGCTCCCAGGAGCCGGCGCAGGCGCATGATCGAGCCCTGGACGACCTTCGAGGCGGACTTGGGCGGCGCCGGGCCCCAGAGCGCGTCAGCCAGTGACGCTGCTGGGACGACCGAGCCCGGCGTGACGCACAGCGCGCTGAGGATCGCCCGGTCCCGGGGCGACAGCGGCCCCGGGGCCCCGACCTGCGTCGGGCCCAGCAGCTGGATCGTCACGGCCACCGGCCACCGCCTCCTCGTTGGGAGTGTGGGCCGCGGGTCGAGCGCGGGTCAACGGGCCCGATACCGGGCCGATACCGCCCCGGTGATCCT
>DASVBK010000163.1:0-11511 GCA_036375875.1 Candidatus Nanopelagicales bacterium
GGCCTTCCTGCAGGACACGCTCGTCGAGCTGCTGCTCTGGGCCGAGTGGGACCTCGACCGGATCGTGCCCGCGCTGCGGCGCCTCGCCGACGCCGTGGCCCCGCTGGCGCCCCTGGTCGTCCGGCTCTCGGTCGCCGACCCCGCGGCGACCGTGGAGGCCGCCGCTGCCGAGCGCGTCGACGACCAGGGCGAGCGCTGGTGGGCGACCGCCGTGGCCTCCTCCATCGCGGCGACGCCGTGGGCGGCGGCCCGAGGACTGACGGACTGGGCCGCCTTCGTGGCGTTCCTGCACGAGCGGCTCGCGCTCGAGGACGCGCTGCGTGAGCAGCTGCCCGTGGCCTGGCTGGACCTGCCCAGCCCCGGGGGTGGCGGGCCTGCGGCCTGGCGCGACCTCGACGCGCGGCTCGTCGGCCTGGCCGACCGGCTGGCCGCAGGGGAGCGGGCCGGCTGACCCCCGGGTCAGTCCAGCCGCGCGAGGACCCCGCGGGCGACCTCGGCGACACGGTCGGCGGTGAAGCCCAGCTGCTCGAAGAGCAGCGACCCAGCGGCAGAGGCACCGAAGAAGTCGATGGCCACGCACGCACCGTCGCTGCCGACGTACTTCCACCAGCCCTGCTCGGAGCCGGCCTCGACGCTGACCCGGGCGCGCACGCGCGGCGGCAGCACCGCGTCGCGGTACTCCGCCGGCTGCTCGGCGAACCACTCCAGGCACGGCATCGAGACCACGCGGGTGGGCACCCCCTCGGCCTCGAGCAGCTGCCGGGCGCCGAGCGCGTGCTGCACCTCCGAGCCGGTGGCCAGCAGCAGCAGGGCGGGCGCCCCGCCGGTGGCCTCGGCGATCACGTAGGCCCCCCGGGCGGCCGCACTCGCCGCGTCGCCGGCACGCTCGAGCACGGGGACGTCCTGACGGGTCAGGATCAGGCCGGTGGGCTGGCGGCGTTCCAGCGTGGTCGCCCACACCACGGCGGTCTCCGCGGCGTCCGCGGGCCGGGCGACCGCCAGGCCGGGGATGGCTCGCAGCGCCCACAGGTGCTCGATCGGCTGGTGGGTCGGGCCGTCCTCGCCCACGCCGATCGAGTCGTGGGTCCAGACGAAGATGCTCGGCAGCGCCATCAGCGCGGCCAGCCGCACGGGAGCGCGCATGTAGTCGCTGAACACCAGGAACGTGCCGCCGAACCCGCGGGTCAGGCCGTGCAGGGCGATGCCGTTGAGGATGGCGCCCATGGCGTGCTCACGGACCCCGAAGTGCACCACGCGTCCGTAGGGGTCGGCGCCGGGCACGCAGGAGCTCGCCGGCAGGAACTCGCCACCCCCGGCGATGGAGGTGCCGTTCGACTCGCCGAGGTCGGCCGAGCCGCCCCACAGCTCGGGCAGCACGCCGGCCAGGGCGTTGATGACCTGCTGGGACGCCTTGCGGGTGGCCACCTTCGCCCCCGGCTCCCAGCTGGGCAGCGCGTCGCGCCACCCCGCGGGCAGCTCGCCGGCGGCCAGCCGGTCCAGCAGGGCGGCGCGCTCGGGGTGGCGGGCGCGCCAGGCCCGGTAGTCCGCGTCCCACTGCCCGTGCAGGGCCGCGCCACGCTCGCCGACGCGGCGGGCGTGGGCGAGCACCTCGTCATCGATCGCGAACGACGCCTCGGGGTCCAGTCCGAGTGCGACCTTCGTGGCCGCCACCTCCTCGGCCCCGAGGGCCGCCCCGTGGGACGTGCCGGTGTTCTGCAGCGTCGGGGCGGGCCACGCGATGATCGTGCGCAGCTGCACCAGGGTGGGGCGCTGCGTCTCGGCAGCGGCTGCGGTGAGCGCCTCGGCCAGGGCCGGCACGTCCACCGAGCCGTCCGGCGCCAGGTCCACGAACAGGGTGCGCCACCCGTCGGCGCGGAACCGGCCGGCGACGTCCTCGGTGAACGCCACGGCGGTGTCGCCCTCGATCGAGATGCGGTTGTCGTCCCAGATCACGACGAGGTTGCCCAGCTGCTGGGTGCCGGCCAGGCTCGCGGCCTCGGAGGAGATGCCCTCCTCGAGGTCGCCGTCCGAGGCCAGCACCCACACCCGGCTGTCGAACGGGGAGCTGCCCGGGGCGGCCTCGGGGTCGAGCAGGCCGCGGGCGTAGCGCTGCGCCATCGCGATCCCGACGGCCGAGGCGATGCCCTGGCCCAGCGGCCCCGTGGTCATCTCGATGCCGCGGGCCGGGTTGTGCTCGGGGTGGCCGGGCGTGAGCGAGGCCACCGTGCGGAACTGCTGGAGGTCCTCGAGGGTGATCGGGTAGCCGCTGAGGTAGAGCTGCAGGTACAGGGTCAGGCTGGAGTGACCGCACGACAGGATGAACCGGTCACGGCCCAACCAGGTGGGGTCGGCCGGGTCATGGCGCAGGAAGCGCTGGAAGAGCAGGTAGGCCGCTGGGGCCAGGGCCATCGCGGTGCCGGGGTGACCGTTGCCGACCCGCTGCACGGCGTCGGCGGCCAGGGCTCGGGCGGCCGCGACGGCGCGGTCGTCCAGCTCGGTCCAGTCAGTCATGCGTCCTCCACGGCTCCTCGGCGTCGACGGCACAGGCTAGTGCCTGCGCTGACGGCCGCGGTCCGGGCGCACCGGCGCCGGCAGTAGCATGAAGCCCGTGACCGCAGTCGAATCCGGCCGAGTCGGCGCTGCCTCGACCGGGCCCGACATGCCCCGCTGGAAGGCCTACCTGGCCCTCACCAAGCCGCGCGTCATCGAGCTGCTGCTGGTCACCACCGTGCCCGTCATGTTCCTGGCCGCAGGCGGCTTCCCGCCGCTGTCGCTGACCCTGCTCACGCTGCTCGGTGGCACCATGGCCGCCGCCGGCGCCAACGTCATCAACCAGGTCTACGACCGCGACATCGACGCCGTCATGGTCCGCACCCAGCAGCGGCCGCTCGTCGCGGGCCACATCTCGACGGCGGCTGCGCTGCGCTTCGGCATCGTGCTGAGCATCGCCTCCGTGGTCCTGCTCGGGCTCACGGTCAACTGGCTCTCGGCGCTGCTGGCCGCCATGGCCATCGGGTTCTACGTGTTCATCTACACGATGCTGCTCAAGCGGCGCACCGCCCAGAACATCGTCTGGGGTGGCGCGGCGGGCTGCTTCCCCGTGCTCATCGGGTGGTCGGCCGTGACCGGCTCGCTGGCGTGGGCGCCGCTGGTGCTCTTCGGGATCGTGTTCTTCTGGACCCCGCCCCACTACTGGCCCCTCGCGCTGCGCTTCAAGGCCGACTACCAGGCGGCGCGGGTGCCGATGCTGCCGGCCGTCGCCGACGCGGGTGCGGTCGCCAGCCAGATCGTCTGGTACTCGTGGGCGATGGTGGCCACCTCGCTGCTGCTCACGCCCGTGGCAGGCATGACCTGGCTCTACACCGGTGCCGCGGTACTGCTGGGCGCGGCCTTCCTCTGGGAGGCCTACGCGCTGCGCCGCCGGGTACGGGCCGGCGATCCCGAGCCGCGTGCGATGCGGCTGTTCCACGGCTCGATCTCCTACCTGTCGCTGCTGTTCCTCGCCGTGGCGATCGACCCCTTCCTGGGCTGACAGGCGCAGCGTCGGCGTCCTTCCGCCAGGCGGCGCAGCGCCGCAGCCCGCCCGTGCGGTGCACCGGCATGTTCAGCGTGCCGGGTCTGCCTGTCGCAGGAGCAGCCGTACTCGGGCCCCGCCACCCGGCGCCGCGCCGAGCTCGATCGACCCGCCGCTGCGCTCGGCCAGCCGGCGGGCGATGTCCAGGCCCAGGCCGGTGGATCCAGAGTCCGAGGAGCCCCGCGCCAGCACCTCGGCACCCGGCAGGCCCGGCCCCTCGTCGCTCACCTCGAGCCAGGCCAGCCCGCCGGGAGCGGTGCCGACGGCCACCCGGAAGCCGGCGCCCTCCGGGGTGTGGCTGAACACGTTGCCCAGCAGGGCGTCGAGGGCGTCGCCGAGGTCCCGTGCCTCCACGGCCACGTGCAGGGGCCCGGCTGGCACCAGGACGGCGAGGGCGCGCTGCTGGTCCTCAGCCAGGACCGCCCAGAACGCCGCGCGCTCCCGAGCCACCTGACACAGGTCAGCGCTGGCCGGGATGTCCTCGCGCAGCGGTCGGCGTGCCTCCCGGATCACCTCGTCGACCATCCGCTCGAGCCGGTCCACGTCGTGGCGCAGCCGCTCGCTGGCGTCGGCCACGGGCAGCGTCTCGGCGTCCAGGCGCAGCGCCGCCACGGGGGTCCGCAGCCGGTGTGCGAGGTCGGCCACCTCCTCGCGCTCGAGGTGCAGCAGCTCCCGCACCCGGCTGGCCAGGCGGTTCAGGGCACGCCCGGCGTTGTCCAGCTCCCGGATCTCGCTGGGCGGCACCCGTGCCGAGAGGTCCCCGGCGGCCAACCGCTCGGCGGTCGCGCTCAGCTCGCCGATCGGGCGCAGGAACGCCCGGGCCAGCAAGAGGCCCAGGCCCACCGACAGTGCGAGCAGCCCCGCACCCAGCACGGCGAGGGTGAGGCGGGCGCGCGGCACCGCCCCCGTGAGCTCGTCGGCCGGCACGAACGCGCGGAGCACGGCCTCGCCGGCGTCGGTGTAGATCGGCACGAGCAGGTCGCGGCCACCGGGCACGTCGGTGAAGAAGGCGCCCTTGGCGCGCGCGAGCGCCACGGCGTCGTCGGCGGGTGTCGGCGCGCCGACGACGACGCCGTCGGCCAGGTACAGGGTCATCCGCCGGCCAGAGCTCATCGCGTAGCTGGCCATGAGGGCGTCGAGGTCGTCGGCGGCCACCACCGGCACCCGCGAGACGACCGGTTGCAGCTCGAGCACGACCTGGCGCTGGGCCCGGTCGACGGCGAGGTCGCCCATGATCACCATGAGCGGCACCAGGAACGCCACGAGGACGATCGAGGTCGACGCCAACAGCGTCAGCAGGATCCGTCTGCGCACGCGAGCGGGCGCCTAGGGTGCCACGAGCTTGACCCCGACACCCCGGACCGTGTGCAGGTACCGCGGCTCCTGGGCGCTCTCGCCGAGCTTGCGGCGCAGCCAGGACAGGTGCACGTCGACGGTCTTCTCGCCGCCGCCGTAGCTGACCCGCCAGACCTCGGCCAGCAGCTCGCGCTTGGTGATCACCTCGCCGGGGCGGGCCATGAGGTAGGCGAGCAGGTCGAACTCGCGGGGGGAGAGCTCCAGCGGCTCGCCGGCCAGCTCGACCGTGCGACCGCGGGTGTCCAGGTGCAGCTCGCCGACGCTGAGCTCGGTGCTGGGGCCGCTGGCCCCCGTGCGGCGCAGCACGGCGCGGATGCGGGCGTCGAGGGTGGCCGCGGAGAAGGGCTTGATGACGTAGTCGTCGGCACCGGCGTCGAGCGCGCGGACCACGACCTCCTCGTCGTCGCGGGCGGTGGCGACGATGACCGGCGTGTCGCTCACGGCGCGGAGCATGCGCAGCAGCTCGACCCCGTCGAGGTCCGGCAGGCCCAGGTCGAGGACCACGAGCTCGGGGTCGTTGGAGATGGCCTGCTGCAGGCCCTGCATGGCGTTCGGTGCTGATTCCACCGCATGGCCATGGTCGTGCAGCGCATGGATGAGCGCCGAGCGGATCCCGGGGTCGTCCTCCACCACCAGCAGCCGTGACATGCCCCCACGGTAGACGCCCCCGGTGGGTTCCCTCGGCAAGGCCGCGGCAAATGGCGTGCCCTGCTGGGGGATAAGGGGCGGGAAGGGGCACACTGGTGCCATGTTCCGTCGTTGGGCACCCGTGGCTGCATGGGTGCTCGTTGCGACGGGTGCGGCCGTGATCGGCCTCACGGCCGTGGTCGCGGTGCGCAACGTCGTGGCCGATGAGCCGGTCGAGGTCCTCTCGGCCGCAGACGTCGAGCGCATGCTCGCGCAGCCTGAGGCGCCGTTGGCGCCGATCGCGACCCTCGCCCCGGCCGCTGCCTCCCCCGACGAGTCGCAACCGGCGGCAGCGCCCGCCGCGTCGGCCGTGGCCCCGGTGCCGGCTGCCGAGCGTGTCGTCGTGGTCGCCGCCGCCACGGTGCCCGAGCAGCGCGTCACGCCCGTCCGCTCCCGCACGCCCGCCCCCGGGGGTGGTGCCGCCGGCGGCAGCCAGGTGGGGGCCAACGAGCTGCCCGGAAGTGGCTCGGTGGGCGCGGCCACCGTGACGCCGAGCGCCGCGCCCCCGCTGGTCCCCGGGTCCAGCGCGAGCGAGACCCCCGCGGCCCCCGCGTCGCCGTCGCAGCCAGCGGACTCGCAGCCGCCGGCTCCGGAGTCGCCTGCCCCAAGCGAGACGCCCAGCGAGACGCCCAACGAGACGCCGAGCGAGACCCCCAGCGAAACCCCGAGCGAGACCCCGAGCGAAACCCCGAGCGAGACCCCCAGCGCGTCACCGAGCGGGAGCGCCGCACCGACCGGACCCACGTCGGACCCGTCCGGCGATCCGAGCGCCACGCGGACGCCCACTGCCGCGCCCAGCGAGAGCGCGACGCCCACCGCGGCGCCGAGTCCCACCAGCCCCTCGGCGACAGCTCCGCCCACGGGGAGCCCGAGCCACGCGTCACCGTCCCCGACGGGGTGACGGCCAGCGCGGCCGCGCCCCCGGCCGGCGAGCAGCCCACCGAGCCGGCTACGACGCAACAGCGCTCCGAACCGGCTGCGAGGCAGTAGCCACCGAAGCGCTGCGACTCAGCAGCCCATGGAACTGGCTGCGATCAGGAGCAACCGGACCGGCGGCGAACCGGAGCCGGGCAGGTCCGAGCCCCAGCCGCGGCCGGCCCCTGAGCAGCTCGGTCAGGCCGTGAGCACGCCGCGGGCCCGCAGGCTCAGGTGGCCCTTGAGCACCGCCACCCACACCAGGCACGCCAGCAGCATGTGGATGCTCACGAGCACCCACGGCACGCCGGCGAACCACTGGACGTAGCCCACGACGCCCTGCACGACGGCCAGCGCCATGAGCATGTGCGACCAGAAGCGCGCCGTGGCCGGGCCGTCGGTCACCCGGAGTGCGAGCCACATGCCGACGATCAGGCCGATGAACAGCAGCACCGCGTCGGCGTGCAGCCACGCGATGGTGCGCACGTCGAACGGCAGGCGGTGGGTGACGTCGGCGTCGCCGGAGTGCGGCCCGGACCCGGTGACCAGGGTGCCGAGGACGATCACCGCGATGCTCACGAGCACCAGGGCGATCGACAGGCCGCGCACCTCCGGGCGCACGAGCCGCACGAGCGGCTCGTCGCCGGGCTCGGCAGCACGATGGACCAGCACGACGCAGCCGGCGATCACGGCGATCGACAGCAGCAGGTGCCCGCCGACCAGCAGCGGATGCAGCCCGGTGAGCACGGTGATGCCACCCAGCACGGCCTGGGCGAGGGTGCCGAGCAGGGGGATCGTGGCCAGCCACAGGATCGGCCGCCGCGGCTGGGCGCCCTCACGGCGCCATCGCGCGCGCATCCGCAGGGCAGCCACGATGGCGGCGATCGCCAGGATGCCGAGCACGAAGGTGAGCAGCCGGTTGCCGAACTCGATGTACTTGTGGAACGCCTCGGCCTGGCCCTCAGTGGGCACCAGGGACCCCTCGACGCACTCCGGCCAGGTCGGGCACCCGAGCCCCGAGCCCGTCACCCGGACGAGCCCGCCGGTGACCACGATGCCGATCTGCGCGACGAGGTTGGCCATGAAGATGGCGCGGACACCGGAGCTGACCGGGCTCGGGAGTGCCGACGTCGAGGTGCGGATGGGGCTCTGGGAGGCGACCACGAGCACAGCCTAATCGGCGTGGGGCGGGCGGATCCGGGCCCCCGCGCGCCGCGGGCTGCCCGAGCGAGGCGCCGCGCCGGCGCACCCCGCGGTGTGCGAGCTGCCCCGCGGCCTACTCCCAGCGGAACGTGCGGACCGCGACCGCGACGCCCACGACCGCCCAGACCGCGAGGATCACCACCTGGGCCCAGGGCAGCGCCCCGGCCAGCGCGGGGTCCAGCACGGCGCGCAGCCCGTCGCCCAGCGCGGCACTGGGCAGCAGCCCCGCGACGGCGGCCAGGGGGCCTGGGAGCCGCTCGGTCGGCAGGACAGTGCCCCCGGCGAAGAGCAGCAGCAGGAAGATGCCGTTCGCCACGGCGAGCGTGGCCTCGGCGCGCAACAGGCCGGCCAGGGCGAACCCCCACGAGCCCAGCGCGAGCGTGCCGAGCAGCACGAGGGCGACGAGCACGAGCGGTTGCGGCCGGGCGGGGCTCCAGCCGAGCAGGGCCGCGGCGGCAGCGATGAGCACGAGCTGCACGACGATCACGGCCAGGGTCGCGCCCACCTTGCCGACCAGCAGCCCCGAACGCCGCAGCGGCGTGGCGCCCAGGAACTTCAGCACCCCGGACCGCCGCTCGAAGCCCGTGGCGATCGCGGTGGCGGTGAAGGCGCTGGAGAGGATGGCCAGCGCCATGACGCCAGGCGTCGCCGTGTCGATCTCGGCCAGGCCCAGCGCCGTGACGGCGACGAGCACCGCCATCGGGATCACCAGGGTGAGCAGCACCTGCTCGCCGTTGGTCATGAGCAGCCGCCACTCGAGGCGGGCCTGTGCCCACCAGCGCGCCGCGGTCGGGGCCGCGCCGGGGGAGGGTCGCAGGCTCAGGGTGGGGGCGGTCATCGTGGCTCCCGGGCGCCGCTGGTCAGGTCGAAGTAGGCCTCGCTGAGCGTGCTGCCGGTCGTGGTCAGGGCCCCGGGCATCACCCCGGCACGTGCGCACCAGGCCGTCACGGCCGCCACGGTGTCGGCGTCCACCGGCCCGTCCACTCGGTAGCGACCCGGCGCGGTCTCGGCGGCGACGAGGCCCTCGGGAAGCGCAGCGGTGAGGGCGGCCACGTCGAGGCCGGGCTGGGCGTCGAAGCGCAGCGCCGGGCTGCCGGTCGTGAGCTCGGCGACCGACCCGGCGGCGGCCACCCGGCCCCGGTCGATGACCACGACGTGGTCGGCGAGCGCCTGCGCCTCGTCGAGCAGATGGGTGGTCATGACGATGCTCACCCCGGACTCGCGCAGGTCGCGCAGGAACTGCCAGACGCCCACCCGTGACGCGGGATCCAGCCCCGTGGTCGGCTCGTCGAGGAACACCAGCTCCGGACGGCCCACGAGCGCACAGGCGAGGGCGAGCTTCTGCTGCTCGCCGCCGGAGAGCCTCCGGTAGGCCGTGCGCCGCACGTGCGCCAGGCCCAGCCGCTCCAGCAGCGGGTCCTGTGGCAGCGGGTCGGCGTAGAGCCGGGCGACGTGGGCCAGCATCGCCTCTGCCCGCAGCGACGGCCACACGCCGCCGGACTGCAGCATCACGCCCACCCGGGGCGCGAGCGCGACCGCGTCACGGCGGGGGTCGGCGCCCAGCACGCGGACCCGACCGGCTTGGGCGACCCGGAAGCCCTCGGCGGTCTCGATCGTCGTGGTCTTGCCGGCGCCGTTCGGACCCAGGACGATCGTGAGGGCACCGGCCGGGGCGGTCATCGACAGGCCGTCGACGACGGCCCGGCCGGCGTACCGCATGGTGAGGTCGAGGATCTCGACGGCGGCGTCGTGGGGCACGGCAGGAGTCTAGGTCGGGTGGGCCGACGCGCTGGATCTGCTCCGCCTCCGCGCACCTGCTCCCCAGCGCGGTGCAGGGAGGGGACCTCGTGGCGCAGATCCCGCGTCAGGCCGGCAGCGCGACTGCGAGGGGCGGCGCCCGCCAGGGGGAGGCTTGCAGTCCCAGTGAAATATGCAACAATCGTGTTGTGGAAATCCCCCGAGGCGCCCAGGCGCGAGTCGCCCGTGCCCTGCTCGAGGGCGGCGCTGCCACGGTGGCGGAGCTCGCCGAGCGCCTCGACCTCACCGGGGCCGCCGTGCGCAAGCACCTGGACGACCTCGTCGACGCCAAGCTCGTGGAGAGCTCCGACCGCCCGCCGTACGGCCCGCACCAGCGGCGCCCGGGCCCCGGCCGCCCCGCGCGCTTCTACCACCTCACCCAGGCCGGCCGCGACAGCTTCGAGACCGCCTACGAGGACGTCGCCGTCGGAGCGCTGCGCTTCGTGGCCGAGACCGCCGGGGACGACGCCGTCATGGCGTTCGCCCGGCGTCGGGTGGCCGAGATGGAGGCCCAGTACGCCGACCTGCTGGACCTGCGCGATGTGCCCGAGGAGCGCGTCGAGGTGCTGGCCGACGCGCTCACCGCCGCGGGGTACGCGGCCGTGGTCGTGCCCACCGCGAACGGCGTCCAGCTCTGCCAGCACCACTGCCCGATCGCGCACATCGCCACTGAGTTCCCGCAGTTCTGCGAAGCGGAGACGGAGGCCTTCGGCCGGCTGCTCGGCACCCACGTGATGCGCCTGGCGACGCTCGCGCACGGCGACGGCGTCTGCACGACCCACATCCCCACGGCCATCGGCCACCGGCTCCCCGAGGCGCCGACGGCGGACCCGAACGGCACGCCAGGAAGGACGACCCCATGACGGTCAACACCGAGCAGCTCGAGGGCCTCGGCACGTACGAGTACGGCTGGTCCGACAAGGACACGGCCGGCGCGACCGCTCGGCGCGGGCTCAACGAGGAGGTCGTGCGTGACATCTCGTCGAAGAAGTCCGAGCCGCAGTGGATGCTGGACCTGCGCCTGAAGGGCCTGCGGCTGTTCGACCGCAAGCCGATGCCGCCGTGGGGGGCCGACCTTTCGGGCATCGACTTCGACAACATCAAGTACTTCGTGCGCTCCACCGAGAAGCAGGCCACCTCGTGGGAGGAGCTCCCCGAGGACATCAAGAACACCTACGACCGCCTCGGCATCCCGGAGGCCGAGAAGCAGCGCCTGGTCGCCGGCGTCGCGGCGCAGTACGAGTCCGAGGTGGTCTACCACAAGATCCGTGAGGACCTCGAGGAGCAGGGCGTCATCTTCCTCGACACCGACACCGGCCTGCGGGAGCACCCGGAGCTCTTCCAGGAGTACTTCGGCTCGGTGATCCCAGTGGGCGACAACAAGTTCGCCGCGCTGAACACCGCGGTGTGGTCCGGGGGCTCGTTCATCTACGTGCCGCCGGGCGTGAACGTCGAGATCCCGCTGCAGGCCTACTTCCGGATCAACACCGAGAACATGGGCCAGTTCGAGCGGACGCTCATCATCGTCGACGAGGGCGCGTACGTGCACTACGTCGAGGGCTGCACCGCGCCGATCTACTCCAGCGACTCGCTGCACTCCGCGGTGGTGGAGATCATCGTGAAGAAGGACGCGCGGGTCCGCTACACGACCATCCAGAACTGGTCGAACAACGTCTACAACCTGGTGACCAAGCGGGCTGCGGCCCACGAGGGCGCCACCATGGAGTGGATCGACGGCAACATCGGCTCCAAGGTCACGATGAAGTACCCCGCCGTGTGGCTCGTCGGCGAGCATGCCAAGGGCGAAACGCTCTCGATCGCGTTCGCGGGCGAGGGCCAGCACCAGGACGCCGGCGCCAAGATGGTGCACGCCGCGCCGCACACGTCGAGCACCATCGTGTCGAAGTCGATCGCCCGTGGCGGCGGCCGCACCTCGTACCGTGGCCTCGTCCAGGTCCTCGAGGGCTCGCACCACGCCC
>DASVBK010000179.1:0-9808 GCA_036375875.1 Candidatus Nanopelagicales bacterium
GGGTCGGCGACCGAGAGCCGGACGACCAGGGGCGCCAGCGGGGCCACGGCGTCGGCGAGGCGCCGCAGCGCGGGCACGATCCGGTCGAGGTCCCACTCGGCCCAGAGCAGCAGCTCGACGAGCGTGTCCTGCAGGAAGGCCGCCTCGAGGATGGTGACGCCGGGCGGCGCGGACCGCCCCAGCTCGCTCCACCGCGTGACGAGCAGGTCGACGAAGCGATCGGCGCTGAGCCTGCCGTCGAACGGCTCGTGGTCGGCCAGCTGCGCTGCCAGGGCCGGCCAGGTGGGACCCGCAGCAGCCGGGTCCACCTGCGTGTAGGCGATGGCCACGCCGGTGCTGCCCACCCAGGCGCAGCGGCGCAGCTCGTCGGCCGCCTGCGGATGGCTTGCCAGCACCTGCGCGAACTCCTCGCCCGGCAGCCACCACTGCCACGCGAGGTCCGCCGGGTTCGGCTGGCCCTCGAGGTGCACCACCGCAGGCACGGCGCGATCGCGCAGCAGCGCGGCGAGCCTGGTCGCGGTCGTGGTCTTGCCCGCGCCGGGGATGCCCTCGACCAGGACCAGGCGGTGGTGCGGTGGCCCAGGGGGCCCGTGCTCAGCGATCGGCGCGCAGCCGGTCGAGGGCCTCGGTGAGGATCGCGTCACCGTCGGAGTCCGAGCGTCGCTCCTTCACGTAGGCGAGGTGCGTCTTGTACGGCTCCACCTTGGCGGGCGTCGGCGGGTTCTCGGGGTCCGGCCCGGCCGGGTAGCCGCACGTGGGGCAGTCCCAGAGCTCGGGGATGGCCGCGTCGTCGGCGAAGCTGGGGGTGGTCTCATGGCCCCTGGCGCAGTAGAAGCTCACCCGGCGCCGCGGCGCCGCCTCGCCGCGCTCGGCCTCGCCCATCGGCCCAGAGCCGACCCTGCTCCCACGGATCGCATTGCCACCAGCCACGTGCGTGCCTCCGAGATGTGCGAGATGGGGGATGAACGGGCGGTGCAGTCCTACAGGGCCAGGCCGAGGGCCACGATCGTGGCAGCCCAGACGAGCAGCAGGGCGATGGTGATCCGGTCGAGGTTGCGCTCCGCGACGGAGCTGCCGCCCAACGAGGAGCTCACGCCGCCGCCGAACAGGTCGGACAGGCCGCCGCCCTTGCCCTTGTGCAGCAGCACCAGGACGATCACGAGGAAGTTCAGGACGACGAGCAACACCTCGAGTGCGACGATCACGAATCCTGCCCCTTCTCACGCGGTCCGCGGCAAGGATACGTGGTGGCTGGCCGTCCGGGTGCCATCCGACCCGCGCCAGCCGCCCGGAGCGCCGATCCGATGGGCCTGCGGCCCCGCCCCAGCAGCAGCGGGGTCGGGGCCGCAGGCACCCAGCTCGGCTCAGGCCAGCCGGAACTTGCAGATCGCCACGAACTCGTCAGCGTCCAGCGAGGCACCGCCGATGAGGGCGCCGTCGACGTCCTCACCCGCCATGATCTCGGCGGCGTTGGCCGCCTTGACCGAGCCGCCGTACTGGATCCGGACCGCGGCGGCGACCTCCTGGCCGTACAGCTCGGCCAGCCGCCGGCGGATCGCGGCGCACATGTCCTGGGCGTCCTGCGGCGTCGCGGTCAGGCCCGTGCCGATCGCCCAGACCGGCTCGTAGGCGATGACGATCACGGCGGCCTGCTCGGCCGGGATGTCGGCCAGGCCGCCGTCGAGCTGGCCGAGGGTCACCTGCTCCTGGATGCCGGCCTCGCGCTCCTCCTTGACCTCGCCGATGCACATGATCGGCACGAGGCCGTGCTTGTAGGCGGCCTTCACCTTGGCGTTGACCAGGGCGTCGTCCTCGGCGTGGTACTGGCGGCGCTCGCTGTGGCCGATGACCGCATACGTGCAGCCGAGCTTGGCCAGCATCGGTCCGCTGATCTCGCCGGTGAAGGCGCCCTTGTCGTGGGCGGAGATGTCCTGGCTGCCGTAGACGACCTTGAGGCTGTCGGCGTCGACGAGCGTCTGCACGGAGCGGATGTCCGTGAACGGCACCATGACGCCCACCTCGACGGCCTCGAAGTCCTCGTCGTTGAGGGCGAAGGCGATCTTCTGCACGTGCGCGATGGCCTCGAGGTGGTCGAGGTTCATCTTCCAGTTGCCAGCCATGAACGGCTTGCGTGCCATGTGTCAGCCCTCCAGGATCGCGAGGCCGGGCAGCGTCTTGCCCTCGAGCAGCTCGAGGGAGGCACCACCACCGGTGGAGATGTGCGAGAAGCCGTCCTCCAGGCCGAGCTGGCGGACCGCGGCGGCGGAGTCGCCGCCACCGATGACCGAGAAGGCACCCGAGTCCGCGATCGCCTTGGCCACCTCGAGGGTGCCGGTGGCGAAGGCCTCGAACTCGAAGACGCCCATGGGGCCGTTCCAGACCACCGTCCTGGCGTCGGCGACCTTACTCGAGAACAGCGCGATGGTCTCGGGGCCGATGTCCAGCCCCATCCAGCCGTCGGGGATCTCCGAGCTGGCCACCACCTTGTTCTCGGGCGCCGGGTCCTCCTTGGAGGGGAACGCCACGGAGACCCGGGTGTCGACCGGGATGAGCAGCTCGATGCCCTTCTCCTCGGCCTTGGCCACGTAGCCCCTGACCGCGTCGATCTGATCGGCCTCGAGCAGCGAGTCGCCGACGGTGTAGCCCTTCGCCGCGAGGAACGTGTAGGCCATGCCGCCGCCGATGAGCAGGCGATCGACGCTGTCGATGAGGTTGTTGATGACGCCGAGCTTGTCCGAGACCTTGGAGCCGCCGAGGATCACCACGTAGGGCCGGTCCGGGTCGGCCAGCACCTTCGAGAACGAGGTGACCTCCTTCTCGACCAGGAGCCCGGCTGCGTTCGGCAGCAGCTCGGCGACGTCGGTCACCGACGCCTGCTTGCGGTGCACCACGCCGAACCCGTCGGAGACGTAGACGTCGGCCAGGGCTGCCAGCTCGGCGGCCAGCTCCTTGCGCTGTGCCTCGTCCTTGCTCGTCTCCCGGGCGTCGAAGCGCACGTTCTCGAGCAGCGCGACCTGGCCGGGCTGCAGCGCGGCGACCGTCGCCCTGGCGGACTCGCCCGTCACGTCGGAGGCCAGCGCCACGTCGGCCCCGAGCAGCTCGCCGAGGCGCGTGGCGACCGGGGCCAGCGAGCCGGAGGCCTCGAAGCCGACGCCCTTGGGCCGGCCGAGGTGGGCGACGATGACGACCTTGGCACCGGCGTCGACGAGAGCACGGATGGTGGGCAGGCTCGCCACGATGCGGCCGTCGTCGGTGATGACGCCCGAGCCGTCCTTGGCCAGCGGGACGTTGAAATCGGCGCGCAGCAGCACGGTCTTGCCTGCGACGTCGAGATCACTGATCTTCTTCACGCGGAACTCCCTTGCGATGGTGGGGAACCACTTGCCGCGACGAGCCTATTGAGGCGGCGCGTGGATCGCCCGCTGGGGCCCGGGCGGGAGCCGGGCCAGCCCTGGGTCGGGGCCAAGCCACGAACGCAGGGGGCCCGCCAGCACCTGAGGCCCGGCCAGGGCGAGGCCAGGGGCCGCGGTCCAGCGAGCACGTGCCGACGACGAGACCCGCGGCGCTCGCTCACTCCGGCGGCATGGACTCCTCGGTGTTCGGGATGCCCAGCTCGGCGGCGCGCTTGTCGGCCAGGGCCAGCAGCCGGCGGATCCGCCCGGCGATCGCGTCCTTGGTCATGGGCGGGTCGGCCAGCGCCCCGAGCTCCTCGAGGCTCGCCTGCTTGTGCTCCAGGCGCAGCTTGCCGGCGGCGGCGAGGTGGTCGGGCACGGTGTCGCCCAGGATCTCCAGCGCACGCTCCACCCGGGCGCCCGCGGCGACCGCGGCGCGGGCCGAGCGGCGCAGGTTCGCGTCGTCGAAGTTGGCCAGCCGGTTGGCGGTGGCGCGCACCTCGCGGCGCATCCGCCGCTCCTCCCAGGCCAGCACCGACTCGTGCGCCCCCATGCGGGTGAGCATCGCGCTGATCGCGTCCCCGTCGCGGATCACGACCCGGTCGATGCCCCGCACCTCGCGCGCCTTGCTGGCGATGCCCATCCGACGAGCGGCCCCCACGAGCGCCAGGGCGGCCTCCGGGCCGGGGCACGAGACCTCGAGCGCCGCTGAGCGCCCCGGCTCGGTGAGCGAGCCGTGGGCCAGGAACGCACCACGCCAGGCGGACTCCGCGTCGCAGACGGCGCCGTTCACGATGACCGCCGGCAGGCCGCGCACCGGCCGGCCCGAGGCGTCGAGCAGCCCGGCCTGCTTGGCCAGGCGTTGGCCCTCCTTGGCAATGGTCAGCACGTAACGGTTGCCGCGCCGGATGCCCGAGGGCTGGACGACGGTGATGGTGCTGGGGTGGCCGAACACGTCGGCGATGCTGGTGCGCGCGCGCCGCGCCGCGGCCGCAGTGTCCAGCTCGGCCTCCACCACCACCCGGCCGGCCACGATGTGCAGGCCGCCGGCGAAGCGCAGCAGGGCCGAGACCTCGGCCTTGCGGCAGCACGTCCGGGAGATCGGCAATCGGCTCAGCTCGTCCTTGACCCCAGCCGTCATCGCCATGCCGGAATACTGCCATGCCCGATCAGCTCGCCGAAGGCCCGCGCCAGCAGCAGCGGATCGTGATGGCCGCGCTCCGCGCGCTGGTCGGCCACGGGCCACAGCAGCAACCGAGCACCGACCAGGGCGCAGGCCTCCTGCAGGGCCTGCTCGTCGGGCACGTGGTGCGGGTCGGCGAGCACGACGTCGAACTGCATCTCCGGGAAGGCCGCCGCCATGACGTGCAGGTGGTTCTGCGGGCTGAAGCCCGCGGTCTCGCCGGGTTGGGCCACCAGGTTGAGCACGAGGATGCGCTGGGCCTCGGTGGCGGCCACGGCGCGACGGATGCCCGGCACCAGCAGGCTGGCCATCACGGACGTGTACCAGGAGCCGGGGCCCATCACGATGGCCTGGGCCGCCCCGATGGCCTGCACCGCCTCCGGACAGGCGGGCGGGTCGGGGGGGTCGAGCTCGATCCCCAGCACCGTGCCGGGGGTGATCGCCACCTGCGACTGGCCGCGGATGCGCTGCACGCCGGGCTGCCCGGGCACGTCGCGCACCTCGGCGACGATGTCCAGGCCCGTGGTGCAGGCCGGCAGCACGCGACCGTGCGCGCCGAGCAGCGACCCGACCCAGTCCAGGCCGGCGACCAGGTCGCCGGTCTTCTCCCAGAGCGCCGTGATGAGCAGGTTGCCCACGGCGTGGCCCGCGAGCTCGCCCGCGCCGAACCGGTGCTGGACCACCGAGCTCCAGGTGCGACCCCAGACGTCGTCGCCGCACATCGCGGCCAGGGCCATGCGCAGGTCGCCCGGCGGGGGCACGCCCAGGTCGCGGCGCAGCCGACCGCTGGAGCCGCCGTCGTCGGCCATGCCCACCACCGCGGTGAGCTGGTCGGTGACGCCACGCAGCGCCCGCAGGCTCACCGCCAGGCCGTGGCCCCCGCCGAGGGCCACCACCGGCACCCCCCGGCCGCCGGGGCGACGGGAGCCGTGGGACGGGCCCGTGGTCACTCCCGCCCCAGGTCGCGGTGCACCACGGTGACCTCCAGCCCGGCATGCACGAGCCGGGCGCCGAGGTTCTCGGCCATCGCCACGGACCGGTGCTTGCCACCGGTGCAGCCCACCGCGATGGTCGCGAACCGCTTGCCCTCGCGCAGGTAGCCGTCGGTGGCCAGGTCGATGACGCGCGCGTAGAGCTCGAGGAACTCCGCGGCCCCCTCCTGGGAGACGACATAGTCGTTCACAGGCCCATCGGTGCCGCGCAGCTCGCGCAGCTCGGGGATCCAGTACGGGTTGGGAAGGAACCGCAGGTCCGCCACGTAGTCGGCGTCCATCGGCAGGCCGTACTTGAAGCCGAAGGACATCACGGTGGCCCGTAGCCGCACCGGCTCCCCGGAGTCGAACGCGGCGTCGATGGCCCGACGCAGGTCGTGGATGGAGCGGTTGGAGGTGTCCACCACGCGGTCAGCGGTGGCGCGCAGGTTGCCGAGCAGCGCCCGCTCCCTCTGCAGCGCGTCGAGCAGCCGGCCAGGTCCCTGCAGGGGGTGGGGCCGGCGGTTGGACTCGAAGCGCCGCACCAGCGCCTCGTCGCTGGCCTCGAGGAACAGGATCTTGAGGTCCGCCCCCCGGGCGATGACCTCGTTCAGGGCGGACTCGAGCTCGTCGAAGAGCCGGCCGCCGCGCACGTCGACCACGACGGCGACCCGGTCGGTGTCGGAACGCTCCGCGAGCAGCTGCAGCGTGGGCGCGAGCATCTTGGGCGGCAGGTTGTCGATGACGAACCAGCCGAGATCCTCCAGCGCGCGGGCTGCGGAGGAGCGTCCCGCTCCCGACATGCCCGAGACCAGCAGGACCTCGAGCTCGCCGAGGGCGCCGGGGAGCCCGTGCGGCCGGTGCTCGGTCTCGAAGTTCACCGCGGCGGGGCGACGGCCCGCAGCGTCCGCGGCCGGCGCTGGGGCTGGGCGCTCGGTCGTCACGACGCCGGATCCTCGGTCACGGCCTCATCGTCGCCCATCACCTCGCCGGTCGTCAGGTTGACGGCCGGCGCCGTGGCCTTGGCGGTCGGGGCCAGCAGCGCGGCGAGAACCCGTTCGGCCAGCGCCGGGCCGAAGCCGGGCACCGACGCCAGCTCGGCCGCGCTCGCCCGGCGGATCCGCTTCACGGAGCCGAACCGTGCCAGCAGCGCCTTGCGCCGCGCCGGGCCCAGGCCGGGGATGTCGTCCAGGGCGCTGGCCGTCATCCGCGTCGTGCGCTTCTGGCGCTGGTAGCGCAGGGCCGTGCGGTGGGCCTCGTCGCGCACGCGCTGCAGCAGGTACAGGCCCTGGCTCGTGCGCGGCAGGATGACCGGGTCCTCGTCGTCGGGCAGCCACACCTCCTCGAGCCGCTTGGCCAACCCGACCACCGCGATGTCGGCCAGGCCGAGGGCGCGCAGCTGCTGGGCGGCGGCATCCACCTGGGGCGGCCCGCCGTCGATCACCACGAGGCTCGGCCGGTAGGCGAACCGAGTGTCGCGACGCTCGGCCGGCTCCTCCGGGCCGGGGTCGGCGGGAGCGTCCAACGCCGCACCCGCCCCCCCGCTCCCATGCCCGTCCATGCCCGCGCCGCTGGCCCCGCTGCCCGTGCCGCTGGCGTCCCAGTGCCCTGCGTCCTCGGTCCCGCCCAGCCCCGGCACCCCGGCCATGGCCAGGCGCCGGAACCGCCGCCCGATCACCTCCGAGATCGCAGCCACGTCGTTCTGGCCCTCGAACCCCTTGATCGCGAACTTGCGGTACTCGCTGGGCCTGGGCAGGCCATCCTCGAACACCACCATCGAGGCCACCACGTCGTCCGAGCCGAGGTTCGAGACGTCGAAGCACTCGATCCGCAGCGGCACCGAGGGCAGGTCGAGGGCCTCGGTGAGCTCCGTGAGGGCCTGGCTGCGCGTCGTGAGGTCGCCGGAACGTCGCAGCTTGTGGGAGGCCAGCGACTGCTCGGCGTTGCGGGTGACCGTCTCGAGCAGGGCGCGCTTGTCGCCGCGGTGCGGCACCGCGACGCGAACCGGGCCGCCGCGGCGCTGCCCGAGCCATTCCTGCAGCACGGCCACCTCCGACGGCGGCGGCAGCACGGGCACCAGCACGGTGCGCGGCACGTCGGCATCCGGCTCCGCGTAGCGCTGCTCGAGCAGGGCGCTGACCAGCCCGGCCTCGTCGGCGTCATCGACGCGTTCGACGATGAACCCACGTTCGCCGCGCACCCGGCCGTCGCGGACGTGGAACACGCGGAACGACGCCTCGAGCTCGTCAGCGGCCATGCCGACGACGTCGGCGTCGGTGCCGTCGGGCAGCACGATGGCATTGCGCTCGAGCGCCCGCTGCAGCGCGAACAGGTCGTCGCGCAGCCGGGCAGCCTGCTCGTAGTCGAGCTCGGCCGCGGCTGCGGCCATCTGCTCCTGCCGGGCCCGGATGAATGCCGCCGAGTTGCCGGCCATGAAGTCGCAGAAATCCTCGACGATCGCTCGGTGCTCCTCAGCCGTGACGTTGCCGACGCAGGGCGCGGCGCACTTGTCGATGTAGCCGAGCAGGCAGGGCCGGCCGGACGCCGCCGCGCGGCGGAACACCCCCCGGCTGCACGTGCGCATCGGGAACACCCGCAGCAGCTGGTCGACGGTCTCGCGGATGGCCCAGGCGTGGGCGTAGGGCCCGAAGTAGCGGACGCCGGCCTTCTTCTCGCCGCGCATCACCAGCGCGCGTGGGAACTCCTCCCCCACCGTCACCGCGAGGTAGGGGTAGGACTTGTCGTCGCGGTAGCGCACGTTGAAGCGCGGGTCGAACTCCTTGATCCAGGCGTACTCCAGCTGGAGCGCCTCGACCTCCGTGGCCACCACCACCCAGTCGACCGCCCGGGCGGTCGCGACCATGGTGCGGGTGCGTTGGTGCAGGCCGCCCGGGTCCTGGAAGTACGAGGTGAGACGAGCGCGCAGGTTCTTGGCCTTGCCGACGTAGATGACTCGCCCGTCGCCGTCGCGGAACCGGTAGACCCCGGGGTCGGTGGGGATCTGGCCGGGCGCGGGACGGAACGACGGGGACACGTCAGGCGAGCAGGATCTGGTCGCCCTGCACGGTGATCGCCACGGGGGTCAGGCCCACCGGCGCGGGGCCCTCGAGCCGATCGCCGGTCGCGGCGTCGAACACGCTGCCGTGGCAGTTGCACACGATCGTGTTCTCGGTGACCTCCGTGACGGGGCACCCCTGGTGGGGGCACTTGCCGTTGAACGCCTTGAAGTCGCCGTCGGCCGGCTGGGTGACCACGACCACGCCGGTGCCCTCACGCACCACCTTGCCGCCGCCCACCGGGAACTCCGTCGTGGTCGCGAGCACGACCCCGGTCGCGGCCGGGGACGCGTCGCCGGCCTGCGACGACTCGGCGGGCGAGGCACTCGTCGCCCCGCCACCGGTCGGGCCCCCTGCCGTCGTCGGGCTCGCCGCTGGCTCGGACCCACTCGCACACCCGGCCAGGGCCATCGCCGCGGCCGAGGCGGCCGCACCGGCGAGGACCGCCCGGCGGCTGACCCGCCCCGAGGCCGGCGCCGCGCCCTCGTTCGACTCCCGCAGCCCACGGGTGCTCAGCACCCCTGCCGTCACCGCTGCCGGTGCCGCCTGCCCTCCACAGGCGCACCCGCCCGTGCACGTGGCCGATCCGTCCTCAGTCCTGGTCATCGCCGTCCTCCGCTCGCCCTGCCCGTCGCCCCGCCGCTGTGGTTGCCGCGCCCCTCGGCCCTCGGCTCGCCCGGGGCCCTGGCGGCCGTCGGCACGGCCGCTCGGCCTCGAGGCGGCCGTGCCACCCTTGGCGCTGCCATGACCCTAGGCGCTCGCCCGGTCGCGCACGAGCAGGTCGCGCAGGAACCGCCCGGTGTGGCTGCCGGGCATCGCTGCGACCTGCTCCGGCGTCCCCTCGGCGACGATCGTGCCGCCCCCGCTGCCGCCCTCGGGGCCCAGGTCCACGACCCAGTCGGCGGTCTTGATGACGTCGAGGTTGTGCTCGATCACCAGCACCGAGTTGCCCTTCTCCACCAGTGAGTGCAGCACGCCGAGGAGCTTGCGGACGTCCTCGAAGTGCAAGCCGGTGGTGGGCTCGTCGAGCACGTAGATCGTGCGCCCGGTGGACCGGCGCTGCAACTCGCTGGCGAGCTTGACCCGCTGGGCCTCGCCGCCGGAGAGCGTGGGGGCGGGCTGCCCGAGCCGCACGTAGCCCAGGCCGACGTCGACGAGCGTCTGCATGTGCCGGGCGATCGGCGGCACCGCGGCGAAGAAGTCCAG
>DASVBK010000187.1:0-3621 GCA_036375875.1 Candidatus Nanopelagicales bacterium
TGGCGTGAATCTGGCGATGACCGAGATGCGGCGGGCGAAGCTTCGCTTCGGCCTGCTCACCGCGGCCGTGGCCCTCCTGGTGTTCCTCATCATCTTCCTGTCGAGCCTGTCGGGCGCGCTCCTGCGCGCGTTCACCGGCGCGATCGAGTCGCTGCCGGCGGACGGCATCGTGTACAGCGACACGGCCCGCGGCAACGCGCAGGCCAGCCGGCTGGCCCCCGATGTCGTGGGGCAGGTCGCGGAGGTGGCGGGGGTGGCCGAGGTCGGGCCCATGGCGGTGCTGTCCACGAACGCCGTCGTGGCGGGGGTGCCCGACGAGCTGCAGCTCATCGGCGTGCTGCCGGGCAGCCCGAGCGAGCCCCGTGGCCTGCGCGAGGGCAGGTTCCCCACGGCTGACGACGAGGTCGCGCTCGACGCCTCCGACACCAGCGCGGCCATCGGCGACACGGTCCGCATCAACGGGACCACCACGGACCTCACCGTCACCGGTCGGCTCGTCGGCACCCAGTTCGGCACCGACACCGCCTGGATGACCATCACCGGGTACGAGGACCTGCTGCGCCAGCTGAACCCCGGCCTGCCAGCGGTTCCCATCAACGCCGTCGCGTTCACGGTCGTCGAGGGCGCCGATGCCGCTGCCGTGGCCACGCAGGTGCAGCAGGCCGTCGAGGGCACGCAGGCGTTCGACACGGCCGGCGCTGTGGCCGCCATCCCTGGCGTGGAGTCCGTCGGCCAGACCTTCGGCCTGCTCGTCGGCATCACCTTCGTGATCGGCGTCGTGGTCGTGGGGTTCTTCTTCCTCATCCTCACCGTGCAGAAGCTGCGCTCCTTCACGCTGCTTCGGGCCACCGGTGCCAGCACCGCCTCGTTGGCCGGCACCGTCACCGCCCAGATCGCCGCGGTGGTGCTGATCGCCTCGGCGTTCGCCACCGCGCTGGCCTGGTTCGCCCTGCAGGGGCTGAGCACCGGCCTGCCCGTGCGCATCGATCCCCTCACGACCGGCGGCGTGGTCGCAGCGGTGCTGCTCGCCTCGCTGGGCGCTGGCCTGCTGTCGGTGCGCCGCATCGCCAGGCTCGACCCGGCCACCGCTGCAGGTGCGCGATGAACCTGGCCATCGCGGAGTTCCGCCGCGCCAAGGGGCGCTTCGCGTCGATCACCGCGGCGCTGTCGCTCATCGTGTTCCTGGTGCTCGTGCTCGGGTCGCTCGCCGACGGGCTGTTCTTCGGCGGCACCGGCGCGGTGCGCTCCTCCACCGCGGGGGCCTATGCGTTCTCGCAGGACGGGGAGGGCTCGCTCATCCGCTCGCGGCTGCCGCTGTCGGACGAGGCTGAGCTCGAGGCGGTGCCGGGGATCACCCAGGCCACCGCGATCGGGGCGCTCATCACCACCACGGCCAGCGTGCCGGGTGGCGCCGACATCGTCGTGATGGGCTACGTGCCCGAGGAGGCGCCCGCCGGCGTGCCGAGTCAGGTCCTCGAGGGCGCGCTGCCGACGCCGGCGCAGCCGGAGGGCGTGGCCGTGGACGAGGCGCTGGCCCAGGATGGCCTGGGTCTCGGCACCACCCTGGCCGTCGGCGGGGTCACCCAGCAGGTCGTCGGCGTCGTCGCCGACGCGCAGTACCAGGGCCTGCCCACGGTGTGGGTCGCGTTCGACACCTATGCCGAGATGCGCGAGGCAGTGCGCCCGGAGTTCGCCGGGCAGGAGGTGCAGGCCAGCACGTTCGGCCTCGCGCTGGCCGAGGGCGTGACGGCCGAGCAGCTGGAGGCCCCCGCCGGCATCGCGATCGTCTCCAACGAGGAGACCTACCTGTCCATCCCGGGGGTGCGGGAGCAGAAGTCCAGCCTCAACGCGATCATCTACGCCAGCCTCGCGGTCGGCGGCCTGGTCGTGGCCCTGTTCTTCGCCCTCGTGGTGCTCGAGAAGCGTGAGCTGTTCGCCGCGCTCAAGGCGCTGGGCGCCTCGTCGGGCAAGCTTGGTCGAGGCGTGATCCTGCAGGCCCTCGGCGCGACGATCACGGCCGTCATCATCGGCGCAGTCGCCGCCCGGCTGGTCGGGTTCCTGCTGCCGGAGAACGTGCCCTTCCTGTTCCGCCCCGAGACGCTGCTCGTCTCGGCCTCGCTGACCATCCTGGCCGGCGTCCTGGGCGCGGTGCTCTCGCTGCGTCGGATCAGCCGGATCGACCCGGCCACCGCACTCGGGGGCACCTGATGGCTGACGCGCCCACCCCCACGACCCCGACCGACGCGACCCCCGGAGGTATCCCCGTGCTCACCGAGACCGTCCAGGAGACCGCCGCCGCGGGCAGCGCCGAGCCGCTGCTCTCCGTGCAGTCCGTGACCAAGACGTACGGCGAGGGGCACACCGCGGTCACCGCCGTCCACGAGGCCGACATGCAGGTGCCGCAGGGCGACTTCGTGGCCCTGCTCGGGCCCTCCGGCTCGGGCAAGACGACGCTCATCTCCATGATCGGCGGCCTGCTGACCCCGACCTCCGGCACCATCCACGTGGGGGACACCGAGGTCTCGGGCCTCACCGCCAAGCAGCTCACGTCGTTCCGCGCCGAGCGGGTCGGGTTCGTGTTCCAGTCGAGCAACCTCGTGCCGTTCCTCACGGCGCGGGAGAACCTGCTCTGGGTGGCCGGTCTGCGCAAGGAGCACGGCCGGGCGGCCAAGAAGGCTGCCGCGGCGCGGGCCGACCAGCTCCTTGACGAGCTCGGCCTGGGCAAGCGCGCGGGCAACGTGCCCGAGCAGCTCTCGGGTGGCGAGCGCCAGCGCGTCGCGATCGGCCGGGCGCTCATGAACGACCCGGACCTGGTCCTGGTCGACGAGCCCACCGCCGCGCTCGACACCGCGATGGGCCGCCAGGTCGTGCAGCTGCTGCGCCGCGAGATCAAGGACCGCGGCAAGACCGGCATCATGGTCACCCACGACCTGCGCATGGTCGAGTACACCGACCGGGTGTTCGAGATCACCGACGGCGTGCTCGTGGACGCCGGGCTGCCGGGCGAGCGGGTCCTGGGCGGGCATTGACCCAAGAACGGGGCCATTGCGGCACCCGGGGGTTCCCTCACCCTTCGTTATCGAACCGATACGGCTGGTGCAGCATCCGCTCCTTCGGTTGGCCGGCGTGCTGGTCGATGATGCGAGCATGAGGACGTCCGTGCTGCGCGCCCTGGCCGGCGGCGTCGTGCTGTCGACCGCGCTCGGGCCGTTGGTGGGCGCGCCTCCCGCCATGGCCGACCCCGCTCTCGAGGCGTACGCCCCGCCGGCCGACGGTGTGTTCCGCATGACGGGCTCGGGCTGGGGCCACGGCCGCGGCATGAGCCAGTGGGGCGCCTACCAGGCGGCGATCGAGGGCGTGCCGTTCGCGAGCATCCTGGCCTTCTACTACCCCGGCACCGTGCTGGCCCCGTTGCCAGCAGCCAGCGTCCGGGTGCTGCTCAGCGGGGACACCGGCCGTGACCTCGTGGTCCGCGCGGTACCCGGGATGGTGGCGCAGCGCACCGGGGCCGAGCCGGCCGCGCTGCCCGAGCAGCCGGAGGGGTGCACGGCGCCGGCCACCCGCTGGCGTGCCAGGGCGGTCCGGGCGGGGCTGCGCCTGGACGCAGCCTGCGGGGGGCGA
>DASVBK010000196.1:0-2756 GCA_036375875.1 Candidatus Nanopelagicales bacterium
GCGCCGACGGCCAGGGGCAGGAAGAGCACGACGTAGCCCAGCACGAGCAGCGGCACCTCCTGGTAGACGGGCCGCAGCAGCCGCACGCCGACGAACACCATGGCGATCGCGACGACGATGCCGGGCAGCGCATGACCCACGAAGGTCGAGCGCTCGACCACGGCGACCCCTCGGCTCGGCCAGCGCGCCGCCAGCACACCGACGGGCACGGCCAGCAGCACGCAGGCGACGGCGGCCAGGACCGACAGCCACACGCTGGCGGCCAGCGCGGCACCGAAGGCGCCAGCGTCGCGGCCGTCGGCAGTGCCCGTGAGCACCCAGCGCACCAGCGTCACGGCCGGCACGCCGATGCCCGCTGCGACGATCGCCGTCAGGCCGAGCATGGCTGGCCCACGCCAGCGCCCGAGCGCCACGACCCGTCCGCTGCGGGCCACCCCGCTGCCGATGCGCGCCGACGCGCGTCCCCGGGCGCGGGCCTCCCACGCCACGAGCACCGCCGCCAGGGCGACCAGCAGCAGGGCCAGCACGGCCGCCCGTGTGGGGTCATAGCCCGATCGGTACGCGCCGTAGATCGCCCACGTGAAGACCTCGTAGCGCAGGATCGCCACGGCGCCGAAGTCGCTGAGCACGTACAGCGCGACGAGCAGGGCCCCGGCCAGGATGCTCGGGCGCACCTGGCGCAGCGTCACCTGCCAGGCCACCGCCGCGCGGCCCCGTCCGAGGGAGGCGGCCACCTCCTCCAGCGCGGGATCCAGCCGCTGCAGCGCGGCGACGACCGGCAGCAGCACGAACGGGTAGGTGGCGAGGGTGAGCACGAGCACGGCCCCCGACAGGCCGGCCAGGGCTGGCACCGACTGCACCCACACGAAGGCGCCGATGTAGCTGGGCACCGCCAGTGGCAGCACGAGGGCGATCAGCCAGGCGCGCCGGCCCCGCAGGTCGGTGCGGGACACCAGCCAGGCCGCGGCCACCCCCAGCGCCGTCGCCAGGCAGGTGACCAGGCCGGTGAGCAGCAGGCTGCGGGCAGCCAGCCGGGCCGTGGACGTCGTCGCCAGCACCTCGAGCACGGCGCTGAGGGACCCGGCCCGGGCCACGAGGTAGCCCAGCGGGAGCAGCGCGACCAGGGCGGCGAGCAGCGCCGGCGCCACCAGCCACCACGGCGCGTGGCCGGCTGCCTTCGCGGTGCTGCGCTGCGCCATGCCGCGACTACGTGGTCAGCAGGCCGACGTCGGCCAGCAGGGCCTGGGTCTCGGCGATCGAGGCCAGGTCGGACAGGTCCAGCTTCGGCGCCTCGAGCTCGGCCAGGCTCGGCAGGTCGCGCGGCTGCGCGACACCGGCGAGCAGCGGGTACTCCGAGGTCTGCGTCGCGAAGTACTCCTGGGCCTTCGGGCTGCTGAGGTAGTCCACCAGCGCCTGAGCCTCGTCGGCGTCGTCGGCGGACTCCAGGATGCCCACCCCGGCCACGTTCACCAAGCCGCCCGGGTCGCCGGGCGCCATGAACTGGTTGCGGGCCTTGACGGCGTCGGCGCCCTTCTCGTCGAGCAGCTCGGAGAGGTAGTAGTGGTTCACCAGGCCGACCTGCACCTGGCCGGCATCCACGGCGTCGCGCACCTGCGCGTTGCCCTCGAAGGCCACCGGGTCCTGGGCGGCGAGCTGCTCGAGCCACTGCCGGGCGCCGTCCTCGCCGCGCAGCACGCGCAGGCCCGTGACGAACGACTGCCAGCTGGCGTTCGAGGGCGCGTAGCCGATCCGGCCCTCGGCGAAGCTGCCGTCGACCACCTCGTCGATCGTGTCGGGCGCATCCTCGACCAGCTCTTCGTTGTAGGTCACGACGCGGACGCGACCCGAGAGCCCGAGCCACGAGCCGTCCTGGGCCCGGAACGCCGGGTCCACCCGGTCGAGCACCTCATCGGGCAGCTCGGCGAGCATGCCGGCCCGCGTCAGCGCGCCCAGCGCGCCGGCGTCCTGCGAGAGGAAGACGTCGGCGGGTGTGGCCTCCTGCTCGGTGAGCAGCTGGGCGGCGAGCTCGCCGGAGGACGCGCTGCGCAGCTCGATCGTGATGCCGGTGTCCTGTGTGAACTGCTCGAGCAGCGGTCCGACGAGCTCCGCGCTGCGGCCGTTGTAGACCGTGAGGCTGCGCTCGGCGCCGCCGCTGGCGACTGGCTCCTCGGCCTCCGCTGAGCCGCACGCAGCCAGGACGAGCAGCACGACGACGGACAGGGCGCCAGCACCCCGGGCACGGGTCGTGGCAGGGCGGGCGCGGGGCCAGCCGGCCCGCTGCCCCGCGGGAGCGGTGGCTGATGAGGCAGGGAACACAGGTGCACTCCTCTTCGCGTTAGGCCTGCCTAACCTAACTGGCGCGCCGGACGAGTGCCAAATCCAGTCCCCCCGGCGGGCGAGCGCCAGACCGGGGTCCTGGTCCGGCGGGTGCCGGATCCGCGTCCTGGTCCCGGCGGGTGCCAGCCGCCGGGTGTCATCACCCGTCGCGACCAGCCCCACTCGCGATCGTCCCCCGCCGCCGCTCATCCCCCCGCCGCCGCCATCCCCACTCGCGCTCATCCCCCGCCGCCACTCATCCCCGGTGCCGCCCGTCCCCCGGGTGGCGGCCACCGACCAGCCGGGCGTGGCCCAGGCGATCCGGAGCGAGGCGCTGCCTCCCGCTACCCAGCCGCCACGTCGCGCCGGGTCCACCGCCAGGTACCACCCGCCACGAGCGCGGCCGCCACCAGCAGCAGCGCCGGGAGGGCGCCGTAGTC
>DASVBK010000198.1:0-10421 GCA_036375875.1 Candidatus Nanopelagicales bacterium
GGCGCATCGTGGCGGCCGTGTCGGTGCCGGTGAGCGCCGACCTGGAGTCCGGCTACGGCGACAGGCCGGACGAGGTGGCCTGGACCGTCGCGCGCGCCGCGGAGGTCGGCGCCGTGGGCGGCAACCTCGAGGACGCCCGAGCGGGCCGGCTCCTCGCCCTCGACGAGGCGGTCGAGCGCATCGAGGCCGCGCGAGCGGCAGCGCCGCGGGGATCCTTCGTGCTGAACGCGCGCACGGACACCTACTTCGGCGGCCACAGCGCCGATCCGTTCGCCGAGACCGTCGAGCGGGCGACGCGCTACCTGCAGGCGGGGGCGGACTGCGTCTTCGTTCCCGGCGTCGTCGATGCCGGGACGATCGGCCGCCTGGCGCCCGAGATCCCCGGGCCCCTCAACATCGTGGCTGGGCTGGCCAACGCCATCGACGCCCCGACGCTCTTCTCCCTCGGTGTCGTGCGCGTGAGCCTCGGCGGGAGCCTGGCGCGCGCCGCGCTGAGCCTGCTCGAGCACGCGGGCCGCGAGCTGCGCGAGTCCGGGACGTTGGGGTTCCTCGAGGGCGCCCTGTCCTACGCGGAGCTGCAGGCACGGTTCGCCCGCTGAGTGACCGGCGCCCGCGTGCACCGCCGCGCCGCCGCAGGGAACAATGGCGCCGGGAGGGGGCGCGTGGACGACGTGGACGGGGCCCCGCTGGCTGCGGTCCGCGACGTGCTGCGTGCACTGCTGGATTGGGCGGGCGCGGGGCGGGGCCGGCTGGGGCCGCCTGCCGGTGCCGATCCGGCTCCTGGTGCAGGCCCGGATGCGGGTCCCGGTGCGGGGATGGAGCTGCGCGAGGTCGAGGTCGAGCGCCACGGACCCGTCGCCCTGGTGCGCGGGCCGGGGTGGCTTGCGTGGGTCCTGGCCGTCTTCCCCGCGAGCACCGATCCGGTCCTCGCCGCTGCAGCCGAGCTCCAGGCACAGTCACTGCTGAGCCTCACCGCGCTCCAACCGCCGGTGCCGGGGCCGTGGGACGACGAGCTGATGCCGTCGGATCCGCCGGGGCTGACGGTCGCCCCGCTGGAGCTGGGCCCCGTGCTGGCGCTCGTGCTCATCGCCAGCCCGTGGCCCAGGGAGGGGAGGGTGGGCGAGCTCACCGCTGCGGCGCGCGAGCTGGCTCCCGCCGTGCGCCGGGTCCTGCCCGCCTCGACCTCGTGGGCGGTGGCCGCGCTGCCGCCGGCCTCGCGCGAACGCTTCGACGCGGCGGCTCACGTCGCCCGGGGGGCACTGGCCCCGTGGGTGCAGGTGCAGCATCTTGCTGCGTCCCTGCTCGTCGAGGCTGACCTCGCCGCCGCGCTGCCCGTCGAGGGTCCATGGCCCGACCCAGCCCCCGGCGTGCTGGAGCTGCTGCTGGGAGCAGCCGGTGACTCGGTCGGTGAGCACGTGCTGCGCGACAGGGTGGCCCGCCAGCTGGCGGCCGAGGCGCCGCAGGGCACTGCTGCAGGGACCGCTGTCGTCGACGCCGATGCGGTGGGGTTCCTGCCTGCCGTGCGTGCAGGTCGCATCCCCGGGGTTCGCCTGCTGCCCGCTCCCGCCGAGGCCGTTCCCGAGGCCGCGGATGCCGCGACCCTGGAGCTGGCCGTGCACCTCGGCCGCACCGACACCCAGGTGGCCCGGCTGGCCGGACCGACCGCAGCGCGCGAGGCCGTGCTCCAGGGCCTGGCCGCGCTCGCGGCCTCGGGTCAGGTGCCCTGGCTCGCCGGGCGACACCTGCTCGTGGTCGCCCCGGCGTCGGTGACCGCGGCGAGCGAGGAGCAGCTGCTCGGCGGGCTGACGTACCGTGCCGCCCACCTGCTGCTGGCCGTCCACCAGGGCACCCGCCTGGCGGCGCGGCTGGTCACCGCCGGCACCGGGGTCGGCGTTCCCACGATCCTGCTCACGGAGCTGGGGGATCGCAGCCAGGGATCGACGAACGGCGCCACCGCCCTGGTGGAGGTCGGGGATCGGGCTGCTGACCCGGACGCGACCGACCTGCTGTCGGCGATCGCCGAGCAGCTCGCCGCCCACCACGGGGTGACCCTGGCCCCCGGCGTCGTGACGGCTGCGGCAGCCGCTGCACCGGCACCTGCGCAGCGTCCGCAGCGGGACCCGTTCCGCCCCCTGTTCGACGGCGATGACGAGGGGCAGCAGGCCGCAGCCCAGGACCGGGTCGACCTGGGCCGGGCCCGCCTGGACTACGCCTGCGCCCGGGCCTCGCTGCGCCCCGAGCGCCGCGTCACCCCGCAGGACGTCCCCGTCGACCCGGTGCGCGGCCTCGCCGCCCCCGGCACCACCCCGCACGCGGTCGCTGCCGGGTACGCCACCGAGCTCGCCGAGGCGCTGCTGGACCAGCCCGAGGCCGTGCGCGTCGTCGCCGAGCGCCTCGCGATCGCCGCCCGCGGACTGGCCCGGACCGGCCCACGGGCCGCCCTGCTGTTCGCCGGGCCGCCCGGCACGGGCAAGACCCACACCGCTGGCATCGTCGCCCGCGCCTACTACGGGGACCCGGACCGCGTGATCCGCATCGACTGCGGCGCGATGTTCGAGCGGCACACCATCAACACCCTGCTGGGAGCCCCACCGTCCTACATCGGCTACGACGACACCGAGCGCCTGCTCACCACCCGGATCGCCCGCAGCCAGGGCCGCTGCGTGGTGCTCTTCGACGAGATCGAGAAGGCCCACCGCGCCGTGCTGGACATCCTGCTCGGCGTGCTGGACACCGGTTGGCTCACTGATCTGCAGCAGCGCACCGCCGACGCCCGCGAGGCCATCTTCATCCTCACCAGCAACCTCGGTTCGGAGCTGTTCGCGCGCCAGCCGGCCGGCTTCCACCGGGTCACCGGTGACCAGACCCGCGACGCGGTGCTGGCTGAGATCCGCGGCCACCTGCGCCCCGAGCTGCTCGACCGGCTCGACGACGTCGTCATCTACCGCCCGTTGACCGAGTCCGGCATCGAGGCGCTCACGGAGCGCCACCTCGGGACGCTGCGGGTCGAGCTCGCGGCAGCCGGGTACCGTGTCGACGTCGGCCAGGAGGTCCGCGCCTTCCTCCTCGCGCACGTGACCGCGGTCGGCGTGCGTGGCCTGCGCCGCACGATCGAGACCACCTTGCTGCGGGACCTGCTGGGCCAGGATCCCGGGGCCTACCGCGCTCGGCTCACCGCCGACGACGAGGTGCGCTGGGCCCCCGTCCGGGACCCGGGGCCGGCGTTGGATCCGGGGCCGGCGTTGGACCCGGAGCCGGCGTAGCGACGCCGAGCCAGGCCGGATCGCCGAGACGTGCTGCGATTGGGCGGGAATTTCCGGCGATTCACCGGGCGAGGTGCCGAACCGTTGGCTAGCGTGCGAATGTCACGGTTGCTTCCGCGACACGAACGCGCCGCTGCGCGGCTGTGCGGCGAGGGGCGCACGACCACGTCCTGCCCGGCCGTGGAGGATCAAGGAGAGGAACACCTGCATGCGAATCCGTCATGGGGTGGTGGCAGCCATCGGGTTGTCACTCGCCCTCAGCGCGTGCTCCAGCACGAGCAATGACAATGCCGAGTCCACCACCACCCCGGAAGCATCGGCCTCGGCAGCCGGCCCGGCGGTGGACCTGCGCTGGCGGACCCGGCCGGACAACCAGGCCGAGGCCGACGTCTACCAGAAGATCTCCGACGAGATCACGGCCAAGAACATCGGCCTGAACCTCACGTACGAGGCCGGCAACTCGGAGGGCTCGCCCTACCAGGACAAGCTCAAGACCGAGCTGTCCGCGGGGACGGCGCCCGACGTGTTCTGGATCCCGGGCACTGACGTGGCGGACTTCGCCAAGGCCGGCCTGATCCTCAACGCCAGCGAGGTGGCCTCGGCCGCCGGCTTCAACCCGGCCGACTTCTACGCCGGTCCCATGGACCAGCTGCTCGTCGATCCCTCGACGGGCCAGAAGGCCGACGGGTTCGTGTGGGGCGTGCCGCGTGACGTCTCGACGTTCGCGCTGTACCTCAACCTCGACCTCATCGACCAGGCCGGCGTGGACGACCCGCGCGAGCTTGCCAAGGAGGGCAAGTGGACGTGGGACGCCTTCCAGGAGACCGCGAAGGCGATCTCCGACCTCGGCGGCGGGGTCAAGGGCTTCGGCGCCGGCGGCTGGTGGGCCAACTGGGGCTACTGGGTGAACTCGGCGGGCGGCTCGTTCTTCAACGAGGAGCGCACGGCCTGCAACCTCGACTCGGATGAGTCGGTCCAGGGCATCGAGTACTACCAGAAGCTCTACGACGCCGGCTACGGCGTGAAGTTCGGCGAGGACCCGGAGCCGGTCTACAAGAGCGGCAAGCTGGGCATGTTCGTCAACGGCCGCTGGGCCACCCCCGGCTCCCGCGAGATCTCCGACTTCAACTGGGACGTCGCGCCGATGCCGACCGGGCCCGCTCCCGGTGGCAACTGGCAGTTCTGGGGCGCCTACGTGATCAACGCCAAGACCGCTGATCCGGCCGCGGCCTGGAAGCTCGTCGCCGAGCTCACCAGCCTCGAGGTGCAGGACCAGATCGCCTCGCTCGGCGCGAACATCCCGTCGCGCACGGCGCAGGAGGCCATCGACAAGTTCCTGACCTACACCCCGCCGCAGAACAACCAGGCCTTCGTCGACGGCATCACGACCAGCCCCAAGGCCGAGGGCCCGCTGTGGCTGGGCAACTGGCCGGAGTTCGACAAGGCCACGGGTGACGTGGTCACGAAGTACATGAACGGTGACATCACGACCGACGAGTACCAGAGCACGATCTGCAAGGTCGCAGCACCAGCGTTCGAGTAGCAGCACCTGCACCACACCACGGCGAGGGTCCGGGTTCCGTTCGGGCCCGAACCCTCGCCGTGGCACGCAATGCCCGGGAGCATCTCGAGGAGGCGCACGTGACGGCCACGATGACCGAGACGATGGAGCCCGTACCCGCACCGCTGTGGGACGACGACGAGGGGTTCCGCAAGCGGTTGCGCCTGGTGATGGCCTGGCACCTGTTCCTGGCCGGAGCCTGCACCTGGGTCCTGGTCAACATCGCCGGTGCCATCTGGGAGCTCGACTCCCTGCCCCGGACCATCCTGGGGGTCGTCGGCGCCGTCGGGCTGGCCCTGAACCTGCTCGCCGTCGTGCTGCTGGTGCGGCGCGTCCGCGCCGGGCGCACGCTGTCGTTCCTGCTGAGCGGGGTGGTCGCCCTCGCGGCCTTCGTCGGGGTGTTCGTCCAGCTGCGGATCGCCGAGGGCCTCGACGTCTTCGCCGGCGCGTTCCAGCGAGCCTTCCCCCCGCTGATCCTGGTCTTCGTGGGCGTCGCCTGGTGGGTCATCGCCCGGCGGGTCCACCGCCGGCTGCTGCCCGTGGGGTCGCTGATCACTGACGACGACGTGAACGCCGGGGCCGTGCGCATGGCGCAGTGGCTGATGTGGGCGGGCCTGGCGGTCGTCGCCGTCGGCACCGTGTGGTGGCTCGTCCTCATGCGGGTCGATCGGGCCCTGAGCTACTTCTGGGCCGCCATCCGCAGCGATCCGGTCGCCTTCCTCCTGGCCGTGGTCCTGCTGGCGCTGGCCGGCTGGGCGCTCGCGACGATCACCTCCGACCGCTCGGCACGCTACTTCGCGGTCGAGAACGCGCAGGCCGAGGCACTGGCGGGGTGGCTGTACCTCTCCCCGAACCTGCTCGGGTTCCTCGCGTTCTTCGCCGGGCCGCTCGTCTTCTCCATGGCGATCTCGTTCTACGACTGGGACGGCGTCACCCAGGCGGTCTTCGTCGGGTTCGACAACTACGTCGAGACCCTCTCGCTGGCGGTGGCGGGCTCAGCGGCCACGCTGCCGGCCGGGTACACCGAGATCATCGGCATGCCGTTCAGCGACTCGGTGCTCGGTGCGACCGACCCGCTGTTCTGGAAGTCGATGGCCAACATCTTCCTGTTCCTGATCGTGGCGGTCCCGGTCGCCGTGCTCTCCGCGCTCTTCCTGGCCGTGATGATCAACGCGGGCTACCGCGGCACCAAGGCCTTCCGCACGGTCTTCTTCGTGCCGGCCGTGGCCGGGGTCATCGGCGTGACCCTGATCTGGAAGCAGATGTTCAACGCTGCGGTCGGGTTCATCAACTGGGGCATCGCGACGAGCGGCCAGGTGCTCAACACGGTCCTGCCCGGCGATCCCTTCCCCGACCGCATCGAGGTCGGGTGGTTGTCGGACCCAAACGTGGCGCTGCTCGCGGTGGCCATCGTGTTCGTCTGGTCGCAGTTCGGCTTCAACACGGTGCTGTTCACCGCAGGCCTGCAGGGCATCGGGCGTGACCTCTACGAGGCGGCGGAGCTCGACGGCTGCAACGCCTGGCAGCAGTTCCGCTACGTGACCGTCCCGCAGCTGCGGGAGACCACCTTCTTCGTGACGGTGACGACCGTGATCCTGGCCCTGCAGCTGTTCGACATCGTCTACGCCCTGAACCAGCCGAACCCGGTCGGGTACCCGGACAACGCCACGCTCACGCCGGTCGTCTACATCTACCAGCTCGGGTTCCAGCAGGACTCGTTCGGGCGGGCCAGCGCCGTGGCCTGGGTGCTCTTCGTGATCATCTTCATCTTCACCCTTGCCCAGTTCCGAATGCAGCGCGCCGAAGCGGAGGCGAAGTGATGGCCAGGAACGGTCGGCCCGTCCGTGGGTGGCGCGGCCAGCTCGCGCGCGTCTTCGTCTACCTGTCGTTGACGGTGGCAGGTCTGGTGGTCCTGATCCCGTTCGTATTCGCCCTCTCCGGGTCGTTCAAGACCGCCGAGGACGTCTTCACCTACCCGCCGCGGCTGCTGCCGCACGTGCCCGCGACCGTGATGGTCGACGGCCAGGAGCTGCCGCTGTTCACGGTGCCGCTGGTCGGTGGGGGGACCGCCCAGCTCGCCCGCCTCGAGAACGGCACGAGCCTGCGGGAGTTCCGCAAGGTCGACGACCCCACGTTCGTGCTCGTGAGTCCGAAGGACGCGCTGCAGGCCACGGGGACCACGGTGACCGTCGACGGCGAGGAGAAGGACGTCTACCTGCTGACCGTCGACGGCCAGCAGGTCCAGGTCTACGACAACCGCTCCCGCATCGGCGGCACCTACATCGATCCGGCGAACGCCAACGCCCCACCGGTGTTCGCGGTCCCCGCCGAGGTCACGGCCGTGGAGCAGGTCGACTTCCAGACCGGCAACTACAGCAAGGTCCTGAACCTCAACGGGTTCTCACGGGCGCTGACCAACACCGTGCTCGTCACGATCCTGGTCGTGGGCGGCCAGGTGCTCACCAGCATCCTCGGCGGCTACGCGTTCTCGCGGCTGCGCTTCCGGGGCCGGGAGAAGATCTTCCTGCTCTACCTGGGCTCGATCATGATCCCGTTCGTGGTGCTCATCATCCCGCTGTACCGCCTCATGGTCGGCATCGGCTGGGTGAACGACCTCGTCTCGCTGGTGATCCCGTTCGTGTTCACCGCGTACGGCACGTTCCTGATGCGCCAGTTCTTCGTGACGATCCCCAAGGAGCTCGAGGAGGCGGCCATCCTCGACGGCGCCTCGCGGTGGACCACGTTGTGGCGGGTGTTCGTGCCCCTGTCGATCCCGGCCATCGCCACGCTCACGACGTTCTCGTTCCTCTACGCGTGGAACTCGTTCGTCTGGCCGCTGATCGTCATCGACTCGGGCAACCAGCAGAACAGCGTGCTGGCGCTCACCCTGGCCACCCTCGGCGGCCGTGCGGCCGACAACCCCAACCTCGTGCTGGCGGGCGTCATCATCGCGATGATCCCGCCGGTGACCGTGTTCCTGCTGGCCCAGCGCTACTTCGTGGAGAACGTGGCGAGCAGCGGGATCAAGGGCTGAGGCTGGGTCCTCCGGGGTCCACGAGCGCCGATGCCCAGCACCACGACCGTCCGCGTGGCGCACCTGCGCCGGGGCGGCACCAGCGTGGTGCTGCGCCTGGACGACGACGTGCTGCCCTGCGTGCTGCACTGGGGCCCGGACCTCGGCGAGCTGGACGATGCCGAGCTCGCCGAGCTGCTGCCCGCGCTGCGGATGCCGCTGCTCGACAGCCCCGTCTACTCCCAGGCTGCCGTCGCCCTGCTGCCCCAGCACTCGTCGGGGTGGCTGGGGCGCCCGGGCCTGCTGGGCAGCCGGGACGGCCGGGCCTGGTCGGTGGCGTTCGGCGCCGTCACGCACGAGGTGGCCGAGGCTGGGGGCGCCGGATGGCCGGACGGTCCGGCCGGCGCGGTGCGGCTGCGCTCGGTCGGCATCGATCCGGCCTGCGAGCTGGAGGTCGGCGTCGAGCTGGACCTGCTGGCCAGCGGGCTGCTCCGCCTGCGGGCCACCGTGCGCAACCTCGGTCCCGGGCCCTACGAGGTGCGCCACCTGGAGCCGGCGCTGCCCGTGCCGCCGGAGGCCGGTGAGCTGCTGGACATGACCGGCCGGCACAGCCACGAACGGACCCCGCAGCGACGGGCGTTCGACATGGGCCAATGGGTCCGCGAGGCGTGGGGCGGCCGGCCCGGGCACGACTCGGCCACCGTGCTGTGCGCGGGCGAGCCCGGCTTCGCGTTCCGCGGGGGCCGGGTCTGGGGGGTCCACCTGGCGTGCAGCGGCAACCAGGTGGTGTGCGCCGAGCGCTCGCCCACCGGCTGGCAGCTGCTGCGCGGCGGCGAGCTGCTGCTGCCCGCTGAGGTGCGCCTGGCCACGGGGGAGCAGTACGCCTCGCCCTGGCTGTACGGCTCCTGGGGGGAGGGCCTGGACGCGCTGTCAGGCCGCTTCCACCGGTTCCTGCGCGCCCGGCCGCAGCACCCGGCCCGACCTCGGCCGGTGCTGCTCAACGTCTGGGAGGCGGTCTACTTCGACCACGACCTCGACCGACTGCTGGCCCTGGCCCAGGCCGCGGCTGCGGTGGGCATCGAGCGGTTCGTCCTGGACGACGGATGGTTCCGCGGCCGACGCAACGATCGGGCCGGGCTGGGGGACTGGTACGTCGACGAGACGGTCTGGCCCGACGGGCTGCATCCGCTGGTGGACCGGGTCCACGCGCTCGGCATGGAGTTCGGGCTCTGGTTCGAGCCGGAGATGGTCAACCTGGACTCGGACCTGGCGCGTGCCCACCCGGACTGGATCTTCCAGACCGAGCACGGCCCGGGGATCGGCTCGCGCTACCAGCACGTGCTGGACCTGGGCCACCGCGAGGCGTCCGCGCACATCCTCGAGCGGATGTCGTCACTGGTCGACGAGTACCACCTGGCCTACATCAAGTGGGACCACAACCGACCGCTCGTCGACGCCGGGCACGCGCCCACCGGCATCCCCGGCGTGCACGTCCAGACCGAGGCCGTCCATCGGCTCATGGGCGAGCTCAAGGCCCGGCATCCGGGGCTGGAGATCGAGTCCTGCTGCGGCGGTGGTGGGCGGCTGGACCTGGCGACCATGGAGCACGCCGACCGGGTGTGGGTGTCGGACTGCATCGACGCGCACGAGCGCCAGCGGATCGTGCGCTGGACCGGGCTCACGCTGCCCCCCGAGCTGCTCGGCACCCACGTCGGCTCGGACGTGGACCACACCACCGGCCGCGTCCACGACCTGGGGTTCCGCGCGGGCACCGCCATGTGGGGCCACATGGGCGTCGAGTGGGACCTGACCAGGGCGCGGCCCGCCGATCTCGCGGTGCTGGCACAGTGGATCGCGTTCCACAAGCAGGTTCGCGGCCTCCTGCACACCGGCGAGGTGGTGCACGCGGACCTCGCCGACCCCGCGCTGCTGCTCGAGGGCGTCGTAGCGCAGGACCACTCCGAGGCGCTCTACCGGCTGGCCGCGCTGGAGCACACGCTCACCTGGCCGCCGGGGCGCGTCGGGCTGCCCGGGCTGGCCCCGGACCGTCGCTACCGGGTCACCGTGCAGCCGCCGGGCGATACCGTCGGCAGCGGCCCGGCCGCGCCCGGCTGGGCGGCCGAGGGCGGGGTGACCCTCTCTGGCCGGGTGCTGGCCGAGGTCGGGATCCAGGCGCCGCTGCTGCAGGTGGACAGGCTCGTGCTGGTGCGGGCCAGGGAGGTCAGGACGGATGAGTGAGCTGGGGCTGCGCCAGGCGCAGGAGAAGATGCGGGCCGGTGGGGTGGCCCAGCCGGCGATCGACGTGTTCTCGCACTACTACGGCCAGCTCGAGTCGGGTGCCACCGGACTGATCCGCGAGGCGTCGATCGAGCCGCTGCTCGCGGCGCCCCAGCTGTCCGAGCTCGAGGTCGACGCCGCCGCGGCACGCGACGCGCTGGACCGGACGGTGCTCATCAAGCTCAACGGCGGCCTGGGCACGTCGATGGGGATGGACCGGGCCAAGTCGCTGCTGCCGGTGCGCGAGGGTCGATCGTTCCTGGACCTCATCGCGGCCCAGGTGCGCCACGCCCGCCAGGCATACGGA
>DASVBK010000202.1:0-2317 GCA_036375875.1 Candidatus Nanopelagicales bacterium
GAGCTCGGCGGCCTTCACGGCCAGGTGGAGGTCGTCCCCGACGGCCAGGTCGAGGTCGGTGACCGCTGCCGGCGTGATGTCCGCGCGCAGCGCCCCGACCCGCACCCGCACCAGGTGCCCCCGCGGCTCCAGGCCGGTCACGCGCCCGGTGAGCACGTTGCGCGGGCTCCCGGAGGGCCGGCTGACGTGCACGGAGACGGCTGCCGGCTGGAACGCGGCGAGCGCCGCGTCCCCCGGCTGCAGCGGCGGATCGGCGTGCCCGGTGAGCAGCCACCCCTCATCGGTGCGCAGCGTCGCCGGGCCGACGGCGCGGCCCGCGAGCAGGTTGAGGCCGAACAGGGCTCCGGCGAAGGCCGTGCGCGGCCGGCGCATCACGGTGCGCGCCGGGCCAGACTCGCCGATCCGGCCGGCTTCCAGCACGACGACGTCGTCGGCGAGCAGGGCAACGTCCAGCACGTCGTGGGTCACCAGGACGGTCGTGCGACCGGCCAGCGCGTGAGCCAGCGTCTGACGCACCCCGCCGGCGACGTCCACGTCCAGGGACGCCAGCGGCTCGTCGAGCAGCAGCAGCTCGGGCTCCGCGGCCAGGGCGCGGGCCAGCGCGACGCGCTGGGCCTGGCCCCCCGACAGCGCTCGGGCGGGGCGATCGGCCAGGTCGCCCGCACCCACCTCGGCGAGCCACCGCCGTGCCGCCGCCGCCGCGTCCCGGCTGCTGCGGCCGGCGCTGCGCGGCCCGAAGGCGACGTTGTGGAGCACGTCGAGGTGCGGGAACAGCATCGGGTCCTGGGCGAGCATCGCGACCCGGCGGCGATGCGCGGGGAGCACCACGGGTCGTCCGGCGCCGGGCCCGACCGCCAGGTCGACCAGGGCGCGGCCGTTGAGGACGACCCGGCCAGCCGCAGGCGTGAGCAGCCCGGCCAGGACCGCCAGCAGCGTGCTCTTGCCCGAGCCGTTCGGCCCGAGCAGGGCCAGGGTGCGCCCCGCGGCGACGGCCAGCGCCACGTCGAGGCCACGCTCCGGCACGCTCGCCACGAGGTCCAGGCCGCGTTCCGGCGGGGCCGCGGCGAGGTCGGGGCTCACCAGGGGCTCCGGAACCGCCGCGCGGCGACGACCACCAGCGCGCAGACCGCCAGCAGCAGCAGCGAGAGGGCCACGGCCGCGGCAGGGTCGGTCTCGCGCTGCAGGTAGATCTCCAGCGGCAGCGTGCGGGTGACGCCCTGCAGGCTGCCGGCGAACGTGATGGTGGCACCGAACTCGCCGAGCGCCCGGGCAAAGGCGAGCATGACCCCCGAGGCCAGGGCGGGTGCCAGCAGCGGGATGGTGACGCGCCACAGGACGCGGCTGGGACTGGCCCCCAGGGTGGCGGCCACCTCGTCGTAGCGCTGCCCGACCGAGCGCAGCGCGCCCTCGAGGCTGATCACCAGGAACGGCATGGCGACGAACGCCTGCGCGAGCACCACCGCGGTGGTGGTGAAGCTCAGCTGCAGGCCGAGCACCTGCAGCGGCTGCCCGAGCAGGCCCCGCCGGCCGAACGTGGCCAGCAGCGCGATGCCGGCCACCACCGGCGGCAGCACGAGCGGCAGCAGCGCCAGCGCACGCACCAGGCCCTGCCCCCGGAACCTCGCCCGGGCGAGCACCAGCGCCAGCGGCACCCCGAGCAGCACGCACAGGAGCGTGGCCGCCAGCGACGTGCGCACGCTCAGCACCAGGGCAGCGCGCGCCGACTCCGAGCTGACCAGCGCGGGGAACTGTGCCCACGGCACCCGCGTGGCCATCGCGGCCAGCGGTAGGCCGAGGAACACCACCGCGACGCCTGCGGGCACCAGGGTCCAGCGCGGCAGCCCCGGTGTGGGCACCCGGGCGCGGCTACGGGGCGCCGAAGCCGGCATCGGCCAGCACCTCCCGCCCCTCGGGTCCGAGCACGAGCGCACGGAACTGCCCAGCAAGGCCCGGGTCACGGCTGCCGGCGAGGACCGCGATCGGGTAGGTGTTCGTGGTGTTGACGGCACTCGGGATGGCCACCGCCGCCACGGCTCCCCCGGCCCCCGCCACGTCGGTGGCGTACACCACGCCAGCGTCCGCCTCCCCGGCAGTGACCTTGCCGAGCACGTCGGTGACCGAGCCCTCCTCGCTCACCGGCGCCAGGGTCACGCCGGAGGCGGCCGCGACCCGGGTGGTCGCCGCGCCGCACGGCACCTGGGGCGCGCAGACGACGACCGCGAGGCCGGGCCGCGCCAGGTCGGCGAAGGTCCTGATGCCGGCCGGGTTGCCCGGCGGCACGGCGATCGCCATCGTGTTCGTGGCGAACGCCTGGGCC
>DASVBK010000204.1:0-6659 GCA_036375875.1 Candidatus Nanopelagicales bacterium
GCCGACGGCGCGGTCTTCTCGACGACCGCCTCCCCCGGCCGTGGGGCGAGGTCGGCCACGAACGCGCCCCGGGGCGCCGTGCGGTCGAACATCTGCCCAGGAGCACCGTGGTGGGCCACATGGACGATGCGCGCGCCCGAAGCTCGCCCTCGCGCGAGGACCTCCGCCGCCCGCCCGATCGACGCCTCCACGTCATGCAGGACCAAGTCGCCGGTCCGGTACTCCTCCTGCCAGTCGATGAGCAGGACCGTGCAGTCCGCGAGCCGAGGGATCGCAGGCACCACGTGCCGCATCTGCAGGAGGGTCTGGGGTGGTCGACGGACCGTCATGGCGGCACCCTAGCCAGGGCCTCGCACCAGGCCGTCGGCTGCCGTGATGCTCGAAGCCGAACGCCGTCCAGGCGCCGGGTCGGCCACCCCCAGTCGGCCGGCCCTCGGGCCGGGCGGCCGGGCACGATGGGTCCATGGCAGTCCCCCCTGGCGCGCGCCGGCCGCCGGTCACCGACCGGCCGCTGGCAGGAGTCGACGACGCGCATCGGCTGCGCCGGTTCCTCATGGACACCTACGCGCTGGCCGGCCGGCCCTTCAACTGGGAGGCCCGGCGCTGGGAGGGGATGTTCTGGACCGTGTCGCCGGATCGGCTCGCTGATCCCGCGTACGGCGCTGGTGCGCACGTGTGGCACACCACCGACGGGAGCCTGGTCGCCGCGGCGATCCCGGACGGACCCGGCGACCTCGCGCTGCAGGTCGACCCCGACCACCGCTGGGTCGAGGACGATGTGCTGTCGTGGGCGGAGCGGCACCTGCCCCGGTGCCAGGACGGTGAGCGGGTGCTGGACACGTGGGCCTTCGACTGGGACGCCGAGCGGCGCGAGCGGCTCGAGGGGCGAGGGTACGTCCCGGTCTCAGGCAGCTTCTGGCAGCTGCGACGGCGCGCGGCGTCCCAGCCCGTCGGCACGCGGCCGCTGCCGCGCGGCTACACCCTGCGCGCTGCCGGTCGATCGTGGGTGGAGGCGCAGCGCTGGGTGCAGGCCACCAATGCGGTGTTCGGCCAGGCCACGACGGCCGAGGAGTACGCGACGTTCATGCGCTCGCCGTCGTTCGACCCGGAGCTGCATGTTGTCGTCGAGGCGCCCGACGGCTCAGTCGCAGCCTTCGCCGGGCTCACCGTCGACGATGCGAACCGGACCGCGGTGCTCGAGCCCGTCGGCGCCCTGCCGCAGCACCGGCGGCTGGGGCTGGCACAGGCCGCGATCCTCGAGGGCATGCGGCGGCTGGCGCAGCGCCCGGTGGACTGGATCTACGTCGCCAACTGGGGCACGGCGGACGCGGCGCGCCTGTACGAGTCGGTCGACCTCGCCCCATGTGCGATCCAGGCCGCCTGGCGCCGGGTCCTGTCCTGACGGGCGGCGACCCTCGCTGGCCTCCGCCATGGCCCGGAACCCCATCGGGGCGGGATGAACGGCTGCCCGCCTCCGAGGGACCTTCCCAGGCTCCGCCCGGAAGCGCCCTATGCCTCCGGGTTCGGGTAGCGCAGCTTGATCTGGGTGTCGTAGAGGACGCACTGCACCGTCACGGGCTCCCAGCCGGAGCCGCCCTCGATCTGCAGGGTGAAGTCGTAGGGGGTGATCCTGAAGTGCTCACCCTCGGCGCCCAGGCGGTGGAACGGCCGCTGCTTCACCAGGGTCGCCGTGGCTGCGACGGCGCCCGCCTCCTCGCTGTTCTCGAAGACCCGCATCGACCCGGCCCACGGACCACGGACAGCATCGATCACGGCACTGGCGCTGATCTCCGGGTCGGTGCTGAGTGGGACATCGACGAACAGCTCCCCGAGGCCGCCCTCGGCGAACACCGACGGCAGGCCCGCGGGGTTGGTCGACGTGCAGTCATAGGGCAGGGCCGAGCCACGCTCCACCCGCATGCTCGGGTTCGTGTACGACAGGTACCCCTCCGTCAGCCAGCCGTCGCACCGATCGGGCACGAGGGCTTCCCCGTCGTACAGGAGGGTCAGGTCGCTCAGGCCGAGGACGGTCTCGGTGTGGCGCTCCACCACGTGGACGTTGCCCACCTGGAACTTCGACTCGTTCGTCACCGGTTCGGACGCGGGCCGGTAGGAACCGGCGAAGGAGACCTCTCCTGCCGGGTCACCGTTGCGGTCGGTCAGCGGGATGGTCGACCGGAACGTCGTACTCGTCCAGTCGCTCGTGGTGGAGCCCTCGCCGATGTACTCCCCGTTCACCGTGACCTCAGCACGCGCGTCCGTTCCCGCGAGGTCGGAGCGCGAGACCCCGACCACCACCTCGGCGTCCCCTGCCGTCGCCTCGCACACGATCTGCGCCGTGGTGTCGACGACTCGGGTCGGCGGAGCAGCCGGGGCAGGGGACGCCGCGACGAGGACCATCGCGGCGGCAGCGCTCAGCACGGACAGGGCTCGGGCAGGGGCGAAGGGCATTCCACGACCTCATCTCGTCGACTCCGGCCGCCTGCTACCCCCTGTCCGGAGCCCGATACCTGTGAGCCCGCATGCCGGGAAGGTCCACACCTGTCCGCATGGGCGGTCCTCACGGACGGCGGCGTGGATCGGGCGCGGGTGTGGACGGTGGTCGAACGTCGGGGGTAGCGTCGGCGGCCCCATCCCGACCAAGGAGCCATCGTGCCGGTGCTGATGAACGCCTACCTCGGTTTCGCCGACCAAGCCCGCGAGGCGATGGAGTTCTACCACGGGGTGTTCGGCGGGACGCTGTCCATGACGACGTTCGGCGAGTTCGGTCAGGCGGGCACGGACGCCGAGCACCTCATCATGCACGCGAAGCTGGAGACCCCCGAGGGCATGGTGCTCATGGCCTCCGACGCACCCCCGGGGATGCCGCACGACGAGGGCAGCGCGATCTCCATGAGCCTCAGCGGCGACGACGAGGAGCTGCTGCGCCGCTACTGGGACGCCCTGGCGGACGGTGGCACCGTGACGCTCCCCCTGGAGCGCCAGATGTGGGGCGACGTGTTCGGGATGTGCACCGACCGGTTCGGGACGGCATGGATGGTGAACATCGCCGCACCCGCCTGACGCCCGCCAGTTGGGCGCCCTGGCAGTCCACGGGGCGGTCGTACGCAGGCGCGGGGGTACCCGTGCGCCCGGGGCGGCCGCCCGAGGGCTCACCCCTCGGAGTTGGCACTGAGCCCCTCGGCGCCGGCGCTGAGTGCCGCCCTGAGCTGCACGTGGGCCGGGATCCCCGTGAGGAACCCGCGGCGCAGGTCAGGTTCGTCGATGCGCGCGGCGAACTCGTCAAGGAACTGCCCGGCCGCGCGCAGCGCCTCCGGGGCGAGCGAGCTGCCGGCCCGGGCCAGGATCTCCCATCGGGCCAGCAGCATGCCGCCCGGGCGCAGCGTCACCTCCAATGCCTCGAGGTCGATCCCCCGGCCCGCCGTCTCGACGTGTCGCACCGCGTCGTCGAGGTCGCCCCTGCACAGCGCGATCCTGGCGTGCAGCACCTCGACCTCGCGGACCAGGCCGTGCAGGCCCAGGCGTTCGGCGCCCGCCCCAGCGGCCGTGGCCGCCTCCTGCGCCTCGGCGGAGCGGCCCAGGGCCAGGCAGGCGTAGGCGCGCGCCACGAGCGCCCGCGCCTCGGCGAGCGGGGAGCTGGCAAGCCGGGCCCGCTCCAGGGCGCGGTCCACCAGCTCGGTCGCCGCCTCGGGCAGCCCGCCGTCGAGGGCGTCGAGGGCCAGGCAGAGGTACGCGTCGCTGGCCTGGAAGTCGAAGGCGATCTCCAGGGCGAGCTCCACGGACCGGCGCAGGTGGTCCTGGGCCCGCTCGTGGTCCCCGGCTCGACGGTAGGTGTCGCCGAGCACGCCGAAGGCCACCGCGACGCCCTCGCGGTCCCCCAGCTCCTGGCACAGGGCGAGGCCCTCGCTGATGAGCCGGCGGGCCTGGCCGAGCTCGCCCTCCTGGAGCAGGATCGCCCCGAGGTTGCTGGTGACGACCGCCTGCCGGTACTTGTGGCCGGAGGCGACGAAGATCGGCAGGCACTCCTCGAGCCAGACCCGCGCCTCCCGGTGCCTGCCCTGGTTGAACAGCACCGAGCCCAGCTGGACCAGGGTCGTGCTCTCGCCCTCGAGGTCGTTGTTCGCGCGGTGAGCGGCACGAGCCTCCTCGAGCAGGGCGATGGCCCGGGGGAACTCGCTCTCGTTGTTGGCCACGATCGCCAGGTAGCGCAGGCTCTCGCCCACAAGCCGGGGCGCTCCGGCCTCGCGCGCCCGGGCCAGCGCCTGCTCGAGCACGTGCTTGGCCTGGCCGTGGGCGCCCTTCCAGGTCAGGCCCCGCCCCCACCAGAGCAGGGCGTCAGCCTCGAGGTCGGTCAACCCCGCCTGCCGGGCCAGGGTGACGGCCGCCTGGGCGGGCACGGCCTGGTCCTCGTACTCGCTGTGGTGGAAGTGCCAGCTCGCCCACCGCAGCAGGCGCTGGATGCGGCGACGGTCGTCCAGCTGCTCCGCGAGCACGTCCAAGGTGTCGAGGTCGTGACGCTGCTCCTCGCGGGCGCCCATCCGGTCGAGCACGCCCTCGCGGGCCAGGACCACGTCGAAGCGCAGGGCGGGCTCATCGGCGGGCACCACCTCGGCCGCCCGGTCGAGCAGCCGGGTCGCCTCCGCGAGGGCGTGGACCGATGACGCCTGCGACGCCGCGCGCAGGTACCAGCGGGCTGCCGCGAGCGCGTCGCCGCTGCTGTCGTGGTGCGCGGCGATGAGGGCTGCGTACTCGTCGATCCGCTGGGTGCGCTCGGTGATCTGCTCCAGCCACCGGGCAGCCAGCGCGTGGTAGCGCAGGCGCTGCGCGCGCAGCACGCTCTCATAGGTCACGTCACGCAGCACGGCGTGCTTGAACAGGAACTCGTGGGTGCCGTCGAAGGCGGACTCGGGGCGTTGGTACACGACCTCGCGACGACGCAGGCGCGTCAGCGAGTCGGCGATGTCGTCCGACGCGCTGGGCACCGGGTCGAAGCTGGCCACGGCGTCGTCCCAGAACACCCGGCCGATGACCGAGGCCCGCTGCAGCACCAGCTGCTCGGGCGGGGTCAGCGCGTCGACCCGCGCCTGCAGCACGCCGCGCAGGGTGGGCGGCACCTGGACCGCCTGGAGCCGGGCCTGCTCGATGTGCCAGCTGGCCTCGCCGGTGACGATGACCCCGGACTCGATGAGCCACTTCACGAGCTCCTCGAGGTGGAACGGGTTGCCCTCCGCGCTGCGCAGCAGCAGCTCGCGCAGCGAGCTGGGGACGTGGTCCACGCGCTGGAGGATCTCGGCCAGGAGCTGGCCGCTCTCACGGCGGGACAGCGGGTCCAGCGGCAGCCGGGCGTGGTGGGCGAGGCCCTCACCCCAGTGCGGGTGGCGCTCCAGCAGCGACGGTCGCGCCGTGGCGACCACGAGGACCCGGCAGTCCCCCAGCACCTCGTCGGCTGCGTCGATCCATGCCAGCGAGCCCTCGTCGGCCCAGTGCAGGTCCTCGAGGAGGATGACCACCGGCAGCCGCGCTGCCAGCTTCGCGAAGTACTCGGCCAGATGGACCGAGGCTCGCTTGCGCAGGCCCTGGGGGTCGTGGCGGTACCCGCTCACCGCGGCGCTGTCGCTGAGCTCGAAGCCCAACCAGAACCCGACCAGGTGGGCCTTGCGCTGCGTGGCCTCGCCCGTCCCGAGCGCTGCGGCGAACCCCTCCTCCAGCTTGCCGACGACGGCGGCTGGCTCGTCGCGCTCCCGGATCCCGAGCCTGGCGGCCACGACATCGCGGAGCAGGCTGTTCGCCGCATTCTGCGAGGCTGGCGCGGCGCGTCCCCGGAACCAGTAGAGCGGTTGGTCGATCTCGGCGAGCCACCGGTCGAGCTCCAGCAGCAGCCGGCTCTTGCCCACCCCCGCGTCCCCGACGACGGTCACCACCTGCCAGCGCCCCTCGTCCGCGACGTCCCAGAACCGGTCCTGCAGCTGGCGCAGGGAGGCCTCCCGACCGATCGTGCGCGTCTCCACGCCCTCCACGCCCCGGGCCTCGTCCAGTCGATAGCCCGCCGGACGTTCCGTGCCGACGAGGTGGGCGCGGACCGGCTCGGCGATGCCCTTGAGCTGCAGCGGCTCCACCTCGCTGAAGCTGAACCGTCCCCGGACATGGCGATGGGTGTCCCGCGAGATCAGGATCCCGCCCGGTGGGGCGGCGGCCTGGATGCGTGCCGCACGGTTCACGGTGTCGCCGACGACGACGAAGTCCTGCCCGGGCCGGTCGTCCAGGGAGCTCACGACCACCTCACCGGTGTCGATCCCGACGCGCATGACCAGGGAGGGATGGCCTGCTGGGAGCTCGGCGTTGAGCTCCCCGAGGGCGCTGCGCATGCCCAGCGCCGAGCGGATCGCCCGGTGGGGGTCGTCCTCGTGGGACTCGTGCAGGCCGAAGACGGCCATCACGGCGTCGCCGATGAACTTCTCGACCACCCCGCCGTGGGCGGTGATGTGCTCGTGCCACCGGCGGAAGTACGCGTTCATGATGGTCCTGGTGTCCTCGGGGTCCAGCGACCTCGACAGGACCGTGAAGTCCACGACGTCGGCGAACAGCACCGTCACCAGCTTGCGCTGCTCCGCCCTGCGCCGGGCGAGCATGGCGGCCCGCGTCTCGCGCAGCGGCGCCAG
>DASVBK010000218.1:0-8934 GCA_036375875.1 Candidatus Nanopelagicales bacterium
ACGCAGCCGCTGCCCGGCAAGTGCGCCCACGGCCCGGTAGGCGTCCTGCAGGACCTCCGCGCTGGGCCCGTGCCACCACAGCATGAGGTCGGCGTCGCCGCGCAGGCCACCGACGTCGTACGCGCCGCGCAGCACCACGTCATCAGCGGCCGCGGCACGCACCACCGCTGACAGGCTCCCGGACGCCTCGATCTCGGCCTCGACCGGGGCGATCCGGTAGACCGACCACATCGTGTAGCGGATGACGTCGTTGAGCTCCCGGGCCACCTTGCCCTGCCCGGGCCGCTTGCCGGAGGCACCCACCGCGGCGTCAGCCATGCCCGACCGCCACGCCCACCGTGAGCCCGCGCATCACCCGCGAGGCGGCCTCGTACGCGGTGCCCACGCAGGCGGCCACGCCCACCCCCTCATACGACGCGCCGCAGACCGCGAGGGTGGGGGTGTCGCGCAGCCCCATGCCGATCCGCTCCACCCGTCGGCGATGGCCCACGGCGTACTGCGGCAGCGCACCGCCCCAGCGCACCACGCGGGTGTCGACGGGGATGCCGCGGATGCCCAGCAGCAGCGCCAGGTCCAGGCGCGCCAGGGCGACCAGCTCCTCGTCGGAGCGCTGCAGCACCTCGGGCTCGCCGTGCCGGCCCAGCGACAGCCGCAGCAGTCGCAGGCCCTCGCGCTCGGCAGCCTCGGCCAGCCAGCCCCACTTGCGGTCCAGGTAGGTGATCGCCTTCACCATCCGGCCCTCCACGGGCGGCACGAGCAGCCCCGAGCCGGTGAGCGGCACCTGCACGTCCGCGGCGCGGAACGCCAGGGTCACCAGGGCGACGCTGGCGGTCTCGATCTCGGAGAGCTCCATGGCGGCCGCGGGTGCCGCGTCGGCGATGAGGCGGGCTGCCGGGGCCGCGGGCGTCGCCACGATCACCGCGTCGGCGGTGAGCAGCTCGGGCGCGGCGGCCGAGCCCACCTCCAGCTCCCAGCCGCCCGACGCGGTCTGGCGCAGCGCGCGCACGGTGGTGCGGGTCCGGATCTGCACGCCGTTGCCCACCAGTGCCGCGGCCATCGCACCGGGGACCCTGCCGACGCCGCCAACGATGCCGCGGAAGGGGATGCCGCGCCGCGCGCCAGCGGCCTCCATCCCACCGCCGGCGACCCGCCGCACAGCGGTGAGCATCGAGCGCTCGTGGTGCATCTCGCGGAACAGCGCGGGCATCGTGGCGGCCATCGACAGCTGGTCGGCACGCCCGGCGTACACCCCGCCGAGCAGCGGCTCGACCATCCGGTCGACGACCTCACGACCCACCCGAGCGGCCACGAGCTCGCCGACCGACACGTCGTCGGCCAGCTCGGTGGCCGGCAGCGTCCGGTCCAGCGGCACGCGCAGCAGGCCGGGCAGCGACATGAGCTCGCTGGCGGCAAGCGAGCGCAGGTCCGTGGGCACGCCCATGAACTGGCCACGTGGCATGGCCCGGACCCGACCGCGGCTGTAGACGTTGGCGCGGAACTCCAGGGGCGCGACCAGCTCGGTCTCCAGGCCCACCTCGCGCGCCAGCTTCAGCGCCTCCGGCCGGCTCGCCACGAACGACTCCGCCCCCTCGTCGACGGCGATGCCGGCGACGTCGCTCACCGCGAGCTTGCCGCCGAGCGTTGGCGCCGCCTCGAGCACCGTGACGATCACGTCCGGCTGGGTGCGGATCAGGTGCCACGCGGCGGCCAGGCCGCTGATCCCGCCACCGACCACGACCACGTGGGCGCCGGGGCGCGACGGCATCGACTCGCCGGATGCACCGGCGCTGGCGCCGGGGTCTCCAGAGGGCTGCTGGGCTGTCACGGGGACACTGTGCCATCACCCGGGAGGTGCCGTGCAGCCACCTCCCGACCCGTGCGGACAGCGCCGTCGATCACCAGGGACCCGGGTCCTGCGAGGCGTTGGCCGCCCCGACCGGACCCGCGGCGTGCACCCGCTCCACGATGTGGGTGAGCACGGCGGGATCGGTGTCGGGCAGCACGCCGTGGCCGAGGTTGAACACATGCCCCCGCCCCGAGCGTCGGGCGGCCGCGAGCACCGCGTCGACCCGCGCGTCGACCGCCGCGGGGCTGGCCATCACCACGGCGGGGTCGAGGTTGCCCTGGAGGGCGGCGCCCGGCCGGACGCGCTGCGCTGCCACGTCCAAGGGCACCCGGAAGTCCACGCCCATGACCTCGGGGGCCGCCTGGGACATGGTCCCCAGCAGCTCGCCGGTCCCGACCCCGAACAGGATGCGCGGCACGCCATGGGCGGCCACCAGGTCGTCGATGGAGCCCAGTGCCGTGCGCACGTGGGGCAGCACGAGGGCCTCGTAGTCGGCCGCCGGGAGGGCACCGGCCCACGAGTCGAACAGCTGCACCGCACTGGCCCCCGCCAGGACCTGCATCCGCAGGAACGCCCCCGCGATGCGTGCCAGCCGGTTGGCCAGGGCGTGCCACAGCCGTGGATCGGAGTAGAGCAGCGCCTTGGTCCGCGCGTGGTCGCGGCTGGGGCCACCCTCGATGAGGTAGCTCGCCAGCGTGAACGGGGCCCCTGCGAACCCGATGAGCGGTGTCGTGCCCAACGGGCCGTCCGCGGCCGTGAGCACCCGGACCGCCTCGAGCACGGTCGTGACGTCGTCCTCGGCCAGGTCCCGCAGCGCCGCCACCCCGGCCTCGTCGCGGATGGGCTGGGCCACGACCGGCCCGACCCCCGGCACGATGTCGAGGTCCACGCCGATCGCCCGCAGTGGCACGACGATGTCCGAGAAGAAGATGGCCGCATCCACGCCGTGCCGGCGTACCGGCTGGTCGGTGATCTCGACCACGAGGTCGGTGGTGAAGCAGGCGTCGAGCATCGCCACGCCCTCGCGCAGCCGGCGGTACTCCGGCAGCGACCGGCCTGCCTGGCGCATGAACCAGACGGGCGTGTGGGGCACCGCCAGGCCAGCGGCGGCGCGCAGCAGCGGGGCCTCGGTGGTGCGGCCGGCCACCAGCGGGTGCTGGGCGTCGAGCGGGGCAGCGGTCATGGCCGCCCATGGTGCCACGGCTGGCACCGGGCAGCCCCCGAGCGCCGAACCGGGACGCAGGTCCCTCGACGGGTGCCCTTCGTCCCGGCGCGTGGAGGTTACTGCTCAGTAGCATTGGGACGGTCCAGCGCCGGCTCCCGGCGCTCCTGTCCGCACCCGAAAGGTGTCCCACGTGACCGACGTCCTGATGACCGGGTTCCCCGGGTTCCTCGGCTCCGCACTGCTCCCGCGCATCCTGGCCCGCCGCGAGGGGGCCACCGCCCACCTGCTCGTCCAGTCGCACTGGCGCGCGACCGCCGAGGAGCGCCTGGGCCAGCTCGAGGCCGAGCACCCCTCGGTGGCCGGCCGCGTGCGCCTCGTGGAGGGCGACATCACCGAGCCCTGGATGGGCCTGGACATGGTCGAGCGCGCCAAGCTCGCCGACGTCGGCGAGGTCTGGCACCTGGCGGCGGTCTACGACCTGGCCGTGCCGGAGGAGGTCGCCCGACGCGTCAACGTGGAGGGCACCGCCCACGTCATCGAGTTCTGCACGGGCCAGCGCGACTTCCAGCGGCTGCAGTACGTGAGCACGTGCTATGTCAGCGGCGACTACGAGGGCGAGTTCCCCGAGGACGAGCTGGACCTTGGCCAGGGCTTCCTCAACCACTACGAGTCCACCAAGTTCGAGGCCGAGGTGCTCGTCCGCCGTGCGATGCGGGCCGGCCTGCCCGCGACCATCTACCGGCCGGGCATCGTCGTCGGCGACTCGCAGACCGGCGAGACCCAGAAGTACGACGGGCCCTACATGTACGCCACGTACTTCAGCCGACTGCCCTACGTGGCCATCGTCCCGGGCGTGGGCGACTTCAAGGTCGTGCGCGCCGGCCTGGTCCCCCGCGACTACGTGATCGGCGCGATGGACGTGCTGTCGGTCAAGCCCGAGGCCGTCGGTCGCACCTACGCCCTCACCGACCCCAATCCGCCCACCACCGGCGAGGTCGTCGACATCCTCGCCGAGTACATGGGCCGCAAGACCATCAAGGTGCCCCTGCCCCTCGGGCCGACCCGTGCCCTCATCGCCCACACGCCGGGCCTGGAGAAGCTGCTCGGCCTGCCCGCCGAGGCCCTGGACTACTTGGCCTCGAAGACGACGTACGCCACCGCGAACGCCGTGGCCGACCTCGAGGGCACGGGCGTCACCTGCCCGCCGTTCGCCAGCTACGCCACTCGGCTGCTGGACTACATGACCGCCCACCCGGAGCACGGCTCCGCGGCGATGACCTGAGCCGTGCGCTCCCCCACCTGATCCGACTCCGACCCCCATCCCGAAGGGTTCCCCCCGTGACCAACGACCAGCCGCTCACGATCGTCAACGTCAGCCTCGCCTCGGCCGAGCGGGACTACGACACCGAGGTGAAGTTCCTCGACCAGGTCTTCCAGCTGCGCCGCATCGGCACCTCCGGCGACGTTCGCGCCGCCGAGGACCTGGTGCGCGCGTGGGCCAGCGATGCCGACGCGATCGCGGTCACCGGCATCCGCGAGGCGCGCATCGCCGGCCTCTACGACGGCGACCTCGAGCAGGTCGACCGGGTCAAGCGGGCCACCCGCATGGTGCCGGTCACCGACGGCCACGCCCTGCGCGAGGTGCTGCAGGACTGGTCGATCCGCCAGGTGCAGCAGGAGATGCCCGGCTTCTTCACCAACGCCCGGGTCGTGGTGCTCGGCGGCAGCAACCACGCCACGACGATCCGCCTGCTGCGGGAGTACTCCGAGAACTTCGAGTTCGCCGACCCGCTGCTGCGCATGGACCTGTCCAGGCGCCTGCACCGCAACCCGGTGCTCGGGCTGGCCACCGACACCGCCACCGGCGCGGTGGGTCGGCTGCCCGGGTTCGTCCGCTCGCAGCTGCGCTCCCCCGGCCGCGCGGCAAGCAGCGCGCTGGCCCGCCGCCAGCTCGCCGACGCCCACGTCGTGGTCGCCACGTACGAGGAGCTCATGGCCTTCGGCGTCGAGAGCCTGCGGGGCAAGACCGTCATCACGACGGCGCTGTCCGAGGAGCGCCTCGCCGACATCGCCGCGCTCGACGTCGACATGGTGCTCGACACCACGCCGCAGCCGTTCGAGGTCACGGTGAATGTCGCGGTGCTCGAGGCGCTCATGGTGACGGCGTCCGGCAGCCCGCTCGGGCGGCTCACCAACGACGACCTACTCGACATGATCGTCGCCGCCGGGCTGCAGCCCCGCATCCTCTACCCGAACGGCTACCGCCGGCGCAGCCGGTTCGCGTTCGTGATCCACCCACTGTCGCAGCGCTACCTGACCAACGTCGAGCCGCTGCGGACCATCGAGCGGGTCTCTCCGGGGTTCGTCATGGACGGCGTGGAGAAGGTCATGGCGTATGCCCCGCCGATGAAGTACGGCCGCGTGACCGGCATCGTCTCGCCGACGGGCGACGAGGCCGAGGGCTGGCTCATCACGGTCGGCGGCACCCCCAAGGAGCTCATGAGCCACAGCCCGGAGTTCACCTACGCCAAGCTGCTCGAGGCGGCGGAGGACGCGAAGAAGCTGGGCGCCCAGATCATGGGGCTGGGCGCGTTCACCAAGGTGGTCGGTGACGCCGGCGTCACGGTGGCCAAGCAGGCCCCGCTGCCGATCACGACCGGCAACAGCTACAGCGCCTCCGGGGCGCTGTGGGCCGCGCACGACGCCCTGGACCGGCTGGGCCTGGCCGAGCGCGACGAGGAGGGACGCATCCGCGGCAAGGCCATGGTGGTCGGCGCCACCGGCGCCATCGGCTCGGTGTGCGCCCGGCTGCTCGCGCTGGCCAGCGACGAGCTGTACCTGGTCTCGCCCGAGACCGCCAAGCTGCTGGCCCTGAAGGCCGACATGGAGCGGGAGCACCCGCGCGCCACGATCCACGTGTCGGCCACCCCGAACGAGCACCTGCCCGAGATGGACATGATCGTCACGGCCACCTCCGGCGCGGGCAAGCGCGTGCTGGACATCACCGCGGTGAAGCCCGGATGCGTCATCACGGACGTGGCCCGGCCCCTGGACCTCTCGGCCGAGGACGTCGCCAAGCGGCCCGACGTGCTGGTCATCGAGTCCGGCGAGATCGAGCTGCCCGGCGACGTGCACATGCGCGACATCGGCCTGCCGCACGGCGTGGCCTATGCCTGCCTGGCCGAGACGATCGCCCTGGCACTCGAGGGCCGGTACGAGACGTTCACCGTGGGGCGCAACATCGAGTGGGAGAAGGTCAAGGAGATCTACCGGATCGGCCTCAAGCACGGCATGAAGCTGGCGTCGATCTCCGGGGTGAACGGGGTGTACTCCGAGGAGGACCTCGCCCGGATCCGCGAGCTGGCCCTGGCGCGCCGGGCCGAGCTGGCCGAGGTCGGCCGCACGGCCTGATCCCCGGTTCGACCGCGCTCGCGGCGGCACCGACCCGCTCCGGGGCCGGTGCCGCCGCGGGTTGGCCGGTCAGCCCGCGCTGATCGCCGCCGCGCCGGCCAGCGCCAGCACGACGCCCACATGCTGGATCCGCCGCAGGCGCTCGTGGTCCAGCCAACGTGCCAGCAGGATCGTGGCCACCGGGTAGAGCGAGCCGAACACGGCCACGAGCGACAGCAGGCCGAGGGTGGAGGCTGCCCCGAACGCGAGGTTGGCGCCCACGTCGAGCAGGCCGACGGCGGCCAGCCCGGGCAGGTCGCGCGCCGGCACGGCCACCGCGCGCCGCAGCGCGAGCAGGGCCAGCAGCATGAGGCTCACCGTCACCATCCGCATCGCGGTCATCGTCATGATGACGCTGGTGTCGCTGCCCCGGGCCAACGCGACCAACGAGGTGCCCAGGAACACCGCCGAGCCCGCCGCGAGCAGCAGGGGCTGCCACCCGGCGTCACCGTGCACCTCCGGGCCGCTGGCCAGCACGACGCCGACCAGCGCCACGCCGATGCCGAGCACCTGCAGCGGTGCCGGACGTTCCCCGTCGGCCACCCCCACCGCCAACGGCACCAGCACCCCCAGCGCCGCGATCGGCGAGACCACCCCCATGGTGCCGATCGCCAGCGCTCGGTAGTACAGCGCCAGGCCGGTCGCTCCGGCGAGGCTGGCCAGCACCGCCCAGGGCACGTAGTCGCGCGGTGCCACCCACGCGCCGGTCACGGTCGCGGCCAGCACCATCGCGACCAGGCCCACCGCCTGCGAGACCCCCAAGACGACCAGCACGGGCCGGGTGCGCGAGAGCCGACCGGCCAGGTAGTCGGCACTGCCCCACATGGCGCTGGACAGCAGGGCGAGGAGTGCAGCCACGGTCGCGCAGGGTACGCCCCAACGCGCCGCACGCTGGTTGCCCGCCCCGACCGGCACCAGGGCGTAGCCTGCGGGGCATGGACGCCATCTCCGACGAGGCCGCCGACTTCCGCGTCGCGCTGACCTCGCTGCGCGACCTGCGGCTGCGCCCGGAGATCCACCTCGAGGAGGCGCCGGCCCCCCAGCGCCTGGCGCCCTACGCGATCGCGCTGAGCGCCGAGGTCGAGGTCGACGACGAGGACCTCGGCTCCGGCAGGCTCGTGGTGCTGCACGATCCCGAGGGCCAGGAGGCCTGGGCGGGCACCTTCCGGATCGTGGCGTTCGTCAAGGCGACGCTCGAGCCGGAGATGGCCGCCGACCCGCTGCTCGCGGAGGTCGGCTGGTCGTGGCTGCTCGAGGCGCTGGACGCCCACGGCGCGGCCTACGACAGCATCTCGGGCACGGTCACCCGGGTCACGTCCGAGTCCTTCGGTGGGCTGTCGGACCGCCCCCTGGAGGGCCAGATCGAGATCCGCGTCTCGTGGACCCCACAGGACGCGCAGCTGACGCCGCACGCCCTGGCCTGGGGCGACGTGCTCGCGCAGGCAGCCGGGCTCATGCCGCTGCCGCCGGGCGTCGCGCAGCTGCCCAGGCCGCGCTGACCCCGAGCCGCGCTACCCCGGAGTGCGCTGACCCTGGCGGCCCTGACCCCAGCCGGCGCTGACCCCCGGCCGCGCCACCCCGCTCGCAGCGGGTCACTCGTTCGGGTGGTCCGACGTGGTTGGCGCCGCCGGGCTCAAGTGCCGCGTGCCCTGCGGCCGATGACGCAAGCGACGTCCTGGCCGCAGGCGGGGCGGGGGGATGTCGGAGGGAGATGTCCATGATCACCGTCGCGCAACGCACTGCCGCACCGCTGATCCCGGCGCCGCGCGGGCGGTTCTCGGCACTCACGGTCGGCACGGACTCCCAGCACCTGGTCTCGATCACCCCCCGGCTGCGCAGCCTCGGTGCGAGTGCGGTGCACGCGGCGCGCTCGACGCTGGCCGGCGGCATTCCCTCACCTACGACGCAGCACGACGTGTGCGTCCTGGACGCGCCCGCGACCCAGGTGCGCGAGGAGGTGCGCACCCTGCGCGCCCTGGGTTGGCGGCGCCTGGTCGTCGTGGCCCCGCGGCCGGAGTCAGTCGTCGCCGCCATCAGCACCGGTGCTCGCTCGGCCGTGGTGCCGGCGCAGCGGGCGGTGAGCGCGACCCCGGCAGCCCCTCCGCGGCCGCCCCGGGGCCATGCCGAGGCCCCAGATACCCTGTCCGAGCGCGAGGTCCAGGTGCTCCAGGCCGTGGCCGAGGGCCACACGAACAAGCAGATCGGCGCGGACCTCAGCCTCTCGGCCCTCACGGTCAAGAGCCACCTGGCGCGCATCGGGCGCAAGCTTGGCACCGGCGACCGGGCGGAGATGGTCGCGCTGGGCATGCGGACCGGCATCGTCGAGTGAGGCCCCCGCGCACCGCTACCGTGTGCGCATGACCTCCCCCGGCGCCCCCGCACCCGAGGGCGCCGAGCCGGCTGACCCAGACGCGCCGGGGGAACCGCTACCGCCGCTGCTGCTGCGCGACGGCCTGCCGCCGCTGGTCGCCAC
>DASVBK010000219.1:0-30594 GCA_036375875.1 Candidatus Nanopelagicales bacterium
CGTGGCCAGTGCGATGGCCGGCGTCGCGTGCGCCCTGGTGATCCTCGGCTGGGCCGCGTACGCCCACCCCCTGGCCGCCCTGGCCATGCCGTTCCTGCCGGTGCTCGCCGCCGCCTGGCTGGTCGACCAGGCCCGCACCGGAACCAGGATGGGCCCGAGCCACGTCCTGCTGGTCTGCGCGGTCTACCTCCTGCTGGGCGCTGGCGCGCTGCTGACCGATCCGTTCTGCTCCACGCTGGTCGGCCAGGGCGTGCTGCTCGACGTGCGGGTCCCGCTGGTGGCGACGCTGCTGCTGCTCGCTCCGCGGGTCAGTGTCGTGCTCAGCATCGTCGCCACGCTGCTGGTCACCCACGCGGTCGCGGCCGTGGCCTGGGTGGACCGCGGCCTGGGGTGCGGGCCGAGCGTCACCGGCAGCGGCGTGTACTTCGTGGCCGGGCTGGCGGCCGTGTGGCTGTTCGCCCGGCGCACGCAGCGAGTCGCCGACCAGTACGCCCAGGCCCGTACCCAGGCGCTGCAGGCCGAGGTGCGGATCCGCAGCCAGCTCACGCTGCGCGCGGAGGAGGAGCTGTGGGTCGCCGACACGCTGGCCTCCGCGCAGGAGCTGCTGGGCGCCATCGCCGACGGCCGCAGGTCGCCCACCGAGCTCGCCACGCGCGAGGCCTGCCGGCACGAGGCGGGCTTCCTGCGAGCCCTGCTGGCGGTCGGGCGCGCCCCGGAGTCGCTGCGCCGGCCCGCGCGGGTCTGGATGCGCCTGCTGCACGGCGCGGGATGCGAGGTGGCGGTTCGTGGAGGCTTCGCCGGCTGTCGGCCGCCCGCCGCGGTCGTCGGCCAGGTCGGCGGCGTGCTCGACACCCTCGCGGCGATGGCCCCCGGGTGCACGGTGACGCTGAGCACCTGGAGCGAGCCCTCCCGAGGCGCGCTCACGGTCCTCGCCGCCGGCCCACGGGTCGCCCATGCCGGTGCCCCGCTCGAATCGCGCATCCATCGGATCGCCGGGCGGGCGTGGCGCGAGTTCGGGGGCGACACCATCACCGTCGAGTGGACGTGGCTGCGGGGCGCACCCGCCGCACCGGCCGTCGAAGGCTAGGTTGTGGCCATGGAGGGAGCGATGACCGTCGTGATCCTCGATGATCACGCGCTGTTCCATCAGGGCCTCGCGGCGTGGCTGGTCGCCAACGCCCCGCAGATCGCCGTCGGCTACTCCGGCGACGACGTCGATCGTGCGCTGGCCGCGGCCCCGGAGGCCGACGTCGTGCTGCTGGACCTCGACCTGGGCTCGGCAGTCCCACCGCTGGCGCAGCTGGTCGCCCAGTTCCGGTCGCTGGGCTGCAACGTGCTCATCGTCAGTGCCCTGGGCAGTCCGCGGGTGGTGCGCCAGGGCCTGGCCGCGGGCGCCCTGGGCTACATGTCCAAGCGCGAGGACCCCTCGGCCCTGCTCACTGCGATCACCACCGTGGCCCGGGGTGAGGGCTTCCTCACCCCGGAGATGGCCGCGATCCTCGCCGAGGCCCCCGAGGACGTGCCCAACCTGAGCATCCAGGAGCTCGCGGCGCTGCGGCTCTACGCCTCGGGGATGAAGCTGGACTCCGTGGCCCGGCGCATGAACGTCAGCCCGGCAACCGCCAAGGAGTACCTCGACCGGGTCCGCGCCAAGTACGCCCAGGCGCACCGCCACGTGCGCTCGAAGTCCGACATGCACCGCGCGGCGATCGAGGACGGCTTCCTGCCGCCTGAGGCCCCGCCCGGCCCGTCCGGCCTGCCCGGCCTGCCCGGCCCGCCCGGCCCGTCCGGCGCGTGACCCGGGCGCGCGTCGTGGCCGGGGTGGCCTGCGTGCTCGCCGCCCTGGCTGTCGCCGCCGTCCTCGTGCCGTGGCCGGATCCCGCGCTGCGGGCCCGGGCCGCCTGCCCCGCGCTGGCCGAGCTCTCGCAGGCCCTGACCCTCGACAGCATCGGCGACCAGGCCGTCGTGCGCTCGCGCGCTGCCGCCCTGGCCGACGCCCTGGCGCGTGGCGAGGGCCAGGAGCTCGGCAGCCCCGCGGCACGGCACGAGGTCGCGCAGCGGATCTCGGCGCTGCTCGACGATCCCGAGGCGACCATCGACGACCTCGTGATCGTGCTCCGGCCGGTGGCCACGGCGTGCGGGCACGGGATGCCTGTCGCTGCCCGCTGAACGCCCGATCCGGGCAGCCGCCCGGCCGCCGATCCGGGCAGCCGCCGGCCGCATCGCCCGGTCACGCACCTCACGCGCAGACCCGGAACGGCGCCCCGCGCGTTGCCCACGCCAGGGGCCGGGAGCACGATGGGACGGTGGTCGGCCATCGAAGCCCGGGGTGGGGCCGGGATGCTGCCCCGGTCGTCGCCCCGAGGACGATCCTGGCCGGGTTGGTCGCCCTGCTCGCCGCGGTGCTCGCGGTGGTGCCCGTCGGCGGCCTGGCGGTCGCCGCTCCGAGGGCCCGCGCGGCCGGAGCGCCCAGTGTGGACGGGGGCGGGCACCTGCTCACCGGCGTCGTCAGGGCGCAGGGCCAGCCGGTGGCCAACGCGTGGGTGCGCTACCTGCCGGTGACCGCCCGGGGCGGCTGGGCGGGCCAGGGCGACGGGATGCTCACCGACGCGGAGGGTCGGTACCTCTTCCGGGGCGTGGCCAGCGATCGGGTGAAGGTGCACGTCCGGGCCCCGGCCTCGGGGGGCATGGTCTCGACCTACTGGCCGCAGGCGTACACGTACGGGCAGGCCGGGGTGCTCACGCTTGCCGAGGTGACCCGCGCCGACGTGGTCCTGCCGCCCGGTGGGTCGGTGCGCGGGCGGGTGGTGGACCGGCGGACCGGCCAGCCGCTGCCGGGAGCCGTGGTCACCGCCCACGCCGGCGCTGGGGCCGACACGGAGATGGTGGGCGTCCCCGGCCTCGGCTCGCCGGTGGCCGGTGCCTTCGCCATCGCCGACCTGCCGCCGGTGCCCATCACCCTGCGGGTCGCAGCACCACCGGGGGGCAACCACCTCGGGCAGTGGTACGACGGCGCGGCCTACCCGGCGGTGGCCTCCGTGATCGATGGCGCCGCCCGCACCGAGGGCCTGCTCTTCCGGCTCGCCGAGGGCGGTTCCATCGCCGGGACCATCCGCGACGACGCGGGCGAGCCGGTCGCGGGCGCCTCGGTGACGCTCGTGGGGTGCCCCGGGCAGTGCCCGATGTTCACGACGACCGGCCCTGACGGCCGCTACGTGCTGCGCGCGGTGCCGACCGGGACGGGATTCCTGCTGCGCGCCTCCGCCGAGGAGGCCGACCTGCTGGAGCGGTGGTACCAGGGCCCGGCTGGCTCGCTCGAGGGACGCATCGACGTGCTCGCCGGCCAGCCGCTCGACGACGTCGACATGGTGCTCACCCGGGGGGCGTGGCTGGCGGTGCGCGTCACCGACGCGCAGACCGGTGGCCCGATCGACGGCATGAGTGCCGAGCTGCAGTCCCTCACCCGCCCGCTGCTGGGTTACCTGCCTGGCGTGCGCGACCGGCTCATCGTGTGGGCGGGAGGAGCCGCTGGGCCCGCCCCGGGGGCCGCCTCCGGCGCGACGTGCCCACCCGGCAGCGCTTCCTCTGGTGACGGGATCTTCGTCATCGGGCCGGTCCCACCGGACGACTACCGGCTCACCCTGTTCCCCGGCCCGCGCAACGAGGGCTACCTGCCCGCCACGTGGGGCGCCACCAGGGGGATCGACGCCGACGGCGTGGTGCGCCTGGCCGCGGGCGAGCGGCGGCAGGTCGAGGTGGGACTGGTCCGCACCGGGCCCGACCCGATCCGCGACGAGGACTGCGAGCAGCCGGGCCCCGCGAGCCCGTCGTCGGGTGCCGCCGCTGCCGGGGCGGTGACCGCCGAGGCGGCCGGCTCCGGACCGCCCGGCGCGGTGACCGGCGGGGACGCCACGGACGCCGCAGCTGCCTGGCCGGCCCCGCTGGCACCCCCCGGCACCTGGCCCGGGCTGGCATCGGGGCTCGACCGCGCGTTCACGGCTGCGGTGCCACCAGCAGGGCCAGCGGGCCCGCGCCGGTCCGGGTGAGCAGCAGCGTCGCCGTGGGCCCGCGCCCGTCGAGTCGCAGGTCGGCGCGCAGCTGCTCGGGCACGACGGCGACGCCGCGCTTCTTCACCACCACGTCGCCGTAGCCTCGTGCCCGCAGCCACGCGCGCATCGCCTTGCGTGCGAACGGCACCTCCTCGAGCACGGCGAACCGCGCGCCGAACGGCGTCACCGCCGGGGCCGCGTCCGTCGTGACGTAGGCGATGTGCGGGTCGAGCAGGCGGCCGGCCAGCCGGGCTGCGAGCACCGAGACCAGCCCGGCGCGGATCACCGCGGGATCGGGCTCGACCAGCCAGGCGCCCACCGGGCCGACCTCCGGGGTCGGGATCCCGTCACCGTCGTCGAGCTGGTCGACCTGCTGCTCGTGGCCGCTGCCCGGGGCGGATGGCAGCACCGTGGCCACCCGTCGCGCGGTGCCCCGACGCAGCGGGCCCCACCACACCGCGGCCTCCACCAGGTCCCCACCGACGCTGGTCCACTCGGCCTGGACGGCTGCCGGCAACGCGTCGTGGGCGATCCCGGGGGCCACCTTCGCCCCGGTGGCCGGCACCCGCCCGGCCAGGCCGCAGACCCACGACCAGGGCGGCGACCAACCCTCGGGCGCGAGCACCCGGGCACCCGCCCGGCGCCGCGCTGGGTCGACGAAGGCGCCGCGGCTGGCGGTCGCCGGGCTGGCGGGTCCGTTCCACCAGTGACGCGCGTCACGGACATCGGCCCGGCTCGTCCGCAGCGGCACGCCGAGGTCGCCCGCGGTGGCGCCCAGCGCCCAGAGCGCCTCGGCTGCCACGTCGACCGCGAGCACGTCGAGGCCCGCCGCGGCCAGCGCCAGGGCGTCGGACCCCGCGCCACAGCCCAGATCTGCCACCTGCGTCACGCCTGCGGCCAGGAACCGAGCGGCGTGCCGGGCGGCCACCTCCGGACGGGTGGCCTGCTCCAGGCCGTCCACCGTCCACCAGCGGGGCGCTCCGGGGAAGCGCGCGCTGGCACGGGTGCGCAGCCGGGCCTGGGTCGCGGCCGCCGCCACGACCTCCGGGCGGGTGGCCCAGGCTGCGTCGCGTCGCACCGCCGCGAGCGTGGCCAGCGCGCTGCGCTCGTCCCACGGCGTGAGCCGTTCCACGAGCGCGCGACCCTCGGGGGTGAGCAGCGCGCCCAGCGCCCCGCCATCGGGCCCGGGCAGCGCGCCCAGCGCCCCGCCATCGGGCCCGGGCAGCGGTTCACCGGCTCGGGCGTCTGCGGCGGCGGGCATCGGCCCAGTGTGGCGGCACCCGACCCGGTGCGGGAGCACGCCCTCGCCCCTCGGGCCGATCGCTGGCACTCTTGCGCGGTGAGTGCCAGATGGTGATACGGTTCCGCCTAGCACTCGAACAGAGTGAGTGCTACCAGCGACGCAGGTCGCGCCGGCACCGCGACGACGGTACGGCCCGCTCGCAGCACATCGCACCCATACCAACATCCCTCGAAGGGGAGGTCAGACTGTGGCCAGCATCAAGCCACTCGAGGACCGGATCCTCGTCCAGCCGCTCGACGCCGAGCAGACGACGGCGTCCGGCCTCGTCATCCCGGACACCGCCAAGGAGAAGCCCCAGGAGGGCAAGGTCCTCGCGGTCGGCCCGGGTCGCTTCGACGAGGACGGCGAGAAGCGCATCCCGCTCGACGTGAAGGTCGACGACATCGTCATCTACTCGAAGTACGGCGGCACCGAGATCAAGTACAACGGCGAGGAGTACCTGCTCCTGTCGGCCCGCGACGTGCTCGCGGTCGTCGAGAAGTAGGCAGACCCCGCCCGGCGCCCCGGTCCCATCACTCGGGGCCGGGGCGCCGGCACGTTCCCGGCCGCACCCGCGGCACGCATCGAAGAGAGCAGACAGCAGACCTATGGCCAAGATCCTGGACTTCGACGAGGACGCCCGCCGCGCGCTCGAGCGCGGCGTGAACGCCCTGGCGGACGCCGTGAAGGTGACGCTGGGGCCCAAGGGGCGCAACGTCGTCATCGACAAGAAGTGGGGCGCTCCCACCATCACCAACGACGGCGTCACCATCGCCCGTGAGATCGAGCTGGAGGACCCGTTCGAGAACCTCGGCGCGCAGCTCGCCAAGGAGGTCGCCACCAAGACCAACGACGTGGCCGGCGACGGCACCACCACGGCCACCGTGCTGGCCCAGGCGATGGTCCGCGAGGGCCTCAAGGTGGTCACCGCCGGTGCCGCACCGGTCGAGGTGAAGAAGGGCATCGCCGCGGCGGTCGAGGCCGTCACCGATGCGTTGATCGACGCCGCCCGGGAGGTCGAGGGCCGCGAGGAGATCGCGCAGGTCGCGACCATCTCCAGCCAGGACGCCACGATCGGCGGCCTGATCGCCGACGCCTTCGACAAGGTGGGCAAGGACGGCGTCATCTCGGTCGAGGAGTCCTCGACGACCTCGCTGGAGATGGAGTTCACCGAGGGCATGCAGTTCGACAAGGGCTACCTCTCGCCCTACTTCGTCACCGACCCCGAGCGCATGGAGGCGGTCCTCGAGGACGGCCTGATCCTGCTCGTGCAGGGCAAGGTCGCCTCGATCGCCGAGGTGCTGCCGCTGCTCGAGAAGGTCATGCAGGCCGGCAAGCCGCTGCTGGTCATCGCCGAGGACGTCGAGGGCGAGGCCCTGTCGACGCTGGTGGTGAACAAGATCCGCGGGACGTTCAACTCGGTGGCGGTGAAGGCCCCGGCGTTCGGTGACCGCCGCAAGGCGATCCTCGAGGACGTCGCCACCCTCACCGGCGGCCAGGTGGTCTCCAGCGAGGTGGGCCTCAAGCTCGACCAGGTCGGCCTGGAGGTGCTGGGCACCGCGCGGCGCATCGTCGTCACCAAGGACGACACCACGATCGTGGACGGCGGCGGCACGCACGACGCGGTGAGCGACCGGGTCGCCCAGATCCGCCGCCAGATCGCCGAGACCGACTCCGACTGGGACCGCGAGAAGCTCCAGGAGCGCCTGGCGAAGCTGGCCGGCGGCGTCTCGGTGATCAAGGTCGGGGCGCACACCGAGGTGGAGCTCAAGGAGAAGAAGCACCGCATCGAGGACGCCGTGTCGGCGACGCGCGCGGCGATCGAGGAGGGCATCGTCGCCGGCGGCGGCGCCGCCCTGGCGCACGCGGCCGGCGCCCTGTCCGACGGGCTGGGCCGCACCGGTGACGAGCTCACAGGCGTGAACGTCGTGCGCAAGGCGCTCGACGAGCCGCTGCGCTGGATCGCGGAGAACGCCGGCGAGCAGGGCTACGTCGTCGTGAGCAAGGTGCGCGAGGCCGGTGTGGGCGTGGGCTTCAACGCCGCAACGGGTGAGTACGTCGACCTCGTGGCCGCCGGCGTGATCGACCCGGTCAAGGTGACCCGCTCGGCGCTGGAGAACGCGGCGTCGATCGCCGGGATGCTGCTCACGACCGATGCGCTGGTGGTGGAGAAGCCCGAGGAGGCCGAGGACGACCACGGCCACGGGCACAGCCACGGCCCGGGGGGGCACTCGCACAGCCACTGAGCGCGAACACACGAAGGGACCCCTGATCCAGCGATCCGGGGTCCCTTCGGCGTCCTGTGGGGGCGGGGGCACGTGGCGCGGGCGCGGTCGGGCGCCCCAGGCCCTGTGCCAGGGCTCAGTGCGCCGGGCTCAGTGCGCGGCGGCCACGCGCACGGTGCGGCCCTCGCGTGCCTGCGATTCGTAGATCACCTGGCGCTCGGCCTCCGTCAGGCCGCCCCACACCCCGAACGGCTCGCGCACCTTCAGCGCGTGGGCACGGCACTCCATCATCACCGGGCAGGTCGCGCACAGCTTCTTCGCGGCCCGCTCGCGGGCCTCCTTGGCGCTGCCGCGCTCACCCTCGGGATGGAAGAACATCTCCGAGTCGAGCCCGCGGCATGCCGCGTGCATCTGCCAGTCCCAGAAGTCCGAATTGGGCCCAGGGAGCCGAGAAACATCCGCCATGGCCGGTCCTCTCACCGTCGTCCTCCGCTCCATCGTAGAACTTGTGCGTATGTTGTGCAAGCACTTCTCCTGACGTGCTCACTCATCGCCTGCTACCCGATGCAACACCTGCCATGCCGACCATGTTCCTCACCTCGGCCCGGGCTGACGAGTGTCGCCAAGCGGAGTTTGCAAAGGTCTTGCACACTTGCGCCCATGAGCGCTCAGCGGGCACCGGACGAGACGCCCGGCCATGGCGTCGCCGCCGAGCCGACCGGGCCGGACGCCCTGGACGCTGCCCCCGCGGAGGACGAGGCCGCGCTCGTGCCGACCTCGGCCGCTGCGGCCGACGACGACCCGACGGACGACTCCGGCGATGTCCCGGCGCTGAGCGTCGCCGGTGCCGCCCGAGGCCTGGGCGTCGCGGCCGGGACGCTGCGCAGCTGGGAGCGCCGCTACGGCCTGGCGCCCAGCCTGCACACCAAGGGCGGGCACCGGCGCTACGGCCCCAGCGACCTCGCGCGCCTGCAGATCATGCACCGCCTCGTGCGTGAGGGCGTGCCGCCGGCCGAGGCGGCCCGCGTCGCGATCCGCACGCGGATCGACCCCGAGTGGGCCGCGCAGTCCGCGCCCCACACCGCACTGCTCCAGGCCGGCGCGCTGGAACCCCTGGCTGGGATCGGCGATGGAACCACGGCCGGGGACCGCGACGGAGAGCGGGGGTTCGTGGCGGGCGCGGATGACCCGCACCCCGGGGCGCCGGCCGGGGGCAGTGCCTCGCCGGGCGGCGGGCGCGTGCTGGCCATGCCGCGGGGCACCCGCACGGCCCGTGGCCTGGCCCGCGCAGCCATGGCGCTGGACTCCCATGCCTGCCACCGCACGGTCGAGGCCTCGCTGGCCCAGGGCGGGACGATCCCCACCTGGGAGGAGCTGGTCCGCCCGGTGCTCGCGGCGATCGGCGAGAAATGGCAGCAGACCGGGCGCGGCATCGAGGTGGAGCACTCGTTCTCGGTGGTCGTCGCCGGCGCGCTGGCCGCCCACGCCGCCCGGTTGGCCCGGCCACGCAACGCCCGCCCCGTCCTGCTGGCCAGCGTGCCCGACGAGCTGCACGACCTGCCACTGGTGGCCCTCCAGGCGGCCCTGGCCGATGCCGGCATCCGCAGCCACGTGATCGGGGCCCGCACGCCCGAGGACGCCCTCGCCGACGCCGTGCAGCGGCTCGGCCCGCCCGTGGTGTTCCTGTGGAGCCAGATGGGGGTCGTGGAGCCGCCGGCGCTGCCGGCGATGCGCCCGGCGCCGGTGCTGGTCGTGGGCGGCCCCGGCTGGCCCCACGAGCTGCCCGAGGACGTCATCCACGTGCCCGAGCTGGCGGCGGGGGTGGACGCGGTGCGCGTGGCGATGGGGCTCTGACCCGCCGCTGCGGCTCAAGTCGGCGCCCCGTGCGTGCCGAAGGCATCTCCAGACAGGGAGGTGCCCGCGATGACCACGGTGCTGGTGTGCGACGACGCCCCGCTGGCGCGCGAGGCGCTGCGGCGGGCGGTGGCCGCCGTGCCGGGCGTCGAGCGCGTGACCGGCGCCGGCTCGGGCGAAGAGGTCCTCGCGCGCTACCCCCTGGAGCGCCCGTCCGTGGTGCTCATGGACGTGCGGATGCCCGGCATGGGTGGCGTCGAGGCCACCCGCCGGCTGCTCGGCGCCCACCCAGGGGCGATCGTCGTGATGCTCACCATGGGGGAGGACGTCGACGGGGTCGCCGCCGCGATGTCCGCCGGTGCCCGGGGCTACATGGTCAAGGACGCCTCCCGCGAGGAGACCGCCGCCGTGCTCGGCCTGGCCACGACGGCCCCGGCCCACCGCATGGGCAACGTGGTGCCGCTGCCCGTGCGCCAGCAGGCCAGCGGCCCCGCGCTCAGCGAGCGCGAGCTCGAGGTCCTCGAGGGCATGTCGCGCGGCAAGTCCAACGCGCAGATCGGCCGCGAGCTGTACCTCTCCGAGGACACCATCAAGACCCATGCCCGGCGGCTGTTCCGCAAGATGGGCGCGGCTGACCGCGCGCAGGCCGTCGCCCTCGGGTTCCGGTGGGGGCTGCTGAGCTGAGGCCCCCGACGCGGCACCACCCACGGGCGGTGCGGTCGTTGCCGCGCGGTCGCGCGCCGCGCTGTCCGTGCGGTCGCTGGCGCGTCGTCGCGCCGCCCGCCCGGCCCGGTACCGGCGGCTACGCTGGCCCCCTGCACCGCCGAGAGGGGCCCGCTCGTGTTCGACCCTGAGGACCGCGCCGCCGCCGAGGAGAAGTTCGGCGTCACCGGCCTGACCTTCGACGACGTCCTGCTGCTGCCCGACCACACCGACGTGGTGCCCTCCGAGGTCGACACCGGCACCCACCTGACCCGCGGCATCCGCCTGTCGGTGCCGCTGGTCAGCGCCGCGATGGACACCGTCACCGAGGCGCGGATGGCCATCGCCATGGCCCGCCAGGGCGGCATCGGCGTGCTGCACCGCAACCTGTCGATCGCCGACCAGGCCCAGCAGGTCGACGTCGTGAAGCGCAGCGAGTCGGGCATGGTCCACGACCCGGTCACGGTGGGGCCCGACGCGTCCGTCGCGGACCTCGACGAGCTCTGCGGGCGCTACCGCGTCTCCGGCCTGCCGGTCATCGACGAGGAGCGCCGGCTGCTGGGCATCGTCACCAACCGCGACCTGCTGTTCCTGCCCCCGGACCGCTTCGCCACCACGCGCGTGCGCGACGTCATGACCGCGATGCCGCTGGTCACCGGGCCCGAGGACATCACCCGCGAGGATGCCGCCGCGCTGCTGGCCAAGCACCGCATCGAGAAGCTGCCGCTGGTCGACGCCGCAGGCAGGCTCACGGGCCTCATCACGGTCAAGGACTTCGTGAAGACCCAGCAGTACCCCAACGCGACGAAGGACGAGGCGGGCCGGCTGCGGGTGGGTGCGGCCATCGGCTTCTACGGCGATGCCTGGCAGCGCGCCGGCGCGCTGGTCGAGGCCGGCGTCGACGTGCTCGTGGCCGACACGGCCAACGGCCAGGCGAACCTGCTGCTCGAGATGGTGCGCCGGCTCAAGAAGGACCCGGCGACCGCCCACGTCGAGGTGATCGGCGGCAACGTGGCCACGCGCGCCGGCGCGCAGGCGCTCGTGGACGCCGGCGCCGACGCGGTGAAGGTCGGGGTGGGCCCGGGGTCGATCTGCACCACGCGGGTGGTGGCCGGGGTGGGCGTGCCCCAGGTGACTGCCATCTTCGAGGCCGCCCGGGCCTGTCGCCCCGCAGGGGTGCCGGTGATCGGCGACGGCGGGCTGCAGTACTCCGGCGACATCGCCAAGGCACTGGTCGCCGGGGCCGACACCGTCATGCTCGGCTCGCTGCTGGCCGGGTGCGAGGAGAGCCCCGGCGACCTGGTGTTCGTCAACGGCAAGCAGTACAAGCACTACCGCGGCATGGGGTCGCTGGGCGCGATGGCCTCGCGCGGGCGCGTCTCGTACTCGAAGGACCGCTACTTCCAGGCCGACGTCGACACCGACGAGAAGATCGTGCCCGAGGGCATCGAGGGGCAGGTGCCCTACCGCGGGCCGCTGGCCGCGGTCGCCCACCAGCTGGTCGGCGGGCTGCACCAGTCGATGTTCTACGTCGGCGCCCGGTCCATCCCGGAGCTGCAGCAGCGCGGCCGGTTCATCCGGATCACGCCGGCCGGGCTCAAGGAGAGCCACCCGCACGACATCCAGATGACCGTCGAGGCCCCGAACTACCAGGGCCGCTGACCCACGTGCCCGACCGGGCGGGGGGCGTGAGGAGGAGCACGAGATGAGCGACATCGAGATCGGGCTGGGCAAGCGGGGCCGGGCGGCCCTGAGCTTCGACGACATCGCGATCGCGCCGAGCCGGCGCACCCGTGCCCCCGAGCTGGTGAGCACCGCGTGGCAGATCGACGCCTACCGGTTCGACAACCCGGTCATCGGGGCGCCCATGGACTCGGTGATGTCGCCCCAGACCGCCATCGCGATGGGGCGACTCGGCGGGCTGGGCGTGCTCAACCTCGAGGGCCTGTGGACCAGGTACGCGGACCCCGCCGCGGTCTACGCCGAGCTGTGCGAGCTGCCCGAGCCGCAGGTCACCGCGCGCATGCAGCAGCTCTACGCCGAGCCGGTGCAGCCCGAGCTCATCGCCGAGCGCATCGCGGAGATCCGCGCCGCCGGGGTGGTCGTGGCGGGGTCGCTGTCGCCCAACCGGGTCACCGAGCTCGCGCCGATCGTCACCCGCGCTGGGGTCGACCTGTTCGTGATCCGGGGCACGACGGTCTCGGCGGAGCACGTGAGCAACGACGGCGAAGCCCTGAACCTCAAGGAGTTCATCTACACCCTGGACTCCCCGGTGATCGTCGGCGGCGTCGCGACCTACCGCGCGGCCCTGCACCTGATGCGCGCGGGCGCCGCCGGCGTGCTCGTCGGGTTCGGCGGGGGTGCGGCGCACACCACGGCCGACGTGCTCGGGGTGCGCGTGCCGATGGCCACGGCGGTGGCCGACGTCTCCGCGGCGCGGCGGGACTACATGGACGAGTCCGGCGGGCGGTACGTGCACGTCATCGCCGATGGCGCGATGGGCCGCAGCGGCGACCTGGTGAAGGCCGTGGCCTGCGGTGCCGACGCGGTGATGGTCGGCTCGCCGCTGGCGCGGGCCACCGAGGCTCCGGGCCAGGGCTGGCACTGGGGGATGGAGGCGGTGCACGCCGAGCTGCCCCGTGGCGAGCGGCACTGGGCCGGCACCGTGGGCCCGCTCGAGCAGATCATGCACGGCCCGAGCCGGGTGCCCGACGGCACGATGAACCTGGTCGGGGCGCTGCGCCGAGCCATGGCGACCTCGGGGTATTCGGAGCTCAAGGAGTTCCAGCGCGTGGACCTCATGGTGTCGCCGGGACGCTGAAATCCTGCGATATCCACAGCCCCGCCCCGGTTGTCCACAGGCCGTTCCCCAGTACTTGAGCACGGGATCAGGCGGGTTGGCCCTCCGGCCGGCGAGTTCTCCACACGCACCTCACAGCGTCGGAAATGCCGATGGGATCGCAGGAATCGCGATTTCTCCGTCAGTGACAGGGTCACGAGCCCGGGTGTTCCGCCGAGCGGAAGCGTGCCGCCGCACCAGGCCGCAGGCATCTCCGCAAGGCATCCGTCCGGCTGCCGGCGGTTGCGGCCCCGCGCGCTACCGTGGCCGGCATGACCGCTGCCACGCTCCCCATCCCGGCCCGCCCGGGCTTCGACGCCGAGCTGGTCGAGGCCCTGCTCGCGGTGCCGGTGGTGCATCCCGGGGCCGAGCGCCGCGCAACCCTCGCCCCGTTCGACGCCCAGCCGCTCGTGGAGGTGCCCTACTCCACCCCGGAGGACGTCGACCTCGCCTTCGAGACCGCCGCCGATGCCCAGCGCCGGTGGGCCGCCACGGAGGTTGCCGAGCGCAAGCGGATCATGCTGCGCTTCCACGACCTGCTGCTCACGCACCGCGACGAGGGCCTGGACCTCATCCAGTGGGAGACCGGCAAGACCCGCATGGACGCCATGAAGGAGGTCCTCGGGCTGTGCACGGTCGCGCGGCACTACGCCCGCGCCGCGCGCAGGCTGCTTGCCCCTGACCGCACGTTGGGCCTGCTGCCGCTGCTCACCCAGGTGAGCGTGGAGCGACAGCCGGTGGGGGTGGTGGCCGACATCGCCCCCTGGAACTACCCGCTGTTCCTCGCCCTGGCCGACGCGATCCCCGCGCTCATGGCCGGCAACGCGGTCGTCCTCAAGCCCGACCACCAGACCTCGATCACCGCGCTGTGGGCCGTGGACCTCATGCACCGCGCCGGCGTCCCGCGTCGCGTGCTGCAGGTGGTGCTCGGCTACGGCCCGCAGCTGGGACCGGAGCTCGTCGAGCGGGCCGACCACGTGACCTTCACGGGCTCGAGCGCCGTGGGTGCAGCCATCGCCGGGCGCTGCGGGGAGCGGCTCATCGGCTGTTCCATGGAGCTCGGCGGCAAGAACCCGATGCTGGTGCTCGAGGACGCCGACCCGGCGTCAGCCGCGGAGATCGCGGTGCGCGCGTGCTTCGACAACGCCGGGCAGCTCTGCGTCGGCATCGAGCGGATCTACTTGGTGGGCGACGTGCACGACGCCTTCCTCGAGCGGTTCCTCTCCCGGGTGCGCAACCTGCGGATGCGTGCGGAGGTGGGCTGGGGCTCGGACTTCGGCTCGCTGATCTCGGCCGAGCAGCTGGCCCGAACGACCGCCGCGGTCGCCGACGCCGTGGGAAAGGGCGCCACCGTGCTGGCCGGCGGCCGAGCGCTGCCCGAGGTGGGCCCCTACTTCCACGCCCCCACGGTGCTCACCGACGTGACGCCGGACATGCAGGTCCACGGCGTGGAGACCTTCGGCCCGGTCATCGCCGTGCAGCAGGTGGAGTCCGAGGAGCAGGCCATCGCGCTGGCCAACGATTCGCCCTTCGGGCTCAACGCCTCGGTCCTGACCCGCGACGAGGGTCGCGGGCAGCGGGTGGCCCGGCAGCTGCGCAGCGGCTCCGTGAACGTCAACGAGGCCTACGAGGCCAGCTTCGGCTCCACCCGGGCACCCATGGGCGGCATGGGCCTGTCCGGCCTGGGCCGGCGCAACGGCGAGCAGGGCCTCACGAGGTTCACCGAGGCGCAGACCATCGCGACCCAGCGCGGCATCGGCCTCGGCACGCCGTTCGGCATGGAGCACCGGGAGTGGGCCGACCTGCTGGTCAAGGGGTTCCGCGGGCTGCGCCGCTCGCCGTTGGCGTAGCGCGGCAGCCCAGGTGCTGCCTGACCGGCCCGGCAGTGCCGCGCCGTCCCGGGAGCCCCCGGCCGTCGGCGCGAGTACCGCGAGTACCCCGGGGGCAGTCCCGGCCCTCCCCGGAGCACCGCTGGCTGCGGGGGCGCGCAGGGGGCAGCCGGGGATGAAGCGCGCGGCGGCGCGGGCTATGGTCCGAACATGACCACCCACGGCACCACGGACGCCGGCAGCGCGCCGGCCTCCGACTACGACGTCGTCGTCATCGGCTCCGGGTTCGGCGGCTCGGTGACGGCCCTGCGGCTGTCCGAGAAGGGCTACCGCGTCGGGGTCCTCGAGACCGGCCGCCGGTTCGCCGACGCCGACTTCGCCAAGACCTCCTGGCGCGTGCGGGACTACCTGTGGGCCCCCGAGCTCGGCTGCTTCGGCATCCAGCGGATCCACCCGCTGAACAACACGATCGTCCTGGCCGGGGCCGGCGTGGGCGGCGGCTCGCTGGTGTACGCCAACACGCTGTACGTGCCCGGTGAGCAGTACTTCCGGGACCCGCACTGGGCGCACATCACCGACTGGGCCGCTGAGCTGCTGCCCTGCTACGAGCAGGCCGAGCGGATGCTGGGCGTGGTCACCAACCCGACGATGACCGCGGCGGACAAGGCCTTCAAGGCCGTCGCCGACGAGATGGGCGTGGGCCACACGTTCCGGATGACCCCGGTCGGGGTGTACTTCGGGTCGACCCCCGGCGCGACGGACCCCGACCCGTTCTTCGGGGGCGTGGGGCCCGAGCGCACCGGCTGCATCGAGTGCGGCGAGTGCATGACCGGCTGCCGCTACAACGCCAAGAACACCCTGGTGAAGAACTACCTGGGCCTGGCCGAGCGGATCGGGGCCGTGGTGCACCCGCTCACGACCGTCACGACTGTGCGGCCGCTGCCCGACGGCCGCTGGGCGGTGGACACCCGCCCCACCGAGTCGCTGGCCCGCAAGGCCACGCGCCGGGCGCGCAAGGCCGAGGGCACCCGCACCTTCGTGGCCGAGCACGTGGTCTTCTCCGCCGGCACCTGGGGCACCCAGTCGCTGCTGCACCGGCTCAAGGGCGACGGCGTGCTGCCCAAGCTGTCGGACAAGCTCGGCGTGCTCACCCGCACCAACTCGGAGTCGCTCGTCGGCGTGGTGCGCGACGAGCCGCCGGGCCACCCGGACTACACCCACGGCGTGGCGATCACCTCGTCGTTCTTCCCTGACGACAAGACCCACATCGAGCCGGTGCGCTACGGCAAGGGCTCCAACGCCATGTACATGCTCGGCACGGTGATGAGCGACGGCGCCGAGGGGGTCCCGCGCTACAAGCAGTGGCTGGCCGAGGTGCGCAAGCGACCCGGCGACGCCCTGGCGGCCGTGTGGGTCCGGCGCGCGTCGGAGCGCGGCATCATCGCGCTGGTCATGCAGAACGTGAACAACTCGCTGACGGTGTTCGGCGAGCGCACCCGTTCCGGTCGGTTCCGGCTGCGCAGCCGGCAGGGTGAGGGCGAGCCGAACCCGTCGTGGATCCCGGTGGCCAACGATGCGATGCGCCGCCTGGCGCGCATCGTCGGCGGTCGGCCGTTCGGCAACGTCGGCGAGGTCGTCGACGCGCCGATGACGGCCCACTTCATCGGGGGCGCGGTGATCGGCCTGACGCCCGAGGAGGGGGTCATCGACCCGTACCACCGCGTGCACGGCTACCCCGGCCTGCACGTCGTGGACGGCTCCACGATCACGGCGAACCCGGGCGTGAACCCCTCGCTGACGATCACCGCCATGGCCGAGCGTGCGATGGCGTTGTGGCCCAACGCGGGAGAGGCCGATCCGCGTCCGGCCCTGGGCGAGGCCTACCAGCGGGTCGCACCGGTGCCGCCGCGCGCCCCGGTCGTGCCCGCCGGTGCGCCCGGCGAGCTGCGGCTGCCGGTGGACCTCGGGATGCCGGCCGTCCGCCAGCCCGAGGAGGCCCCAGTCGGCTGACCGGCGGCGCCTGTCGGGGCGCCGCGGCTGGTGACCCCCGCGCCGCCCCGGCTGCTGACCCCCGGTTCGCCCGCGCCGCCCCGGCTGCGCGACGGCTGATCACCAGTCGTCCACCATCGCGCGGATCAACCCGGGATTCGTCCGTCGTTGTGAGCACCCATGCTCCGGATGACGGAGCGATTGCGCGCTGGCGGGTTGCGTAGGCTTCGCGCGTGAGCCATCCCCGCCCGGTCCTGGTCGTCGACTTCGGTGCGCAGTACGCGCAGCTCATCGCGCGCCGGGTGCGCGAGGCGCGGGTCTACTCGGAGATCGTGCCGAGCACCATGCCGGTGGCCGAGCTGCTCGCGAAGGACCCCGTGGCGGTGATCCTCTCGGGCGGACCGAGCTCGGTCTATGCGCAGGGGGCCCCCGCCGTGGACCCCGCGCTGTTCACCGCCGGTGTGCCGGTGCTCGGCATCTGCTACGGGTTCCAGGCCATGGCGCGGGCCCTGGGTGGCGAGGTCGCGCGGACCGGCCTGAGCGAGTTCGGCCGCACCCCGCTGACCGTCAGCGAGCCGGCCACGCTGTTCGCTGGGCTGCCGGCCGAGCTCTCGGTCTGGATGTCGCACGGGGACTCCGTCTCGGTGCCCCCCGCGGGCTTCACCGTCACGGCCTCGAGCGCGGGGGCGCCCATCGCGGCGTTCGAGCATGCGGCGAGCCGGTTCGCCGGCGTGCAGTTCCACCCCGAGGTGCTCCATACCGAGCACGGCCAGGCGATCCTCGAGCACTTCCTGCACGACTTCGCGGGCCTGCCCGGCGACTGGACCACTGCCTCGATCGTCGAGGAGCAGGTGGCGGCCATCCGCGCCCAGGTGGGCGACCGCCAGGTGATCTGCGGGCTGTCCGGTGGGGTGGACTCCGCGGTGGCCGCGGCGCTCGTCCATGAGGCGGTGGGCGACCAGCTGACCTGCGTCTTCGTCGACCATGGCCTGCTGCGCAAGGGCGAGCGGGCGCAGGTCGAGCGCGACTACGTGGCGGCCACCGGGATCCGCCTGGTCGTGGTCGATGCCGCCGAGCGGTTCCTCGCCGAGCTCGAGGGCGTGACGGACCCGGAGGAGAAGCGCAAGACGATCGGCCGGCTGTTCATCCGGGTGTTCGAGGACGCCGCGGCGCAGGTGGTCGCCGAGCGCGGCGAGCACGGGGGCAGCGTCGACTTCCTCGTGCAGGGCACCCTGTACCCGGACGTCGTGGAGTCCGGGGGCGGCACCGGCACGGCCAACATCAAGAGCCACCACAACGTCGGCGGCCTGCCCGACGACCTGCAGTTCCAGCTGGTGGAGCCGCTGCGCACCCTGTTCAAGGACGAGGTGCGCCATGTCGGCGAGCAGCTGGGCCTGCCGGCGGCCATGGTCTGGCGCCACCCGTTCCCCGGGCCCGGCCTGGCCATCCGGATCATCGGCGCTGTGAACCGCCACCGGCTGGACCTGCTCCGCGAGGCCGACGCCATCGCGCGCGAGGAGCTCACCGCCGCCGGCCTGGACCGTGACGTGTGGCAGTTCCCGGTCGTGCTGCTGGCCGACGTGCGCTCGGTCGGCGTGCAGGGCGACGGGCGCACCTACGGCCATCCCGTCGTGCTGCGTCCGGTCTCCAGCGAGGACGCCATGACCGCCGACTGGTCGCGCCTGCCCTACGACGTGCTCGCCCGGATCTCGACGCGCATCACGAACGAGGTGCGCGAGATCAACCGGGTGGTGCTCGACGTGACGAGCAAGCCGCCGGGCACCATCGAGTGGGAGTAGCACCCGGGACCACCCCGGGTGCTGGGGACTCCTCGCCACGTGCCGGAGCCCGGCTCCGATCGGGGGATCGGGCCGGGCTCCGGGGGCCGTGCTCGGGAAGGGGGATCAGGCGAACGGGTCGCTGGGCCAGTCGTCGGTCCGGGGACTGCTGCCGGAGTCGCTGGCCAGCGCCGCCATGCGGTCCTGCTCGCGACGGTTCGCAGCCAGTGAGGCCGCCACGCCACCGGCGCCCAGCACGATCAGGGTGATCGACGCCACCCAGCGGCCATCCAGGCTCCATGCATTGGCCGCGGCCACCGCGAAGAGCACGCCCAGCACGGTGAACAGCAGGCCCGCTGCCAGGGAGAAGTAGTCGAGCTCGTGGCGCTTCATTGCTGCACCTCCAGGTTGCCGGCGCCGAGGGCGGCGTCGAGGGTGACGATGTACGCCGGCGCCCCGTCAGCGCTCGGCTCGAGGGTGGTGTCCTTGACCAGCTTCGTGCCGGAGAGCACCGGCTCGCCCGGCACCTGGATCTCGCCCACGTCGACCGTCGAGGAGAGCTCCAGGAGCATGTCGTCGGGGACGAGCACCCGCAGCTGGCCGACGCCGACGCTGGCGTTGATGCTCACGCGCTGCCGCGGCGCACCGGGCTCCGCGTCGCCCAGGGCGGTCAAGCCGGTGAGGTCGAGCACGGCGTCGCCCGCGGAGACCCGGTAGTCCAGCGGGGCCCCGCTGACGTCGGTCGGGGTCGGGGCCCAGGTGCGGTCCCCGATCTCGAGCTGGCCGCTGCCGCCGGTGACGGTCCACCGGTCCCAGTTGGGGTTCGACTGCACGAACGCGCCGGCCGCCACCGCGCCGAAGGTGAGCATGGCCACGGGTACCGCGAGGACCACCAGCCACCGGGCCCGGCCGTACCGGGCGCCGACCAGCAGGCCGACGCCCAGGATGGCCAGGATGACGCCGCCGATGATGCCCGGGGCCGAGGCCGTCGCCGGCAGCAGCGCACCGAAGATGCCGAGCACGCCGGCGACCAGCACCGCGGCGGAGACGATCAGCCAGCCGAGGTAGGAACGCTCGCGGGCCGGTGGGGCGGCCGTGAAGGCGGCCTGGTCACCGTAGGGCGGGTTGCCGCCGGCGGCGTAGCCGGCCTGCCCCCCCGCGCCGAGCGGCGCGGGACCCGTGGGCTCGTCGGGGATGGCGATCCACGCGATGAGGTAGCCGAGCAGGAACGCGCCGCCGGTCACCAGGGTGAGCACGATGGTGAGGATCCGCAGCAGCGTCGGGTCGGTGTTCCAGTAGCGCGCCAGGCCCCCGCAGACACCGCCGAGCATCCGGTCGCTGCGGCTGCGCAGCAGGCGGCGCTCCGGGCCGTACCCGGCCGGCGGGTAGGCCGGCGCCGGGGGCTGGTAGGTCGGCGGCGGGTACGTACCCGGCGGCGGGTACGAGGCCGCAGGCGGCAGGTACCCGGCAGGGGGCTGGTACGACGCCGCGGGCGGCGGGTACGACGCGCCCGCTGCCGCGGCACCGGCGTACGTCGGCTGGGAGGCCGGGGCGGTGACGCCGGGCTGGGCAGCGGCGGAGGGATCCGGCTGCGACGCGGCCTGGGCACCGGGGAGGGTGACCGTGGGCTGGGCGTCGGGCGACGGCAGGGCCGTGGTGGGGTCGTTGTCGGGGACGGGGGGCGGGGTGGTGCTTGTTTCGTTCATGGCTCCAGCCTCCCGCTGCGCCACCCCGACCGGCAGCGGGTTTCCCCCGGATCCCACCCTGAACCGCCCCTGACCCCGACTCAGGGTGCGTCCCTGAGGTCCGGCCGGGGTACCGGGGCGGATCATGGACCCATGAGCCTGCCGCCCCCCGCCCTGCCGCCGCAGCCGGCGGGGCGCCGGGTCGAGCGCAGCATCGACGACCGCTGGATCGGGGGGGTCTGCGGCGGCCTCGCCGAGCACTTCGGCCAGCCAGCGTGGATCTTCCGGGCTGCGTTCGTCGTGGGCCTGCTGCTGGCCGGTGCCGGTGCCGTCGCCTACGCCCTCATGTGGCTGCTGCTGCCGCTGCGCACCGCCCCCCTCGGGGCCCCCAGCGTGGGCCGCCCGGCCGGTCGGCCCGGCGCGGCGCCGCGCACCGCCTCGCTGGACCTGCCGGGCGTGCTGGGCATCGTCGCCCTGGGTCTCGGCGTGCTGCTGGCGCTCGCGGCGCTCGGCCTGCCGGTGCGCGTCTCGCTCTGGGCGCCGCTGATCCTCGTGGGCGGCGGGGTCGTCGTGCTGTGGCGGCAGGGCGATGACGCACGGGCCACGGCACGCGCGCTGCAGGCCGAGCCTGCGCCGATCGAAGCCCCTCGCCTCGGCGAGCTCCGTGGTCTGGATGCCGGCATGTGGGGCCGGCTGCTGGTCGGCGCGGCCCTCGTGGTGCTGGGCATCGCGGGCATGGTCATCCCGCGCATCGACCTGCTCGACGCGGCCCAGGCGCTGGTCGCGGTGGGCGTGCTCGTCGGGGGGCTGGTGCTCATCGCCCTGCCCTGGCTCTCGGCGTGGAGCGCCCGCCGCCAGGCTGAGCGCGCCGCGGCGATCCGCGCCGAGGAGCGCGCCCAGATGGCAGCCCGCGTGCACGACTCGGTGCTACAGACGCTCACCCTCATCCAGCGCCGTGCCGACGACCCCGTCGAGGTGGCCCGGCTGGCCCGCACCGAGGAGCGCCATCTGCGCTCCTGGCTGTACGCGCCCGCCGGGCCGAGCGGCTCGCTGGCCAAGGCCCTGGCCGACGTGGTGGCTGCCACCGAGGCCGACTACGACGCCCGCCTCGAGCTCGTGACCGTCGGAGACGTCGTGGTGGATGATCGCGTCGGCGCGCTGGTCGGGGCCACCCGCGAGGCGGTCGTGAACGCCGCGAAGCACGCGGGCGCGCCAGCAACGGTGTACGCCGAGGTGACCGACGGCGAGGTGGAGGTCAACGTGAAGGACCGCGGCCGCGGGTTCGACCCGCAGCGGATCGAGCCCGACCGGCACGGGGTGCGCGAGTCGATCGTGGCCCGGGTCGAGGCGGTGGGCGGCCGGGCCACCGTCCGCAGCGCGCCGGGGGAGGGCACCGAGGTACGCCTGCAGCTGCCGCTCCCCGGTGGCGCGGATGCCTGAGTCGGCCGCGCGGCCGCGGGTCGTCCTCGTCGACGACCATGCGCTGTTCCGCGCCGGGGTCGCCGCCGAGCTCGCCGACGGCGTGGACCTCGTCGGCGAGGCCGGCGACGTGGCCAAGGCCATCGTGGTGATCCGTGCCACCCGACCGGACGTGGTGCTGCTCGACGTGCACCTGCCCGGGGGTGGCGGCCGGGCGGTGCTCGACGCGTGCGTGTCCGAGCTGCCTGCCACCCGCTTCCTGGCCCTGAGCGTCTCCGACGCCGCCGACGACGTCATCGGCGTCGTGCGGGGTGGTGCGCGCGGCTACGTCACCAAGAGCGTGGACGGCCCCGAGCTGCTCGAGGCGATCCACCGGGTGGCCGCCGGGGAGGCCGTCTTCTCGCCGCGGCTCGCCGGCTTCGTGCTCGACGCCTTCTCCCGCGGGGCGGCCCCGGCGTCCGACGAGCTCGACCAGCTCTCGCCGCGCGAGCGCGAGGTCATGCGCTACATCGCCCGCGGCTACACGTATCGGGAGGTGGCCCGGGAGCTGGTGCTCTCGGTCAAGACGGTCGAGACCCACGTGTCGGCGGTGCTGCGCAAGCTGCAGCTGTCGAACCGCCACGAGCTGGCGCGGTGGGCCCAGGCCCGTGGCGTGGTGTAGCCAGGGCTGTCAGCTCAGACGAAGACCGCTATGACGATGTTGGCGATCGTCAGGCCGCCGATCGCAGCCCAGAGGCCGGTGGAGATCGACTCCTTCTTCCGGTTGAACCAGACCAGGCCGGTGATGACCAGCAGGATCAGCAGCTTGATCCCGATCTTGGTCATGTTCAGGGCGTCCTCGTCCTCCACGATGCCGCTCTCGCGCATGCCGACCAGCGCGATCCCCGTGATGAGCTGGGTGAACGCGCCGTGCAGCATGGCCGGGTTCACCACGCGGGGGCTGCTGCTGAGCTGCACGAGGAAGCCGCCCAGCAGGGAGGCCAGGCCGATGAAATGCAGGACGACGAGGGCGTCGTAGAGGAACTCCATGCCCGACAGGGTAGGCGATCCGGACGAACCGGACGCCCAGCGCACCAGTCCTCAGGCCAGCATCACCGCATGGAACATCTCAGCGAGCCGGCCCTCCGGCAGGCCGCCCTGTGCCGCGGCCGCCGCCATCCAGCCGCGGATCACGCCCTCCAGGTCGGTCATGTGCTCGGTCTGGCTCACGTGGGCGCGCAGCGCGGCGAGCTTGCGGTCGAGCTTGTCGGTGACGTCGACCCAAGTGTTGGGCGTGGGGCTGCCGAACATCCACAGCTCGGGCACGACCCACTCCCCGAGGCCCTCGTCGAGCATGAGGGTGGGGTGCGCGAACTGGTTGCGGGCGTCGGGGTAGAGCGCCTGCACCGTGGCCTCGGCCGCTGCCATGTGGTCCGGGTGGGAGGCCCCGATCCGATCCCAGTTGCGCACCGGCGACATCGTCATCACGCGCTGGGGCTGCACCTGCCGGATGACACGGGTGAGGTCGCGGCGCAGGTCGTGGCTGACGGTCAGCTCGCCGTCCCGGTAGCCGAGGAAGCGCACGTCGGTGACCCCCACCTCCGCGGCGGCGGCGACCTGCTCGCGGCGGCGGATCCCGGGGATCTCCGAGCGGGGCACCGTGGGGTCGAAGCCGCCGGCGTCGCCATCGGTGACGATGCAGTAGGTCACGGCCACCCCGGCCTCGACGAGGGTGGCCACGGTCCCGGAGGCGCCGAAGTCGACATCGTCGGGATGCGCGGTCACGACGAGCACCCGGGCCAGATCTGCGGCGATTTCCACGGCGGACATCGTAGGTTGCATTCCAGACTCGGGGGCGGTGGGCCGATGGGAGGGGTATGCGCACGCTGCGAGTGCTTGGCGTCGTCACGGCCGCGGTGGTCCTGCTGGGTGGCGTGAGCGTGCCGGCGCAGGCCGTCGCGCCGGTGCCGGTGCCGCCCGTCGCCCTGCCTCCCGTGATCGACACCCCGTCCTTCTACGAGGCGCAGCGGGTCTGCGACCCGACGGCCAAGCCCGGCGCCACCGCGCTGGGCAACCTGCTGCTGGCCACGTACGGCCCGGCGACGATCTACATCCCGCGCACGTGCAGCGGTACGACCAGTGAGCACTTCGACGGCCGAGCGGTGGACTGGATGCGCTCGGTGCGCGTGCCCGCGGAGGCCGAGATGGCCGAGACGTTCGTGAACTGGCTGCTCGCGCCGGCTGCCGACGGGACCCCGCACGAGATGGCCCGCCGGCTCGGCGTCATGTACATCATCTGGAACAACCGCATGATCCGGATGTACGACCCCGGCCGCGGCTGGACCGAGTACCGGGGCTGCCTGGACCCGGCCAACGCCGGGACGGGGATGGACACCAGCTGCCACCGCAACCACGTGCACCTGTCGCTGTCGTGGGACGGCGCCGCCGGGATGACCAGCTGGTGGACCGGCGTCGCGCAGACGACGCCGTACTGCCATGCCAGCGCCACGCCCGCCACGCCGCGCCCGGGCGCCCCGAGCCTGGTGACCGACCTCGCGGCGGTCCCTGGCCTGGTGCCCGTGCCGCCGGTGGCCGTGCTCGACTCGGCGGCCGGGGCCGGAGCGGGACTGTCCGCGCCGTGCCGGCTGCTCGCCGGCCGTGCGTTGTACCCCTCGCTCAGCGGCGCGGGGCTGCCGCAGGACGCCGCCTGGGCCGCGCTGCAGGTGGCGACCACGAGCAACGCGCCCGGACAGCTGCTGGCGTGGTCCTCGGGCGCGGCGCGCCCGGCCAGCCTGCTCGGCCTGCCGATCGGCGCCGGCGGCGGCACGGTGCTCGTGCCGATCGCGTCGGACGGCACGATCGGCCTGGCCACCACCCTGGGTGCGGCCGCGGTCAGGGCGCAGGTGGTGGGCTACGTGGGTGGCGCGCCGGGCGCGGCGCCGCCGCCCACCACGACCCCCGTGGCCACGGCCGGAGCCCGGCCCTCCAAGCCCCGCGCGGTCTCGGCCAAGGGCGCCCGCCGCGCGGTCGCCACGCGCTGGAAGGCGCCGAAGTCCGCGGGCGGGTCCGCGCTGACTGGCTACCAGGTGCAGGCGCTGGCCAGCCGGGCCCGCGGCGCGAAGGTGCTCGGTGCCTGCACCAGCGCACCGACCGTGCGCCGCTGCACGATCAAGGGCCTGCCCAAGGGCAAGCGGGTCTGGATCTCGGTCTCGGTGGCGAACGCGGCCGGCACCACGTGGGCCGCGCGCAAGGCGGTCCGGGTGCGCTGACGGCCGCCTCGCCGCCCCCCTGCGCACCGTGTCCGCTGCTCGGCGGACCACCCCGGGATCCGTCCGGATCTCGGAGCGCGGATGCTCCCGGATCCGGATCTGCGCCGGGTCACGCCCCGGGTCGCCCCGCTGCTGCCCGCCCGGCCTGACGTGCCGGGCAGCTGGCGGAGCCCCGCCTAGAATCGGCAGGTGCTCGACGAGCCCCTGCCCCGGCTGCCCCACGCCACGCTCCCCCCGGAGGTGGTCGATCGGGTCGTGGACGCGGAGGTGGACGCCGAGGAGGCGCTCGAGGCCGCCGCGGCGCCCGTCGACCTGCGCGGCTCCAGGCCGGCCGATGCCGTGCGTGCCGCGCTCGCTGCACGATCGGGTCCCGCCCTCGCCGGGCAGCCGACGGCTGGCGCCGCATCCCCGCGGCGTGCCGCCGACGCGGCGGCCGGTGCCGCCCTGCTCCGTGCCGCCGTCGCCGGGGCCGCCGCCACCAGCGGGCAGCCGGCAAGCACGCCGGCCCGGCCTGCCGACAGCAGTGCGCCCGCCACCAGCCACCTGCGCCCGCGGCCGGCAGCTTCCGGAGTGGAGCACGAGGCCGCGGCCGCGGCCCTCCCGTCCGACCAGGTGGCGCGGACCCGAGCTGCCGACCAGCTGCGCGCGGCCGCCGACGCCACGCGGCGCAGCGCTGACGACCGCTCCGACGAGGCCCGCGCCAAGCGCGAGGCCCAACGCGCCGCCGCGGTCGACGCGCTGGTCGAGGGGCTCAACCCGCCCCAGCGGCAGGCCGTCGAGCACCGCGGGGGCCCGTTGCTCATCGTCGCCGGCGCCGGCTCGGGCAAGACCAGGGTGCTCACCCGACGCATCGCGCACCTGCTCGCCACCGGCGACGCCCGGCCCGGCGAGATCCTGGCGATCACGTTCACGAACAAGGCCGCGGCTGAGATGCGCGAGCGGGTCGAGGCGGTGGTCGGCCCGCGGGCGCGGGTCATGTGGGTCTCGACGTTCCACTCGGCGTGCGTGCGGCTGCTGCGCCGCGAGGCCGAGCGCCTTGGCCTGAAGTCCAGCTTCTCGATCTACGACCAGGCCGACAGCATCCGGCTTGTCACCCTCGTGGCGCGTGACCTCGACCTGGACAGCAAGCGGATGCCGCCGCGCGGCCTGCTCTCCAAGATCTCCGCGCTGAAGAACGAGCTCGTCGACCCGGACACGTTCCGCTCCCGGGCGCAGAACGAGACCGAGGAGACGCTCGCCGACGTCTTCACCGCCTACCAGCAGCGCCTGGCCCGCGCCCAGGCCGTCGACTTCGACGACCTGATCGGGCACACCGTCGCCCTGCTCGCCGGCTTCCCGGACGTGGCCGAGCACTACCGCCGCCGGTTCCGGCACATCCTGGTCGACGAGTACCAGGACACGAACCACGCCCAGTACCGGCTCATCGCCGAGCTCGTCGGCCCGCCCGGCGGTGAGCTGCCGCCCGGCGAGCTGGTCGTCGTGGGGGACTCCGACCAGTCCATCTACGCGTTCCGCGGTGCGACCGTGCGCAACATCGTGGAGTTCACCACCGACTTCCCGAATGCCCGACAGATCGTGCTCGACCAGAACTACCGCTCCACGCAGACGATCCTGTCTGCAGCCAACGCGGTGATCGCCCGCAATGCCGACCGGCAGGACAAGCGGCTGTGGACCGACGCCGGCCAGGGCGAGCAGATCGTCGGCTACGTGGCGGACAACGAGCACGACGAGGCGGCCTTCGTCGGCAACGAGATCGACCGGCTCTCCGACGCAGGCGCCGCGAGGCCAGGCGACGTCGCGGTGTTCTACCGCACCAACGCCCAGTCCCGGGCGCTGGAGGAGGTGTTCATCCGCACCGGCCTGCCCTACAAGGTGGTGGGTGGCACCAAGTTCTACGAGCGCCGCGAGATCCGCGACGTGCTGGCGTACCTGCGCGTGGTCGCCAACCCCGCCGACGACGTGAGCCTGCGCCGGATCCTCAACGTGCCCAAGCGAGGGATCGGCGAGCGGGCCGAGGGGTGGGTGTCGAGCTTCGCCGAGGCGCAGCGCATCACGTTCGGCGAGGCGCTGCGCCGCACCGGCGAGATGGCCGGCATGGCCGGTCGCAGCGCGCATGCCGTGGCCGGCTTCGTGCAGGTGCTCGACGACCTCGCCGCGGTGGTCGACTCCGGCGCCAGCGTCGCCGAGCTCATGCGCGCCATCCTCGAGCGCTCCGGGTACCTGGCCGAGCTGCAGGCCTCCGACGACCCGCAGGACGAGGTGCGCGTCGAGAACCTCGCCGAGTTCGAGGCGGTCGCTGCCGAGTTCTCGCGCGACGCCGAGCAGGCCGGCGATGAGACGGGCGGGACGCTCGCGGACTTCCTCGAGCGGGTCGCCCTGGTCGCCGATGCCGACGAGATCCCCGAGGGCGAGGACCACGAGGGCGTCGTCACGCTGATGACGCTGCACACCGCGAAGGGCTTGGAGTTCCCGGTGGTGTTCCTCACGGGCATGGAGGACGGGGTGTTCCCGCACATGCGTGCCATGACCGACCCGTTCGAGCTCAGCGAGGAGCGGCGGCTGGCATACGTCGGCATCACGCGCGCCCGCGAGCGGCTCTACCTCACCCGCTCCATGCAACGGTCGGCCTGGGGCGCGCCCAGCTACAACCCGGAGTCCAGGTTCCTGGCCGACATCCCGGGCGAGCTCATGCGCTGGGAGCGCGAGGAGCCCAGGCGCAGCACCGGCGCGAGTCACGGCGGCTTCGGCTCCGCGCCCGCATTGGCGGCGGCCGCGGCGCGCCCCGAGGCGCGGACGACCGGCAATCGCGCGGTCGTGTCCCTGGCAGCCGGCGACCGGGTGCTGCACCCGAAGTTCGGCATGGGCACCGTCGTCAGCACGCTGGGCTCTGGTGACCGGGCCGAGGCGTCGGTGGACTTCGGCTCGGAGGGGGTCAAGCGGCTGCTGCTGCGCTACGCCCCGGTCGAGAAGCTGTGACGGGTCGCGCGGGCCGGCCCTCCCGGACGCGCGAGGCAGCCCGGATCAGCGGGTGCGCAGCAGCCGCTCGTCGGCCAGCCGGGACAGCGACGAGGAGGGCGCCGCGGCGTTGAGCACCCCGAGGAACTCCTCGCCATCGATGCGCAGCAGCGTCGCGTCGGTGAGCGCCACGACCGTGGCCGAGCGCGGGGCGCGGCGCAGCAGGCCCAGCTCCCCGACGTAGCCCGGGGCTGCCACGTCCGGGAAGCGCACGGCTGCGGTGGCCGCCGACAGCTCGCCAGCGGTGAGGATCCACAGGTGCTCGGCCGCCTCGCCCTCGGTGATGATCGTGCTCCCAGCAGGCACCTGCACCTCGGTGGCCACGTCGGCCAGGTGGCCCAGGGCGGCGGGCGACGCGCCGGCGAAGAGGTCGAGGCGCTCCAGCAGCGCGACACGGCCCTCGACCGCCGTCGCGCGGAGGGCCAGCTCGCGTGCCGAGCCGCGGAAGCCTGGGACGCAGACCAGGGCGCAGAGGCTGAAGCCGACGGCGATCGCTGCCAGCGCCGTCGACAGCCCCCAGCGGTCCACCACGACGCCGGAGATGCCACCGGAGGCGGCGATGCCGGCGATGATGGCGGCATCCATCGTGGCCAGCGCCCGGCCCAGGACTCGGGTGGGCACGGCCTGCTGCAGCGACGTCAGCGCGACGATGTCGACGATGGTCATCGCTGCCCCGGAGATCGCCAGGGCGATGGCGGCCCCGATCGGCCCGACGCCGATCGCCAGCAGCGCGAACGGCAGGGCCTCGACGACCAGCGCGGTCACCACGAGCGGCCCGACCGGGAATCGCTTGGCCAGGCGGCTGGTGACCAGCGCGGTGAGGATCGAGCCCGCCGAGAAGGCCGCGAGCAGGTAGCCGTAGCCGGTCCCGCCGGTGCCGAGGTCCTCGGACAGCGAGGGGAGCAGGACCGCAGCGGCGCCGTAGACCGACGAGCAGAGGACCGTGGCCAGCACCAGGGTGACCACGAGCTTGTCCGCCACGACCGCGCTGACCCCGGCGCGCATCTGGGCCAGCGCGCCGCCGCCGGCCTCGGCATCACCGCGGGACCGCGACCGGATCCGGGTCAGGAGCAGCACGGCGATGGGGAACAGCGAGGCGTTCACCAGCATCGCCGGGGCCGGATCCAGCACGACGATGAGCAGGCTGCCGAGCAGCGGTCCGAGGATGACGACCACGTTCTCGAGCACGTTCATCACGGCGTTGGCCGACGACAGGTCCTTCTCGCCGACGACCTCGGGGAGCATCGCGCCGTACGCGGGTCGGTTCGGCGACTCGAGCACGACGTGGATGACCGACAGCCCCATGAGCGCGATCACCGGCGCGCCGATCGCCAGCAGGCCGGCCATCGCGAACATGACCACGCCGGACAGGGAGGCGCAGACGAGCATCACGCGCCGCCGCTCGAAGCGGTCGGCGATGACGCCGGCGTAGGGCGCGACGAGGAAGGCTGGGATCCACCGGCTCAGGGCGATCCCGGCGACCGCGGCGGCCGACCCGGTCTGCGTGAAGATGGCGGCGGTGAGGATCACCGAGTAGGACCAGGCTGCACCCTCCCACACCGCGATCGCGGAGAAGATCCGACGGAAGTCCGGGACGGCCCAGACGGCCCCCCGGGGGCGGGTGGCGACGTTGCTCGACATGCGCGGAACGTAGAGCGGCCGCGCTGGCCCACCAACGCGACCCGCCGGGGGCTGCTGCTCAGCGCTGCGGGGGCCGCGCCTGCGCCTGCCGACTCGGGGCACTGGCGATGGAGGTCGCACCCTCCACGACCGTCGAGCCGTCCGGGCCCAGGTGCGCCAGCGTGGTGCAGATCTCGTGCACGACCCGGCCGTCGATGGGCAGCGAGTTGTGCCCCACGTTGTGCACGAGGACGTTGCGGGCGTTGAGGTCGGGGTGGTCGAGCCGGGCGTTGGCCTTCGGCACGATCATCTGGTCGAGGTCCGACCAGATCGCCACGAACCGGGTGCGGCACCCCGGCGCGGGTGCGGCCAGCTCGGTGACGATGTCGGAGCCGCGGCGCATCTGGCGCGCGACCGGATGGGGCACGAGGTGTGCCGGGGCGGTGCCCTGGTGGGGGGTGCCGAGGGTCACCAGGGTGTGCACGCGCGAGTCCCCACCCATCCGTTGCACGAAGTAGCGCCCGACCAGCCCGCCCATCGAGTGCCCGATGACGTGCACCCGTTCGTTGCCGGTCTCGATGCACACCTGTTCGACCAGTTCCTCGAGCCTGGTGGCGACCTCGCGCACGTCCTCGGTGAGCGGGGAGTAGTTCAGCGTGATGATCCGGCCGAACCCCCGCCGGCGCAGCCCCCGCTTGAGCATCGTGAAGACCGACCGGTTGTCGACCACGCCGTGGATCAGGATGATCGGCGTCCCCGCGGCCTGGATGTCGCCGATGAACAGGCCGCGCTGGATCGGGTCCAGTCCGTCCAGCGTGGTGCGTTCCTCGGGGTGGCGGATCTTCTCCTCCAGCACGCCCAGCGGGTAGGTCACCACGTGCGTCGCGGTCCAGGCCACCTCGACCGCTGTCCCACGGAGCACCGAGGGGGTCGCGGCGCGACGGGCCCCGCGCCGGGCGGCGCGGCCGAACGTCCGCAGCCGCCCGACTGGCGGCTCCTGCGCCCGGTCCGCGGGTCCGTGGGCCGGCACCGAGGCGCTGCGGGAGGGCACGGCGGCACC
>DASVBK010000226.1:0-2570 GCA_036375875.1 Candidatus Nanopelagicales bacterium
GCGGCAGCTGGTCGAGCGGGCCATCCGGGTCAAGGCCCAGGTCGTGGCGGGCGACCTGCACGAGACCTCCCGGGCCCTCGGCGGCCGGGAGATCCTCAACTACGGCCACACCCTCGGCCACGCCATCGAGCGGGCCGAGCGATATCGCTGGCGCCATGGGGCGGCGGTCGCCGTGGGCATGGTGTTCGCCGCCGAGCTGTCGTTCCTCGCCGGCCGGCTCGACGAGGCGGGGGTGGACCGGCATCGCGAGGTGCTCGACGCCCTCGGGCTGCCGACCACCTACCGAGGGGCGCCGTGGGCACGGCTGCAGGAGTCGATGCTCGTGGACAAGAAGGCGCGGGGCAGCAAGCTGCGCTTCATCATCCTGGAGCGGATCGGGGCACCGATCTTCCTGGACGGGCCGGACCCGGTACTGCTGCTGGGCGCGTACGGCGCGATCGCGCAGCCCGCCGGATCGTAGGCTCCCGACCATGCGTGACGTCCTGGTCCTCAACGGTCCCAACCTCGGCCGGCTCGGCACCCGGGAGCCCGAGGTCTACGGCTCGGCGACGTTCGCCGATCTCGCCGAGCAGTGCGTCACGCACGGTGCGGACCTGGGCCTGCGGGTGGACGTCCGCCAGACCGACTCCGAGGCCGAGCTCATCGGATGGCTGCACGAGGCCGCCGAGGGCGTGGTCGCCGTCGTGCTCAACCCGGCTGCCTTCACCCACTACTCGTACGCGCTGCGGGACGCCGCGGCAATGCGCACCGCGCCGCTCGTCGAGGTCCACATCTCCAACCCCCATGCGCGCGAGGAGTTCCGCCACACCTCGGTGATCTCCGCGGTCGCCTCCGGCGTGATCGCCGGGTTCGGCCTGGCGTCGTACCTGCTCGCCCTCGACGCGATCGCCGCGGGGTCGGTGGACTGACGGCCGGGAGCCGGGGCCGCGCCCGGTATCCTTGGCCCCTGCCCGCGCGGCCCGCAGCGCCCGGGCCATCCCCGACCCAGCGAGCGCAGGAGCACCATGGCCACGACCAACGACCTCAAGAACGGCCTCGTCCTCAACATCGACGGCCAGCTCTGGACCGTGGTCGAGTTCCAGCACGTGAAGCCCGGCAAGGGCCCCGCGTTCGTGCGCACGAAGCTGAAGAACGTGCTCTCCGGCAAGGTCGTGGACAAGACCTTCAACGCTGGCGTGAAGGTCGAGACCGCCAACGTCGACAAGCGCGACATGACCTACCTGTACAAGGACGGCGCCGACTTCGTGTTCATGGACATGCAGTCCTACGACCAGCTGCACATCGCCACCGAGGTGGTCGGCGACGCGGCGCGCTACCTCCTGGAGAACCAGAACGCCCTGGTGGCGACGCATGACGGCGCGCCGCTCTACGTGGAGCTGCCCGCCTCCGTCGAGCTCGAGATCACCTACACCGAGCCCGGGCTGCAGGGCGACCGTTCCACCGGCGGCACGAAGCCCGCCACGCTCGAGACCGGCGCCGAGATCCAGGTGCCGCTGTTCGTCGAGTCCGGCACCCGCGTGAAGGTCGACACCCGCGACGGGTCGTACCTCGGCCGGGTGAACTGACCGCCGGATGAGCGCCCGCGGCAAGGCGCGCAAGCGCGCCCTGGACGTCCTCTACGCAGCCGAGCTGCGTGGAGTCTCGCCGCTGGGCGTGCTCACCGAGCAGCCGATGGCGCAGGGCGCGGCGAACACCCCGCCCCAGCAGAACCCCTACGTGGCGACCCTCGTGACGGGCGTCGTCGAGCACAGTGTGCGCATCGACGAGCTGATCGGGACGTACTCCTCGGGGTGGGCGCTGGACCGCATGCCCGCCCTCGATCGCAACATCCTGCGCCTGGCGGTCTTCGAGCTGCTCTGGCAGCAGGACGTCCCTGCGCCGGTCGTGATCGATGAGGCCGTCCAGTTGGCCCAGCAGCTGTCGACCGACGAGTCGCCCGCCTTCGTCAACGGCCTGCTCGCGCGAATCCTCGAGCTGCGCCCTCGGCTCGCGGTCTGACCCCGGTCGTCCGCCGGGCTACGGGCGGACCGCCGCGGCCAGCGCGCGGTGGACGGCCTCGGTGGGCGTGGCCGCCGGCATCGGCCCCGCCAACGGCAGCGTCCAATCACCGAGGGCGACCACGGGCACGCCGGTGCGCACGGCGAGTGCGACCTCGCTCAGCGTCCCCCAGCTCAGCGCGATGCAGATGACCGCATCGGCGGCCCGCACCAGCAGACCGTTGCGCAGCTCGCCCAGGCCCGTCGGGATCGTGAAGGTTGAATAGGGATTGGCCGCTGCCCGATCCCGTTCCGGGAGCAGGGCGATGCTCACCCCACCGGCGTCAGCGCACCCTTCAGCGGCGGCGGCCATGACGCCGCCATGCCCACCGGTGAGCACCACGGCGCCGGCCTCGGCCAGGGCGGCGCCGACCGCGCGTGCGGCTTCGTTCTCAGCCTCGGTCGCGGAGGCTCCCGGGCCGACGACGGCGATGTAGACGGGCACGGTGGCTCCTGCGTTGAGTGACCTGCTCCGGACCGATGTGCGAACGGGCCACGGCGTGCCCCGACCGGTGGCCGGCGACGAGTGCCCCG
>DASVBK010000228.1:0-4607 GCA_036375875.1 Candidatus Nanopelagicales bacterium
CAAGTGGCGAACGTCCTGCTGCAGGTGTGCCCCGGCTTGGCTTCCATCTCACGCAGCCCCAGGCTCACCCTGCCCCTCGTCGTGGTCGCGAATCATCCGATCGAGGTGCTCCACCAGGTTCTGGGGGTGGGTGCCAGGGGCCCGCGGTGGCTGCGAGCGATAGCGATGCCCTGTCGGTGTCGTGATCTCACGCGGTGCGGAGACTGCTTCCCTGAGGGGGCGCCGCGGCTGGGCGATCGCCCGGGCACCCACCGAGCGATGCGGTGCTCTGCCTGTGCGGTGCCCCCGGCAGGATTCGAACCTGCGGCCTGTGGTTTAGGAAACCATCGCTCTTTCCCCTGAGCTACGGGGGCCGGGCCCGCTCGCGAGCGCGCGGACCGCGGGACAAGTCTGGCAGATGCCCCTTGGCTCTGGGCGCCACCAGCGATGCGGGATGGCCCGACGGCGAAGATCCCCGGTCCGGAGCGGTTTGACCACATACCCCCCGGGGTATAGCCTATGCACAGCCCACGACCCCAGGAGGTCTCCCATGTGCAGTCCCGCCCCCTGCCGATCCTGCGGCAACATCACCTGGTCCGGCTGCGGCCAGCACAAGGACCAGGTGCTCGCCTCGGTGCCCGCGTCGCGCCGCTGCACCTGCCGCTGACCTGACCCGCTCGCCCGGTCGCCACTGGCCGGGGAACTCCTCACGTAGGGTCGCGGCCATGTCCGACGCCCCGACCGCGCACCTGCGCCGGGCCGGGCGGACGGCCGGCGACCGGTTGACCGAGGGCGTGGCGGGCCTTCGCCGCTCGTGGCGGGTGATCCTGCAGGCCACGGTCGCCGCCGTGCTTGCCTACCTGCTGGCCGGCGCCATCGGGCACACGAACCCGTTCTTCGCGCCGATCGCCGCGATCTCCACCGTCGCGATCTCGCTGGCCCACCGGCTGCGTCGGGCGAGCGAGCTGGTCATCGGCAACGCGATCGGCATCCTGCTCGCGGACCTGCTCATCGCCCAGATCGGCACGGGCGCCTGGCAGCTCGGGCTCATCGTGGCGGTGGCCCTGGTGACCGCCCTGCTCGCCGGCGGCGGCCCGATCCTCATCATGCAGAGCTCCTCGTCGGCCATCCTCATCGCGACGCTCGCGCCGCCCACCGACGCCGTGCCCTGGAACATCGAGCGGTTCCTCGACGCCCTCATCGGTGGCGGAGTCGGCCTGCTCGTCGCCGCCCTGCTCATGCCCGTGGACCCGGCACGCACTGCCCGGCAGGCGACCATGCCGGTCCTCACCACGCTCGCCGAGGGCTACACCAGCATCAGCCGCGCCCTCGCAGCCGCCGACGGCGAGGCCGCCGACGCCGCCCTGGCCGACCTGCGCGCCACCCAACCCGTCGTGGCCGGGTTCCACGCAGGTCTGGACGCCACCCGGGAGTCGGTGCGCCTCGCGCCCTGGTACTGGGGCCAGCGCACGGTGCTGGCCTCCTACGCCCTGGCCGGGTTCCACCTCGACAACGCGCTGCGCAACCTGCGCGTGCTCGCCCGGCAGGCCGCCGCCGCGCTGCACCGTGGGGACCGGGTGCCACCGGAGCTGCCCCGCGCCCTCGAGCTGCTGGCCGCCGCCGCGCAGGGCCTCGAGCCCGTGCTGGCCGGCGAGGCTGCGCCCGCGGCTGTGCTCGACGACCTCCAGGACGCCATCGCGCGCGCCGCGAGCCTGCTCGGCGACGAGGAGGTCGCACGTCAGGCCGGCCCCTTCCTGGCACCCCTCGTCGGGCAGGTGCGCCTCTCGGCCTCCGACCTGCTGCAGGCCGCCGGGCTGAGCAACGCCGAGAGCCGCGCCCTCATCGGGGCGGCAGCCGGCGACGCCGATCCAACGGCGGAGCCGTAGGCCGCCGGGCAGCACGGGACCTTCGGCTCCCGGATCGGGCCCTCCGCACCTGCTAAGGCAAGCCTTACCTCCTAGTACGATCGCGCCGTGACCCTGGACGAGGCCCCGCGCGGCCTGCCGCTGCATGTGGTGGCAGCCGGCAACGCGAATCCGGCCGTGACCCGCCGACTGGCCGAGCTGGGGCTGCGGCCGGGCGTGCGCCTGGCGGTCCAGTCCAGGACCAGTGGCGGTGGGGCGGTCCTGGCGATCGGCGACGACCGGATCGCGGTCGCCCGCCGCATCCTCACCGGGGTGCAGGTGCAGCGGATCGAGCAGGCCGATGGCTGACACGACGAGCAGGGTGGGCCAGGCACCCGCCACCACACCCGCCGCCGCGCCGAGCTGCCACGAGGCGCCGACCCCCAGCTGCCACGAGGCGCCGACCCCGCAGGCCGCTCCCGGCGCTCCCGCGATCGCACTGGTCGGCAGCCCGAACTCCGGCAAGTCCACGTTGTTCAACGCGCTCACCGGCGCGGGTCGCGCTGTCGGCAACTACCCGGGTACGAGCGTCGAGATCGGCCGGGGTCGATGGCGCGACCCAGCATTCGGCGAGGCGGCACTCATCGACCTGCCGGGCGCCTACTCGCTGCACCCGGCCTCCCCCGACGAGGCGCTCACCGCCGAGCTGCTGGGCACCGACGAGGTCGACGTCGTCATCGTGGCCTGCGACGCCGCGCACCTCGGCCGATCGCTGGTCCTGGCCGCGCACGTGCGCGCGCTGCCGCTTCGGGTGGTCGTCGCGCTGACGATGAGCGACGTGGCCAGGCGCCGAGGGGTGCAGGTCGACGTCGACGCACTGGCGGCCCGCCTCGGTGCCCCCGTCGTCCCGATCGATCCACGCCGGCGCGAGGTGGACGCCCTGGCCCACGCCGTGGCCGAGGTGCTCGCCAGCCCACCCGCACCTGTTCTTCGCCTGCCGGTCGTCGCGGGGGCGCCGGATGCGGACCCGGACCTGGCCGCAGCCGAGGCCCTCTTCGACTGGGTCACCGCGACCACCGGCCAAGTCATCACCCGCGACCACGAGGTGCGCCGCAGCTGGACCGACCGGCTGGACCGGTGGACCACCGCCCCAGTGGTCGGCCCACTGCTGTTCCTTGCCGTGATGTGGGCGGTCTTCGCGCTGACCACGCGCGTGGCCGCCCCGCTGCAGGACGGCCTTGATGCCCTGTTCTCCGGGCCGGTCACGGACGCGACGACCGCCGTGCTCGGCGCCGTGGGGCTGGGGGGCACGCTCGTCGAGGGGTTCGTCGTGAACGGCCTGATCGCTGGCGTCGGCATGCTGCTGACGTTCGTGCCGCTCATGGCCATCATGTTCGCCCTGCTGGGCCTGCTCGAGGACTCGGGCTACATGGCCCGCGCCGCCGTGGTCACCGACCGGCTCATGGGCCGGCTCGGTCTGCCGGGCCGCGCGTTCCTGCCGCTCGTGGTCGGGTTCGGGTGCAACGTGCCGGCGATCTCGGCGGTGCGGGTGCTGCCCGACGCCCGCCACCGGCTGCTCACCGCGCTGCTCGTGCCCTTCACGTCCTGCTCCGCACGGCTGACGGTGTACGTGATGGTCGCGGCCACGTTCTTCCCCGACCGGGCGGGCACGGTGGTGTTCCTCATGTACGTGACCAGCATCGTGCTGGTCGTGCTCGGTGGGCTGCTGCTGCGCGCCACGCTCATCCGCTCGATGGGCGACGACCCGCTCGTGCTGGACCTGCCGCCCTACCAGCGGCCCGCGCTGCGCCTGCTCGCGGCGGCCACCTGGGCGCGGCTGCGCGGGTTCCTGCAGACCGCCTCCGGGATCATCGTGGTGACCGTCGCCGCAGTCTGGGCCCTGGGCGTGATCCCGGCCCCGGGTTCCAGCGGCACCCTCGGCACGGTGCCCGTCGCCGACAGCCTGTACGCCTGGATCGCCGACCAGGCAGCCGTGCTGTTCACGCCCACGGGCTTCGCCGACTGGCATGCCGTCGGCGCGCTCATCGTGGGCTTCGTGGCCAAGGAAGCGGTCATCTCCTCGTGGGCGCAGACCTACCCGGTGGGGGCGAACCTGTCCGACTCCGTCTACGCGGACTTCGTCGCCTCCTCGGGCGGCCATCCGCAGGCCGCCGCGGCGGCGTTCCTGGTGTTCCTGCTGGCCTACACGCCGTGCGTCGCGACCCTGGCGACGCAGCGCCGCCAGATCGGTGGGCGCTGGACCGCCGCCGGCGTCGCGCTGCAGTTCACGATGGCCTGGCTGCTGGCCGTGGCCGTGTTCCAGGTCGGGGTGCGACTGCCATGAGCGTGGCCCTGGCTGACGTGCTGGCCGCGGTCGCCTCGGGTGCCGGCTCCACGGCGGAGGTCGCCAGGTGCACGGGCGCGCCGCTCGACGTCGCGGACACCGCCCTGGCCACGCTGGCCTCGGCGGGCCGCATCCGACGGGTGCTCGTGTTCGCGGGCGCCTGCGCGGACGACGGCTGCGGCAGCTGCGGCTCCTCGCGCGGCTGCGCCTCGGCGGGCGCCGGCTCGTTGGTGGGCTCGGGCCTCACGGCCTGGCGCATCGTCGAGCGCTGACCCCCCTGCCCGTCATGCCGCGGCGAGCACCCGCTGCTCGTGCGCGAGCAGCCACGCCTTCGTGTCCAGGCCCCCCGCGAACCCGGTGAGGTGTCCGGAGGTGGCCACGACGCGATGGCACGGCACGATCACCGAGATCGGGTTGCGGCCGTTGGCGGCCCCGACGGC
>DASVBK010000230.1:0-2176 GCA_036375875.1 Candidatus Nanopelagicales bacterium
GGTCTCGACCTCGCAGTCGGCCAGGCGCACGTCGGTGACCTCGGCGTCGCGCAGGCTGAGGTAGCCGATCCGCGCACCGGCCAGCGCCACCCGGTCCCACTGCCCCTCCGCGGCATCGAGGTGCCCGATCCGACCCTCGACCACCTCGACCCCCCGCCACGTCGCGCCCACCGCGCGCCACGTGGTCACGACCGGCGCCACGACCCGGCAGTCCAGCAACCGCGCACCCTCGGCCCGCAGCGTCGCGACCTCCGGCAGGTGCAGCTCGCAGTGCCGCAGCCGGAGGCCGGACCAGGCCAGCGGGCGCCCCGATGCTGGCGCGGTGATGCGCTCGGCCTCGTGCACCTCGTCCGGGTCGAGCGCATCCGGCGCGACGCCCTCGAGATGGGGCAGCACGAGGGGCGTGAGCCTGGGGGCAGCGGGGCCGGACATGAGCGCCATCCTGCCGGCGGCGGTCGTGCTGCGGAGGGTCGGGCGCGGCCGACCCACCGGGAACGCACGAAGCTGGCAGGGATGGATCCGCCGCGGGCGGGTAGCGCCACGGCCATGTGGCCGCCTGCCCGCCAGCACCTGAGCGCCCCGCCCCTGGTCGACCTCCAGCATGGGATGCGGCCACCTCGATGATCGTCACGGTGACCCTCAACCCGAGCCTCGACCGCACGCTGGCCGTGGCGGCCCTGCATCGCGGGGAGGTCATGCGCGCCACCTCCACGCTCGAGGACCCGGGGGGCAAGGGCGTGAACGTCACCCGCTTCCTCACCGCGCGCGGGAACCGCTCACTGGCCGTGCTCCCCCTCGGCGGCTCGATCGGCCGGGCGATGGTCGGCGCCCTCACCGACGAGGGCATCCCGCACCGCAGCGTGGTCATCGCCGGGGCCACCCGCTCGAACGTCACGATCGTCGAGCCGGACGGCACCACCACGAAGCTCAACGAGCCCGGCCCCGACCTCACCCCACTGGAGGTCGACGGCATCCTGGCAGCCGTCGCGCAGGCCGCGGTGAGCGGCGGCTGGGTGGTCGTCGCCGGCAGCCTGCCCGGCGATCTCGACCCGGCGGTGGTCGGCGAGCTCGCGCGGGTGGCCCGGATGGCCGGCAGCCGGTTCGCCCTCGACACCAGCGGCCGCGCCCTGGTCGACGGCGTCCCCGACGCGAAGCCCGACGTCATCAAGCCGAACGACGAGGAGCTCGGGTCGCTGGTCGGCCGGGAGGTCACCTCGCTGGACGACGTGCTCGACGCGTGCGTCGAGGCGCAGGCCCTCGGCGCCGGCGCCGTGGTCTGCAGCCTGGGCGCGGACGGGGCGCTGCTCGTCGACGGCGAGGGCCGGTGGCGCGCCACCGGGCCACGGGTGCCGGTGTCCAGCACGGTCGGCGCCGGCGACAGCCTGCTCGCCGGGTTCCTGCACGCGGGCGGCTCGGGACCCGAGGCGCTGCGCGTCGGCGTGGCCTGGGCCTCGGCCGCAGTGCAGACCCCGGGGACCGGCGTGCCCCCGCCCAGCCTCATCCGACCGCTGGAGGTCCAGGTCGCCCCGATCTGACCGCCCCGTCCCATCCGTCCGCCCCTCGCCGAACCCGACCCGACACCCGGCACCCGACACCCGCCTCACCCCCGCACCGCCAACCCGCGTGAACCGGCCAAGCCGCAGGAGGCCCCGATGCCCGTCATCACCACCGCCCTCGTCGAGCTGGACCTCGACTCGCGCGCCACCACCAAGGACCAGGCGATCGCCCGGTTGATCGCACTTGCCGCCACGGCGGGCCGCTCCCCCGATCCGGAACGGCTGCGCGCGGACGTGGCCGCCCGCGAGGAGCTCATGGCCACCGGGATCGAGGGCGGCATCGGGATCCCGCACGCCCGGTCGACCGGGATCACGGAGCCGACCGTGGTGTTCGGCCGCTCGAGCCGCGGCATCGACTGGGGTGCCCCGGACGGCCCCGCGCACCTGATGTTCCTCATCGCCGTGCCCGAGGGCGCCGGTGACGAGCACCTGCAGATCCTGGCCAGCCTCTCGCGCTCGCTCATGCAGCAGCAGTTCCGCACCAGCCTGCTGGACGCCTCCGAGCCAGCGGCGGTGGTCGAGACGATCTCGGCCGCGGCCACGGGGGTGCCTGTCGTGGGCTCCGGGACGACCGCAGCGGGGGCTGGCGCGGCCTCGGCGACCGCCCCGGCGGCGGGTGC
>DASVBK010000239.1:0-5062 GCA_036375875.1 Candidatus Nanopelagicales bacterium
CCCGGGACCTGCGGCGTGGCGGCGCCACCGGCCGCGGGTCTCAGCGGCGGACCCGATTGCCGTTCTCGGTGGCTGAGTCCGGCGCTGGCCTCAGCGGCGGTCAGTCCCCGGTCCCGGCGCTGGCCTCGGTCGCTGGCCTCGGTCGCTGGCCTCAGCCCCCGGTCGTGTCGCGGCCCCGGCACTGCGCCTCGGTGAGTCCGCTCATGGACCGGCGCCACTCGCGGGGATCCATCCCTCGGCCGATCACCTCCCGGGCCAGGTGAGCCAGCCGGTACCCCGGATCGTCCTTCACCGCGCGGGCGAGGGCGACCGAGGCTAGCGCGCCCTCGCCACGCATCCATGCCACGATCGCCAGCAGCGTGGCCGGCGGCGCGGCCCACCCTGTGGGCGCGCACCGTGTGAGGTCGGCCATCAGGTCGATGGTGTCACGCCAGGCCCGGGGGTCGTGGTCGTCCGCGACGACGAGGCGCAGCAGGAGGGTGTCGCGCACGGTGATGTCTGCCAGCGCATGGATCGCCCGCGCCGCCAGGCGCGCGTCCACGGGGGTCCCGAGGAACCGTGCGGCGGTGCCCGAGTGCAGCGCGCTCGAGCGTGAAGGAGGCGGCTCGCCGGGCAGGAGCAGGCCGGTGAGGTGGGCGAGCTCGATGTCGCGCCAGCGCTCGAGCGCCCGAGCGGGGCGACGGTTGCGCAGGGACCGTGCGACGCAGCGCGTCCGTGACGCATCGGGCGCCACCCGGGCTGCGAGGGCTTCGCGGCTGCCCAGCGGGGCGTAGCCGGCGTACACGTACTCGGCCTGCACCGCGGTCATGACCGCTGGGTCCAAGGGGCGGGGACGCTCGCAGCAGAGGTCCGGGCAGTCGTGCAGCCAGCAGACACGGCCGTTCGTCGTGAGGGTCGCCAGCACGTCGATCGCAGTCCCGTCCAGCGCGGCCCAGAGCGCGTGCAGGGCGGGCACGGTGACCAGCGCCTGACGCGTCGACGTGTCGGGGACGTCGCACCACGCCACGAGGTCGACGCCCGTGCCGCCGGTGCCCCGGATGCTCCCCGCCAGCTCCTCGGCCCAGGCGGACTCCGCCCCGGCCCGCGGTAGGTCGATGCGCACGAGGACAGGGCCGAAGCGGCCCGGCACGCCGAGCACGAAGGCCACGAGGCAGCGCTCCGGCGTGAACCCGAGCAGTGGCGCACAGGACGCGACGAGGCTGCTGGGACAGGTGATCGGGGGCAGTTGCGGGTCCGTGGCGGTCATGGGCACACCGTGGGGCAGCATCACCGATCTGGACCCGTGGCCGCGGCGATCTGTGGACGCCCGTGCTCAGACCCAGTGGCGCGTGCCCCTGCCGGCGCCAGTGCGGGTGCTCGCGGTCAGAGCTGCTCGCCCACCGCCAGGATCGTGGCGGTCCAGACCCCCGAGGGTGCCTGGACGGTGCAGGTGTCGCCCACGCGATGCCCGAGCAGCGCGACCGCAAGGGGCGAGGAGTCGCTGATGCGCTCGTCGTCGAGGAACGCTTCGACGGGGTCCACGATGCGCACCACCCGCCGCTGCCCGTCACCGTCGGTGAACGCCACACGGCTGCCCAGCTCGATGACCTCGCCGAGGTTGGCGGGATCGAGCTCCCCGGCCGTGCCCAGGAGCACGGCCAGCCGGTCGTGCTCGGCCTGGAGGCGCTCGAAGTCGGCCACCACCCGCTCGTCGCGCTCGTCCTCGACCAGCAGCGGCCGCATCCCGGGCAGCACCTCCTGCTCGAGCTCCACCATGCGCTCGTGCAGCATCGCCCGTCCCTCGGGCGTGAGCATCACCTGTGCGGTCGTCATGCGGGCCTCCTGCACGTGTCCCGGCCTTCGCCGGGGTCTCGGTTCACGCGGGCCCCGCGAGCCTCGCGAACCCGGTCCGCCAGTGCGCCTGATCGGCTGACCGGCACGCAGGATACCCGCACGCCCGTCCCCGATCGCCACGCTCGTCACCTGAGCACGTCGCGCGCTCGGCGTGAGCTCGCGCTGGGGACGTTGAAGGGCCCGAGCGTCCCGCGGCTTCCCCTCCGCAGAGCACCCGGGCCCGTGCTCCGCAATGTAGTCGCGGCGGTTCGGCCCGTCGGGGATCTTGGCGCCCGCGTGTCGCGATCGGCTGCCGATGTCGGACCCGGGCGCCAGACTGTGCCCATGCCGCAGCCAGGACGCGCCGCCCCGTTCGGGCACCTCCCCGCACCCCCAGCAGGTCCGGGCGTGCCGTATCCAGTCGGTCCCAGCTGATGGGGCTGGGGTCGCTGCCAGGTGCCGCCCTCGGCAGGGTCGTCGATGCCGTGCTCGAGGTGAGCGTGGTGGGCAGCTTCGGGAGCACGGGCGCGCAGCTGCGCCGCGTGACCGGCAGGTGGTCGAGCCTGCCACGCCTCGACGGCCGCTCCGTGGTGATCACCGGCGCGACGTCCGGCATCGGCTGGGCCGCCGCGGCAGCGATGCGGGGCCTCGGTGCGCACCTGACCATCGTCGGACGCGACGAGGCCAGGACCGCAACGGCCGCGGCACGGCTGTCGAGCATCGGTGACACGACCGATCCCGTTGCCATTGCGGTGGCTGACCTCCGCTCGCTGCGCGCCGCGCGCGCCTTCGCCGATCGGTTCGCCGCCACCCATGCCCATCTGGACGTGCTGGTGCACAACGCGGGGGCCCTGACGGCGCAGTACGGGCGCGCCCCCGAGGGCTTCGAGCAGACGTACGCCGCGCAGGTGCTCAGCCCCCAGCTCATCACTGCGACCCTGCTGCCGCTCCTCCGAGCCGCGGACCGGGGTCGGGTGCTCACCGTCTCCTCAGGCGGCATGTACACCCAGGCCCTGGATCCCACCGGGATGCAGCTCGACGAGGCGCACTACGACGGGGTCCGCGCGTACGCGCTGGCCAAGCGGGCGCAGGTCGTGCTCACGCAGGAGTGGGCGCGGCGGTTCCCCGAGCCCGTGCAGTTCCACGCCATGCACCCAGGGTGGGCGGATACGCCCGGCGTGCAGGCCTCGCTGCCCACCTTCCGGCGCGTGACGCGACCGATCCTGCGCACTGCGCAGGAGGGCGCCGACACGCTCGTGTGGCTCGCGGGGGTCGATCCCATCCCGGGGTCCAACGGGAGCTTCTGGCTGGACCGGACGCCGCGCGGGACCGAACGGCTGCCCGGCACGCGCAGCACCCCGCAGGAGCGAGCGGCGCTGTGGGACCAGGTGTGCGCGCAAGCCGGCCTGGACGCCGCTTCCCTGGGGTGAGCACGTGGCGACGACACTGGATCTCACGGACGGTTGCGGGGCGTGCGCCGCGCTGTGCTGCGTGGGCCTGGCGTTCAGCCGGTCCGCGGACTTCCCCTCCGACAAGGCCGCTGGGGCACCCTGCCCGAACCTCGACGCGGCGGACCGGTGCGCGGTGCATGCCGACCTGCTGCCGTTGGGCTTCCGCGGCTGCGTCACCTACTCCTGCTTCGGGGCGGGGCAGGCGGTGACGGCAGCGCACGCCCCGAGCACCTGGCGCGACGATGCCGGCACCGCCGCCTCCATGTTCGCCGCGCTGCCGGTGACCCGGATGTTGCACGAGCTGTGCTGGTACCTCGCCGCGGCCCTCGAGGAGGGCGTCGACGACGAGCTTCGCGGTGCGCTGCTCCTCGCGCAGCAGCGCACCGTGGGCATGGCGCGTCAGGCCGCCCGAGCGCCGAACCAGGTGGACGCGCTCAGCCAGCGTGACGAGGTCAACGCACTGCTGCGCCTGGCCAGCGCGCGTCTGCGCGGACCTCGACCGGGACGCGACCTCGGCGGGGCGGACCTCGCCGGTGCCGATCTTCGGCGCGCCGACCTGCGGGCCGCGAGCCTGCGCGGCGCCCTGCTCGTAGGGGCTGACCTGCGCGGTGCGCGGGCTCGGCGCGCTGACTGGACGGGCGCTGACCTGCGGGGTGCCGATCTGGCCGGGGCAGACCTGCGTGACGCCCTGTTCCTCACCCCCAGCCAGCTGCGCTCGGCTCGGGGATCCGGCACGACCCGGCTGCCGCCAGCCGTCGATCGACCTGACCACTGGGAGCCGTGAGGGCGAGCGGGGTGGGGCCTCGGCGCGGACCAGGGCCGCGAGCGGCCTGCCCCATCTGCTCGACGGGCCCGTGGCCACGAGTAGCGGTCCTCGTGCCCATGGGGGCCCACAAGCCGCAAGGCAACTCCGGGCCGCGGGAACGACCCGGCCCCCAGACGCACGGATCCGTCCGGGGGCCAGGCTCCTCAGGTCAGGCGGGCTGGGGGGCGATCCGCCCCGAGGTGAAGAAGCGCCACGCGTAGGCGATCGCGATGGCCGTTACCGGCAGGGTCACGATCAGCCCGATCCCGCACAGGAACGCACCGAGCAGGTTGATCGCGAAGCAGACGATCGCCAAGAGGATCAGGCTGCCGACATTCTTCGAGGTGATCTCGAAGGAGGTCCGCATCGAACCGACCGGATCGGACTCGATGACCGCCGGAGCGGTGCCGCCCTGCCTGCCGTCCACGATCGCGTAGCCGAAGAACTGCAGCAGGAACCCAGCGATGAAGCCCGGGATGATGCACAGCAGGAATCCGACGAAGACCACGATCGAGACCAGCACGGACGCGATGAGGTAGGTGCCCACGCCGTCGGTGCTCAGCAGGGCGCCGAGGTCAGGACGACGGCCGTCGACGATCTCCAGCGCGGCGCGGATCAGCCCGAGGCCGATGACGAGGCTGACGAAGATCGAGATCCCGCTCATCAGGACGCTGAAGAAGAAGCTGTCGTTGACCATCCGCGACAGCAGGTTCACCACCAGGTTGGCCACCAGCACCGCAAGCGCGATGACGGCGATCGACCCGAGGTTGTTCTTGAACCCGTTCCAGCCGTAGCTCAGCGCGGTCCCCACGTCGAAGGTCTGGCGAGCGGGAGCGCCTCCGGGCCCGAACGCACCGGGCGGCGGGGGGTACGTGCCGGGTGGCGGCGGGTAGCTGCCACCGGGGGGTGGCGGCGGGTAGCTGCCACCGGGGGGTGGCGGTGGGTAGCTGCCACCGGGGGGTGGCGGCGGGGGGTACGTGCCGGGCGGGGGTGG
>DASVBK010000255.1:0-10076 GCA_036375875.1 Candidatus Nanopelagicales bacterium
CGGCGGGACCGGGGCGGCGCGGGTCAAAGGTAGGTCTTGCGCGGGTGGATCGCGTGGGCACCCGCCACCCGGTCCAGGAACAGCAGGCCGTCGAGGTGGTCCAGCTCGTGCTGCAGGGCGCGGGCCTCGAACGCGTCGGTCGTCAGCGTCACCGGGTCACCGGTGGCGGGCAGCACGCCGGTGACGGTCATCCGGGTCGCGCGGCGCACGTCGCCGGTGAAGTCCGGCACCGACATGCACCCCTCACGGCCCTTCTCGTTGCGCGAGGCGGCCACGACGACGGGGTTGACCAGCACGAAGGTGCCGTGCGTGGTGCGCGCCTTGGGGTGGCGCGACACGTCGAGGCTGAACATCCGCCAGGCCACGCCCACCTGGTTGGCGGCCAGGCCCACGCAGCCCGGTGAGACCCGCATGGTGGCCAGGAGGTCGGCGGCCAGCTGCACCACCGCCGGATCGTGCGGATCCACCTCGACGCACGCGGTCGCCAGCACGTCGTCGGGGTCGGGCGTGGTGAGCACCGGCAGCACCTGCCCCGGTGGCAGCGCCGGCATGGGCAGGGGCAGCAGCGTGCGCGCAGTCTCCATGGCTGGTGGCCCGTTACAGCACGTCGGAGTCTGCCGGGCGCAGCGAGACCCCGACACCCAGGTGCCGGCCGGCCTCGGCAAGCTGGGCACCGAGCGCGACCACGTCGACGCCGGCCGGCAGGCTCACCTCGGCGACCAGCACGTAGAGCCCGCCAGGGCCCAGCCTCGTGGAGAGGTCGGTGATGTTGCCGCCGTGCTTGGCCAACGTCGCCGTGACGCCCGCGACGATCCCCGGCCGGTCGGCACCGTGCACGCTGAGCACATAGGCGGCCTCGCCGCCGTACGGCTCGTCGTCGCCCACCGGCAGCACGCTCACCGTGAGGCCGTCGCCGGCCAGGTGGTCCAGCCGTGCGGCGAGCTCCTCCGGCGCGGCGTCCAGGTCGGCGATGAGCATCCAGGCGAAGTGGCCGCGCAGCAGCGTCATCGAGGAGTCCTCGAGGTTGCCCCCCAGGTCGGCGACCACGGCGGTAACATCGGCGATGATCCCGGGTCGGTCCCGGCCGATGACGGTGACGGCGAGGCTCGGCATGGGCTCACCCTACGTGGCGGCCCCAGGCGGGAGGTGGCTCGTGACGGCGCTGCTGATCTTCACGTGCCTGTTCCTGCCCCTCACGGTGCTCAGCATCCTCTCGGCCGGGCGCGACGTGCTGCTGTTCCACGAGCGTGAGCGGACGCGGCGCTCCATGACCCTCGCCGCCATGCTCGCCGGGCTCGCCGCGATGCTGGCCATCGGGATGCCCGCGTCGTGGGCGCTGGCCCTCGTCGCCGTCGGACCGGCTGCCTCGGTGACCGGGCACTGGATCGGCAGCGGCGACTGGATGATCGCGGCCCACCGGGTGCGCCGGCTCGGGCAGTGAGGTCGGCTACCCCACCCTGTCCCGAGCCAGCGCGAGCACCATCCCGTCGAGCAGGTCATGCTCGCTGACCAGCACCTCCCCGGCGCCCGTCGCCTCGACGATGCGGCGCAGCACCAGCGCCCCGGCCCCGATGACGTCCTCGCGTCCCGGCACCATGACCGGCATCGCCAGCCGCTGCGCCCGGGTCATGGCCAGCAGCGCCCCGCTGATCCCGGCCACGGCCCCGGCAGGGATGCGGCTGTGGTGGATCCGGGCCGGGTCGTACCCGGGCAGGCCGAGGTGGATGGCTGCGACGGTCGTGACCGTGCCCGCCAGGCCCACCAGCGTGACGGCCTCGTCGAGGGCCACGACGGCACCCGCCCGGGCGATCGCCGCGTCGATGTCGGCGGTTGCCGCGGCCACCTGGGCGGCGCTCGGCGGGTCGTCGCGCAGGTGGCGCTCGGTCATCCGCACGCACCCGATGTCCACGCTGACGCGCGCCCGGGGGCTGCCCTCGCCGAGCACGAACTCGGTGGAGCCGCCCCCGATGTCGACCACGAGGAACGGTCCCGGCACGCCCGACGGCAGGTCCGCCGTCGCACCGGCGAAGGACAGCGTGCCCTCCTCCTCGCCGGAGATCACCTCGGGCTCGACGCCGAGGACGCTGCGCACGCCGGCGACGAACTCGTCGCGGTTGGAGACGTCCCGCGAGGCGGAGGTGGCCACGAACCGCAGCGGCGGGCTGCCGGCCTCGGCCAGGATCGCCGCGTACTCCCGGCAGGCGGCGAAGGTCCGCGCGAGGGCATCGGGGGCGAAGGCTCCGGTGGCATCCACGCCCTGGCCGAGCCGCACGATCCGCAGGTCGCGCACCACGTCGGCCGCGCGACCGGTGGCGAGGTCCACGTCGCCGACGAGCAGGCGGATCGAGTTGGTGCCGCAGTCGATCGCGGCGGCTCGCACCGTGCTCACGGTCGGTCCGCCACGCATCCGGTGACCGAGCCGCCCCAGGCGGTGTCGGGGCCGATCCCGCGGGCCGCGAGCTCAGCCAGCGCCTCGTCGCCGAGCGGGTTCACCCCGGGGCCGGCTGCCAGCGCGTGGCCGACGAGCACGTGCAGGCACTTCACACGATCCGGCATGCCGCCGGCGGAGATGCCCGCGATCTGCGGCACACGGCCGAGGGCCTCGCGCTCGGCGAGGTAGGCCTCGTGGGCGGCGCGGTACGCCTCGGCCAGCTCGGGATCCGAGGCCAGCCGCCCGGCCATGTCGCGCATGAGCCCCTCGGACTCCAGGGTGCTCACCGCGCCCGTGGCGCGCGGGCAGGTCAGGTAGTACAGCGTAGGGAACGGGGTGCCGTCGGCCAGCGCGGGCTCGGTCTGCACGACGTCCGGGTCCCCGCACGCGCAGCGGTGGGCAACCGCGCGGACGGCTCGCACCGGTCGGCCCAGCTGGGCGGTCACCGCCAGCAGGTCCGCGGTGCTCGGAGCCTGCCCGCTCACCGCCCGTACGACTCGGCGGGCGTGGCCTCCGGCGGTGCCGAGGGCGGGGCGCTGTGCTTCGGCGCGTCGGCCGCCTGCACGGTGCTCCAGACGGCGCTCCACCACGGGCCGCCCTTGGGGGCCTGGGCCATCGGCCGGGTCGCGGTCGTGTCGCTCGTCGCGGTCTCGGCGTCGGTGAGGACGACGTAACCCACCTCCCCCGGGCGCACGAAGTGCAGCCGCGCGCGGGCCTGCGCCTCGACGTAGGCCGGGTCGTCCCAGCGCTTGAGCGAGGCCTCGAGGTCCGCGGCCCGTTGGGTGTGCCACGCCAGCTGCGCCTCGAGGTCGCTGATCCGGGCGCGCTGCGTGACCCACTCCTTGAACGGGATGGCCAGGATCGCGATCAGGATGACGAGGACGCCCAGCGCAGCCCCCGCGCGAGCGGAGAGCACTGGGCGTCCAGGGTCAGGTCGGGAGGTCCGCCGCTCCGAGGATGGGCGGCCGACTCGCATGCCGCCCATCCTCGCACGGTCAGGCGGAGAACCTCGGGAACGCCGAGGCGCCGGCGTACCGCGCCGCGTCGTCGAGCTCGTCCTCGATGCGCAGCAGCTGGTTGTACTTCGCGACGCGGTCCGAGCGGGCCGGGGCACCGGACTTGATCTGGCCGCAGTTGTAGGCAACGGCCAGGTCGGCGATGGTGGAGTCCTCGGTCTCGCCCGAGCGGTGGCTCATCATCGTCTTGAACCCGGCGCGGTGGGCGGCGTCCACGGCCTCGGCCGTCTCGGTGAGCGAGCCGATCTGGTTGACCTTGACCAGCAGCGCGTTGGCGCTCTTCTCCTCGATGCCTCGCATGATGCGGCTGGTGTTGGTCACGTAGTGGTCGTCACCGACGATCTGCACGCGCGAGCCGAGCTCGGCGGTGATGGCGGTCCAGTCCGCCCACTCGTCCTCGCCCAGCGGGTCCTCGATGGACACGATGGGGAAGTCGGTGACCAGGCCCTTGTAGTACTCGATCATCTGGTCGGTGCTCTTGGCCTGGCCCTCGACGAAGTACTCCTCGGGCTTGACCTCGCCGGAGCCCTTGAGCGCCCGGCCGTGGAACTCCGAGGCCGCCACGTCCATCGCGAGGGCGATGTCGGTGCCGGGCACGAAGCCGGCCTTCTCGATGGCCTCGACGATGAGTTCCAGGGCGGCACGGTTGCTCGGCAGGTTGGGGGCGAAGCCGCCCTCGTCGCCCAGGCCCGTCGCGTAGCCCTTGGACTTCAGCACGCCCTTGAGTGCGTGGTAGACCTCCGCACCCTTGCGCAGCGCCTCGGCGAAGGTGTCGGCGCCGATCGGGGCGATCATGAACTCCTGCATGTCGACGTCGGAGTCGGCGTGGGAGCCGCCGTTGATGATGTTCATCATCGGCACCGGCAGCAGGTAGGCGTTCGGGCCGCCGAGGTAGCGGAACAGCGGCAGGCCTGCGGACTCCGCAGCCGCCTTGGCCACGGCCAGCGAGACGCCCAGGATCGCGTTGGCGCCCAGGCGCTCCTTGTTCGTGGTGCCGTCGAGGTCGATCATGGTCTGGTCGATGAGGCGCTGCTCGGTGGCGTCGAAGCCCAGGATCGCCGGGGCGATCTCGTCCTCGACCGAGGCCACCGCCTTCGTCACGCCCTTGCCGAGGTAGCGCTCCTTGTCGCCGTCCCGCAGCTCGTAGGCCTCGAACGCCCCGGTGGAGGCGCCGGAGGGCACGGCAGCACGGCCGACGGAGCCGTCCTCCAGGGCGACCTCGACCTCGATGGTCGGGTTGCCACGGGAATCGAGGATCTCGCGAGCGATGACGACATCGATGCTTGCCACAGTTGCTCCTATCGGGTGGTTGTGCGCTTGGGCGGGAGGGGAGGGGGATGCAGCACCCGCACGCCCGGCCACACTACCGACTCCCGCCCGACCCCTCCTGCTGAGCGCGTGGCCCCGCAGCGGTCACCGCGGCTCGCCGGTTTCCGCCGCCCGGAGCCGCTCGCCGTACCCGCGGATCGCCCCGCGCAGGGCCGACTCCGGGTCGACGCCCAGCGCGTCGGACTGCGCGACGAGGGCCAGCAGCAGCTCGCCGATCCCCTCGCTCCCCACCGCCGCGACCGCTGCCGCAGCCGCGCCCGTCGCCGCCTCGCCGGCCACCGGGGCAGCCACCCCGCCGTGCGTGGCCCGGGAGTGCACCTTGTGCGCCAGCAGCAGCGCGGGCAGCCCGTTCGGGATGCCGTCGAGCACGGAGTCCCGGGCCTTCTCCGCGGTCTTGCGAGCCAGCCAGACCGATTCCACGTGCGCGGCGGAGTCGGCGGTCTCGTCGCCGAACACGTGCGGGTGGCGGGCGACCAGCTTGGCGGCGATCCCCGCGGCGACGTCATCGATCGACCACGGGTCGTCGTCGTCCTCCTGCGCGATCCGGGCGTGGAAGACCACCTGCAGCAGGACGTCGCCGAGCTCCTCGCGCATCGCCGCGCGGTCGCCGGTCTCGATGGCCTCGACCGCCTCGTGGGCCTCCTCGGTCAGGTAGGAGACCAGCGAGCCGTGGGTCTGCTCGGCGTCCCACGGGCAGCCGCCGGGTGAGCGCAGCCGGTCCATCACGGCGAGCAGCTCGAGCAGCGGCGCGCCGGTGGGCGGCGGGACGGCCCGGGGGCCGGTCACCCGGGCACCGCTCAGCCTGCCGCGGGGCTGGCGGCAGGCTCGGCGACGGAGGAGCCCGGCACGATCTGCAGCGTGGCGGGGTCCCACGTGCCGTACCGCGGCGAGATCTCCAGGCCCACGGCCTCGGAGTACTCGCCCAGCGCGGCGCCCGCCTCGGCAACGCCACCACCGAGCTCGGCGGCGATGCGCTCCACCAGCAACCTGGAGCGGACGAAATCGTCGATCTGGCTGGCCGGGATGTTCGCCTGCGCCGCCGCCTGCTCCAGCCCCGCCTGGTCGCCGTACTGGCTGCGCAGCTCGGCCACGCCCGCCTGCACCTCTGCCTCGGTCACGCTGACGCCGAGCTCCGCGGCCTTCGCCTCCGTGAGCGCGTCCTGCACGAGGCGCTGGGTGGTGCCCAGGGCAACCCCGGGCTGCGGGTCGCCGGGCGCCTGCTGGACCTGGCCCACCACCTCACGCACCTGCGCGTCGACCTCGGCCTGGCTGATCCGGAACGCGTCGGAGACCGCAGCCTGCCCGGAGTCCACGCCGGCGCACCCTCCCAGGGCCAGGACCCCCAGTGCCATCGCCGCGACTGCTCGTCGGCCCATCAACGTCCTCCGATCGGTTCCAGGATGACCGCCTGGATCACCTCGCGCGCCCATGCTACGAGGGGCGCGTCGATGATCGGCGCAGCGCCCATCGTGGCCGGCTTCGGCCGCGGCACGAGGATCGTGCGGGTCACCGGCTTGATCTGGGTGCCCGGGTACAGGCGCAGCAGCCGCAGCCGCCGGCTCTCGGGCAGGTCCACCCCCCCGAAGCGCACCACGCTGCCGGCGAGCACGATCTCCGCGACGCCGGCCGAGCGGGCCAGCACCCGCAGCCGGGCGACGTCCATGAGCCGCTGCACCGGCTCGGGCAGCGCGCCGTAGCGGTCGCGCAGCTCGGCGGTGACCTCCTCGATGGCGACCTCGTCATGGGCCGCGGCGATGCGGCGGTAGGCCTCGAGGCGCAGCCGCTCACCGGTCACGTAGGTGTGCGGGATGTGCGCGTCGACGGGCAGCTCGACCTTCACCTCGGCGAGCTCCTCGCCGGTGTCGCCGCGGTACTCGGCCAGCGCCTCGCCGACCAGCCGCACGTAGAGGTCGAAGCCCACGTCGGCGATGTGGCCAGACTGCTCGCCGCCCAGCAGGTTGCCCGCGCCGCGGATCTCGAGGTCCTTCATCGCCACCTGCATGCCGGCGCCGAGGTCGGTGTGGGCCGCGATGGTCGCCAACCGATCGTGGGCGGTCTGGGTCAGCGGCTTCTCAGCCGGGTACAGGAAGTAGGCGTACGCACGCTCGCGGCCGCGGCCGACCCGCCCGCGCAGCTGGTGCAGCTGGCTCAGGCCGAACGTGTCGGCGCGGTCGAGGATCAGGGTGTTGGCGTTCGGGATGTCCAGGCCCGACTCGACGATGGTCGTGGAGACCAGCACGTCGGAGCGCTTCTCCCAGAAGTCGACGATGATCCGTTCGAGGGCGTGCTCGTTCAGCTGGCCGTGGGCGGTGGCGATCCGGGCCTCGGGCACCAGGCGACGCAGCCGGGCCGCCACCCGCTCGATGGACTCCACCCGGTTGTGCACGAAGAAGACCTGCCCGTCGCGCAGCAGCTCGCGGCGGATCGCGGCGGCGATCTGCTTGTCGTCGTAGCCCCCGACGTAGGTGAGCACCGGGTGGCGCTCCTCCGGCGGGGTCTGGATCGTCGACATCTCACGGATGCCGGTGACGGCCATCTCCAGGGTGCGCGGGATGGGCGTGGCCGACATCGTGAGCACGTCGACGTTGGTGCGCAGGGCCTTGATGTGCTCCTTGTGCTCCACGCCGAAGCGCTGCTCCTCGTCGACGATGAGCAGGCCGAGGTCCTTGAACCGGGTCTGGGCCGAGAACAGCCGGTGGGTGCCGATGACCACGTCGATCGTGCCGTCGGCCAGGCCCTCGAGGACCGCGCGGGCCTCCTTGTCGGTCTGGAACCGGCTCAGGGCCGCGACCTTGACCGGGAATCCCTCGTACCGGTCGGAGAAGGTCTGGAGGTGCTGCTGCACGAGCAGCGTCGTGGGCACCAGGACGGCCACCTGCTTGCCGTCCTGCACCGCCTTGAACGCGGCGCGCACGGCGATCTCGGTCTTGCCGTAGCCCACGTCGCCGCAGACCAGCCGGTCCATCGGGGTGGGCCGCTGCATGTCGGCCTTCACCTCGGCGATGGTCGAGTCCTGGTCGGGGGTCTCCTGGTAGGCGAAGGCGTCCTCGAGCTCGCGCTGCCAGGGGGTGTCGGGGCTGAACGCGTAGCCGACCGCCTGCTGCCGAGCGGCGTACAGCTTGATGAGCTCACCGGCGATCTGGCGCACCGCCCGGCGCGCCCTGGACTTGCTGGCCTGCCAATCCGAGCCGCCGAGGCGGTGCACGCTGGGCGCCTCGCCGCCGACGTAGCGGGTCACCTGGTCGAGCTGGTCGCTGGGCACGTAGAGCCGGTCCGGCGGCTGGCCGCGCTTGCTCGGGGCGTACTCCAGCACGAGGTACTCCCGCGTCGCGCCGCCGACGGTGCGCTGGGTCATCTCGACATAGCGCCCGACCCCGTGCTGCTCATGGACGACGAAGTCGCCGGCGGCCAGCTGCAGCGGGTCGACGGTGTTGCGCCGCCGGCTGGGCAGCCGCGTGACGTCGCGCGTGCCCTTCTGGCCGCGGATGTCGGCCTCGGTGACGATCAGCAGGGCGGCACCAGGAGCGTCGAGGCCGTGGTCCAGCCGGCCGGTGGAGACGGTCACGATGCCGCTGCCCGGTGGCCAGCGGGTCAGCCCGGGCACCACCCGGGCGGGCACGTCGGCGGCACCGAGCTGCTCGGCCAGGCGCTGCGCGGAGCCCACGCCCGCGGTGATGGCCACGACACGGCGGCCGTCGGCGAGCGCGGCGCGCAGGTCGCGGGCGAGCGCCGCGCCGTCGCCGCGGTAGGCGGGGGTGGCCGCCACCGGCAGCACCTCCGCGCCGTCACCCAGGCCGATCGTGCCGGTGCCCCACCAGGCGACATCGTGCTCACGGGCGAGCTCGTGCACGGCCTCGACGCTGCGATAGGCCGCGGCACCCAGGTCGATCGGGGTGGTGTTGCCCGCGGCCGCGTTGTGCCACGAGGCCTCGAGGAACTCGGTGCTGGTCGCGACCAGGTCGTGGGCCCGGGTGCGCACCAGCTCGGGGTCGCAGACCAGGACCAGCGGGGCGGCCGCGCTGGTGTCGCGCTCGCTGCGGGCCAGCACCTCGACGAGGGTCTCCATGCCCTCGGCCAGCACGGGGGCCAGGGCCTCCATGCCCTCCACGGCGATGCCCTCGGCCAGCTTGTCCGTGAGGTCCAGCAGCTCCGGGTGGCGCTCCCCCAGGGCGGCGGCCCTGGCGCGGACCGCGTCGGTGAGCAGCAGCTCACGGCAGGGCGGGGCCCAGACGCCGTGCTTGGCCACCTCCAGGGAGCGCTGGTCGACGACCCGGAAGTAGCGGATCTCCTCGACCTCGTCGCCCCAGAACTCCACCCGCAGCGGGTGCTCCTCGGTGGGCGGGAAGACGTCGATGATGCCGCCGCGGACCGCGAACTCGCCTCGCCTCTCCACCAGGTCGACCCGGGAGTACGCCGCGGCGGCGAGCCGGCGCACCACGTCGTCGAGCTCGACCTCGTCACCGACGGAGAGCTCGACCGGCTCGAGGTCGGCGAGGCCGCGGACCTGCGGCTGGAGCACCGAGCGGACCGGGGCGACGACCACCTTGACCGGGCCGTTCGAGGCGTCCGAGCCCGGGTGCCGCAGCCGCCGCAGGACCGCGAGCCGCCGGCCGACCGTGTCGCTGCGTGGCGAGAGCCGCTCGTGCGGGAGGGTCTCCCAGGCCGGGTAGTACGCGACCTCGGACGGGTTCATCAGCCCGCCGAGCGCGGTCACCAGGTCCTCCGCCTCCCGGGCCGTCGCCGCGACCGCGAGGACGGTCCGCCCGGCGTCGACGAGCCCCTTGACCACGAACGGGCGCAGCGCACCCGGTGCGGTCAGGTCGAGCGCGGGGACGACGCCGCCGCGGGCGTCGGCCATCGCGGCGGCGAGGGTCTTGTCCTGCAGGACCAGGTCGGCCAGGCCGCTGACACCCACGAAGAACTCCAAAGTCTCGAGGCAACACGACGGACCCCTGTCCACGCCGGTGAGGGGGTGGGAGGGGTGTGGCCGCCAGTCTACGAGGTGGCCCCGAGCCCGCGTTCGGCGTCGCTGCGCAGCACGCAGAACTCGTTGCCCTCGGGGTCGGCCAGGGTGACCCAGCCGGTGCCGTCCCCGCGGACGTCGCGGTGGTCGGCGAGCCGGCTCGCCCCGATCGACACGAGCCGGTCGACCTCCTCGTCGCGGGTGCGGTCGACCGGACGGAGGTCGAAGTGCAGGCGGTTCTTCACGGCGCGGGCGTCGGGCACCTCGATGAACAGGACGTGGTGGCCGGTCTCGGGCGAGCGGATCATGCACTCCTCGTGGCCCGGCAGGTTCGGGT
>DASVBK010000257.1:0-4114 GCA_036375875.1 Candidatus Nanopelagicales bacterium
TGTACGACACCGATCGCGGCATCGAGGAGCTGGCCCGGCGGCGCGGCGAGGAGGAGGTCACCCTCGCCTGGCTCGCCGGGCAGCTGGTCACGTTCGTGGACCTGCACCCTGAGTTCGAGATCGCCATCGACCGGCTGGGCAGCTGGCTGGCGCGCGAGGACGAGGAGTGACAGGAGGCGCTGACCACGCTCGCCCCGATCCCGATCGGCTCGGCGGGCTCGGGTGGCTCGAGCGCACGAGCGGTCGACTGACGATGCGCGAGCGCCTCGGGCTGGTCCCCGCGATCCTGGCGACCCACCGCGACCTCCTGGCGGGTCAGGCGCGCATAGTGGCAGGGCGTCGTGGGCGACTGGGAGGCGAGCTCGCCATCGTGCCGCCGGACTCGCGGCTGACGCGGGCGGCTCAGGCTGCCTGCGCCGACGTCCTCCCCGCCTCGCTGGTCGCCCACTCGGCGCGGACCTGGTGGTACGGCCAGCTGCTGGCGCGCCTCGACGGCGTCGCCGTGGACCCGGAGCTGGCCCTGGTGGCCGCGCTCCTGCACGACCTCGGCCTGGCGGCTGCGGTGCCCGGCGAGGACTTCACCCTGCGCGGGGCACGCCGAGCCCAGCAATTGCTCGAGGAGGCGGGCGCCACGCCCGGGGACGCGCTGGCGGCCGCCGACGCCATCGCCGTGCACACCCTGCCTGGCGTGCAGCAAGCCCGGGACGGGCCGCTCGGAACCTACCTGCAGGCCGGGGCCATGCTCGACCTCATCGGGCTGCGGGCCGACGAGCTGTCGCGCTCGGCCGTGGCCGCGCCGCTCGCCCAGCACCCGCGGGGGGATCTCACGGATCGGCTGGCGGCCTGCGTGCGTGCCGAGGCCCACGCGGTGCCGGCGGGCCGGTTCGCCCTGATCCGGTGGTCGGGGTTCGTGCCGGCGGTCCGGCTCGCCCGGCGCTGAGCCGCGTCAGGGGCGGGCGGCGCGCTGCGCCCCCTCGGCCACCCCCGCCAGCGCCTCGGCGACGAGCGCCCCGAGGGACTTCAGGTGGCTGCCGCCCTCCTGCACCACCACCGTCGGCAGCCCCAGCATGCCGCACAGGATGCCGGTGGCGCGCAGGCCGTCGCGGCTGATGCGCATCGGGCTGCTCGGGTCCTCGCTCGAGGCGTCGACGCCCAGCGCCACGACGAGGGCCTCGGCGCCGAACGCGCGCGCCTCGCCGACCAGCGTCTCCACCGCCTCCAGCCAGCGGTCGTCGCCGCTGCGTGGCGGCAGCGGGATGTTGCAGGTCGTTCCCAGGCCGGCGTGGCGTCCGGTCTCGTCGGCGAAGCCGAGGAAGTGCGGGAAGAACCCGGCGCCGGGGTCGACGTGCGCCGAGCCGACGAACACGTCGGCGCGCTGGTAGAAGATGGTCTGCGTGCCGTTGCCGTGGTGGGCGTCGACGTCGAGGATCGCCACGCGGCGGGCGCCCCGATGGCGCAGCGCGGCCGCGGCCACCGCGGCGTTGTTGAGGTAGCACCCGCCGCCGAAGGCGTCGGCCGCCGCGTGGTGCCCGGGTGGACGGCACAGCGCGTAGGCGAGCGGGGCGGCCCCGTCGGGGCGGCTGACCGGGTTCGTCCGTGCGCCCTCGCCCGGCGCGACCCAGGCCGCGTCGGCCACCAGCTCGGCGGCGGTGACCGCGGCGCCCGTGGCGGCCTCCGCGGCATCCCAGGTGCCCGGCCCGATGAGCGTGGTCGTGTCGTAGCAGTACTGCCCGGCTCGCGCGGCGGCGGCACTGGCCCGGCGCAACGGCAGCTCGCCCAGCATGCCGGGGGTGGGGAAGATCGTGGGCACCACGCGGTCCTGACCGCGCTCCCGGGGGTGGCCGGCCACCACCCAGGCGTCGTGGATCGTCCGCAGATGCTCGAGCAGGCCGGCGCCGTGCACCGCCAGGAGCTCGTCGGGGTGGGGATCGCGGGCCGTCACCTCGGGATGGCCGGCACGCAGCAGGACGTCGCGGATGGCGTTCACCCGGTCGACGACCTCGGGGCTCGGCCGGCGCACGCCCATCCGGAACTGCGATTGCGGCACGTGCCGGCGGGTCCGCGGGTGCCACACGAACGGGATGGGGCTCGTGGTGGGCGCCGGCGGGGTCACGGGGACCATCCTGCCAATCGCCACCCGATGCACCACGATGGGGCGCATGGCCGCCGCTGCCTTCGAGGTGCTCAGCCCCGACGAGCTGCGCGCGCGCACCTCGTTGAAGTGGCGGCTGTACGGCCCGGACGTGCTGCCGTTGTGGGTCGCCGAGATGGACGTGCTGCCTGCCCCGGAGGTCGTCGCGGCGCTGGTCAAGGCGGCGCACACGGGCGACACGGGCTATCCCACCCCCGCGCCGGTGTACGCCGAGGCGTTCGCCGCCTTCGCCGAGCAGCGCTGGGCCTGGTCGCCGGACCCCGCCGACACCCTCGTGTGTGCCGATGTGATGACCGGCATCCGCGTGCTCGTCGCCGCAGTGACGCAGCCCGGGGGCGCCGTGGTGATCCCCAGCCCGGTCTACCCGCCGTTCGCGATGTCCACCCGGGAGCTGGGTCGCGAGGTGCTGGCCGTGCCGCTCACCGAGGCGGGCCGATGGGATCCCGAGGCGATCCGGGCAGGGCTCGCCCAGGCCCGGGCGCAGGCCGGGCCTGGGTCCCGGCCGCTGCTGCTGCTGTGCAACCCGCACAACCCGACTGGCGTCGTGCACCGCCCCGACGAGCTGGCCTCGGTGGGGGCGATCGCGGCGGCAGCTGATGCGCTCGTCGTCGTCGACGAGGTGCACGGCCCGCTCACGCCCCCCGGGGCGACATTCGTGCCGTGGTTGTCCGTGGTGCCCTCGGGAGTCGTCGTGACCTCCGCGGCGAAGGCGTTCAACCTCGCCGGGCTCAAGGCGGCGCTGCTGGTGGCCGCGCCGGGGCAGCGTGCGCTGCTGCGCGAGCTGCCGGAGTCGGTGCGCTACGGCGCGAGCCACGTGGGCGTGCTCGGGCACGCGGCGGGCTACGGGGCCGACCGGGCCTGGCTCGACGCGGTGAACGCGAGCATCGCCGGGAACCGGGCGCTGCTCGGGCGGCTGCTCGCCGAGCACCTGCCCGAGGTGGGCTACCGCGAGCCGGCGGCGACGTACCTGGCCTGGCTGGACGTCCGGCGCCTGGGGCTCGGTGACGATCCGGCTGCGGTGCTGCTGCGCGAGGCCCGCGTCGGGCTCATGGACGGTGTGGCGTTCGGCCCCGGCGGTGCGGGGTTCGTGCGCCTGAACGTCGCGTGCTCCGCGGCAGTGCTCACCGAGGCGGTCGAGCGGATCGCCGCGGCCGTCCGGCTGCGCCGGGACGCCTGAGCGATCAGGACCGCGCCCTCGCCGAGTTGCTCGTGCTGGGGTCGGCCGCGGTGACCGGCGCGGGGGCGGTGCCCGCGCGCAGCACGACCAGGTCGGCCAGCGCGTTGGTGTCAGCCAGGGTCCCCGGCACGACGGGAAGGTCCATCCGGCTCGCGGCGGCGACGATCCGGTCGCGCAGGATGCCGTCGGCGATCATCAGGGTGACCACCAGGAAGGACGTGCAGCCGTCCACGCACCGCATGAGCGTGCGGATGCGCCCCAGCGGCCGGCCGCCGTCGAGGTAGGCCCCGCGCACCGAGCGCACGCCCAGGCGCTCGCGCAGTGCCGGCCCATGCCCCGTCACGAGCGCCTCGACCGCGGCGACGGCGCGCAGGTCACGTGAGCCCGCCCCGGCGAGGATCAGCCCGGTGCGCGGCCCGACCGGCAGGCCGCTGCCCTGCACCAGCTCAGCGGCCGCATCGAGCACCAGCGGGTGCAGGCCGACGGGTTCGGCGGCCGCGACGGGGAGGTCGGGCGCCGCGGCACGCATCGCGCTGATCGCCGTCGGCACGTCCACGCGCACGTGGTAGGCGGGGGCGAGCAGCAGCGGCACCACCGTCGTGCTTGCTGCGCCGGAACGCTCCAGCTCACGCGCCACGTGGGCGGCCCCCGGCTCGTTGTGGTCCAGGTAGGCCGCGCGGCTCGGCACGCCGGCCACCCTCAGCCGGCCCGACAGGGATGCCACGTCGCGCGCGTGCCGCGGGTCGGGGGAGCCGTGCGCCAGCAGGGTCAGGGTCATCGCGGCC
>DASVBK010000269.1:0-7234 GCA_036375875.1 Candidatus Nanopelagicales bacterium
GGCTCATGCGGGAGCTGCTCAAGGGCTGACGCCGGCCCTGCCCGGGGGTGGCGCGGACCGAACCCGGGCGACCCGCGGGTCGCGGTCGGGGGCGGCGGCTGGGCTGGGGGAGAATCCCGGGGTGGCACGCACGCTTCCCCCGCAGACCCAGGCGCATGAGGTGAGCCCCGATGACGAGGCCGCTGGCGCGGTCGTGCCGGAGGGCCCTTCGGCCGCTTCGCAGGGGCCGCAGCGCTCCCGGCGCCCGGCCGTGGCCGGTGCGATCGGGGGGGCGTGGGCGTTCGGCGTCGGCATCGCGCTGGTCACCTGCCTGGTGATGCTGGCATGGGCGGTCTCGCCGAACTCCGTGGGCGACTCCTCGACCGCATGGCGCGCGGCGGGGCTCACCTGGCTCGGGGCGCACCTGGTGTCGCTGCAGGTGGCGGGCCAGCCGCTGACCCTCCTGCCCATCGGCGGCGTGCTGGTGGGCCTGCTGCTGACTCGCCGCTCCGGGGCGTGGACCGGTCGGCTGCTGCCCGAGCCGAGCCCGGCTGAGGTCGGCTGGATCGCGATCGGGGCCGCGGCGCTCTACGGGGCCGGCGGTGCGGCGGTCGCCTGGCTGTCGGCGGCGCCGGCGACGTTCGCCGTGCCGGCCCGCGCCGCGCTGGTCACGGGCGTTGTGGCGGCACTGGGCACCGTCTGGGGAATCGGCCGCGAGGCCGGGCTGCTGGCTGCGGCCCGCGCCCGCCTGCGTGACGCGACCTGGCGCACGCTGGCGGCGGGCGTCGCGGTGGTGGTGGGCCTGCTCGGCGCCGGCGCGGTGCTCCTGACCGCGAGCCTCGTGGCCCACTTCGCCACGGTCGGCGCCACGCTCGCCGACCTCGACGCGGGCGCCATCGGCGCCGCCGGGTTGACGCTGCTCGACGCTGCGAGCCTGCCCAACCTCGCGATCTGGGCGGCCTCGGTGATCGTCGGGCCGGGCTTCACGCTGGGGTCGCTGGGCTCGCTGTCGGCCTTCGGCGGCGAGGTCGGGGCGCTGCCCGCCCTGCCGGTCCTCGCCGCCATCCCGACGACCATGCCCGGCTGGGCGCCGTTGCTGCTGCTCGTGCCGGTCCTGCTCGGCGTCCTCGCCGGGCGGATCCGCTGGGGCCGCGACCTGCCCACCCCGCTCGGCGCGGTCACGGCCGCCCTGGGCCTCGGCGTCCTCGTGGCGGGCCTGCTGGCCCTGGTGATGTGGCTCGCGTCGGGGTCGCTCGGCGACGGCCGCCTCGCCGACGTCGGGCCCGTGCTGCTGCCCGTGGTGGCAGCCGGCACGGGGCTGGTGGTGCTCGGGTTCCTGCTCGAGGCGGGGTTCCAGTCAGCGCGCCTGAGCTGGGAGCTGCACCGCGCCGAGCAGCGCGCGGCCGCCCTGCAGGCCGATCGCGACGGCATCGAGCCGGCAGGGATCGAGCTCGTCGCCGACGTGGCGCAGGCCGATCCGCTGCCGCCGGCGCTCGGCGCTCCCGGACCCGCGCAGGCCTCCCCCAGCGCGGTGGGCGTGCGCGGGATGGCCGCCGCCCTCGCCGGTCGCCTGGTGGGTGCCGGTGGGTCCTCCTCGTCCCCCCAGCGCGCTCGCGCCGACACCGCCGACCCGGCCGCTGCGGGCGTGGTGGACGTGCGCGATGCCGGCGCCGAGGGCCCGGACGCTCCGGTCGATGCCGACGAGGGCGGGCAGGACGACTCCGGCGCTCCCAGTGCGCCGCGCGCCGTGGACCTGCGCGACGCCCCGGCCACCGACACAGCACCGGGCGGGCCGGTGGCGGCCGAGGACGAGGGCGGGGGCGCCGAGGATGAGGGCGGGCGTGCCGAGCCCAGCCCCGGGCCGGCCGACGAGTCCACCGACGAGCCCGCCGCTGGGCACGCCGACGAGGGGGAGGGCGGTGAGCAGGGCGATCGCGAGCGGGGCGGCGGTGGGCAGGATCGCACCGAGCGGGACGGGGCGCACCGGATCCAGCTCGCCGGGTCGTCAGCCGCGCTGGCCGAGGACGACACCGCGGACCTGCCGGTGGTCGTCACCGAGGCCGAGGCCCTGCCGGCCGAGGTGCGGGGTACCGAGGCGTAGCGCAGCGGAACCTCGGCGTGCGCGTGGGGCGGGCGCTTGCCCCCGAGCGCCTACGATGGCCGTCCGCATGCAGGAGGGGTCTGGCAGTGGCCGAGGCGACCGCGAGGAGGGTGCTCCTCTTCGGTTCCTACGACGTACGGCTGCATCCCCGGGTGGCGGTGCTGCGCGACGGCCTGGCCACGCGCGGCTGGGCGGTCGAGGAGCTCAACGCCCCGCTGGGCGCCTCCACCGCCGACAAGGTGGCTGCCGCTGGCTCGGCCGGCGCTGCCCTGGACCTGGTCGGCAAGCAGCTGCGCGCCTGGCGTCGCCTCGTCCGGGAGCGCGCCGCAGTCGCGCCGCATCCGGACGTCGTGGTGGTGGGGTACCTGGGGCACGCCGACGTGCACCTGGCCCGCGCCCTGTTCCCCCGGGCCACCCTGGTGCTGGACCACCTCGTCGGCCTGGCCGACACCGTGCGCGATCGGGGGCTCGCCACCGGTCCCAGGGCTCGCGGCCTGCAGGCGGTCGACGCCGCCGCGCTGCGGGTTGCAGACCTCGTGGTCGTCGACACCCCCGAGCAGGCCGCGGTGCTGCCCGACTGGGCGCGCGGCAAGGCCGTCGTCGTCCCCGTGGGTGCCGGAGCGGCGTGGTTCGACGCCGGGACCGCACAGGCCGATCGGCGACCTGGGCCCGTCCTTCGCGTGGTGTTCGTCGGGCTGTTCACGCCGCTGCAGGGCACGGCGACGATCGCCCGCGCCCTGGTGGGGCTCGCCGACGATCCCATCGAGGTCACGCTGGTCGGGACCGGGCAGGACCACGACGAGGTCCGACGGATCCTCGCCGGCCACCCGCACATCACCTGGCTCGACTGGGTCGACGCCAGCGAGCTGCCCGCGCTGGTCGCCGAACACGACGTGTGCCTCGGGGTGTTCGGCGCCGGGCCCAAGGCGCAGCGGGTCGTGCCCACGAAGGTGTACCAGGGGCTCGCCGCCGGGTGCGCGGTCATCACGGGGGACACCCCCGCCGCGACGGCCCTCGGTGATGCGGTCCTGCGCGTGCCGCCCGCCGATCCCGAGGCGCTCGCCGCGCGGCTGCGCCAGCTCGCCACCGACCAGGAGACCCTCAGCATGGCTCGACACCGCGCCCGCACCGGCGCCACCGCCTACTCCCCACACGCCGTCACGGCCGGCCTCGACGAGCGCCTTGCCGCGACGCCGGCCCGGCGGCCCGCGCCACCGCCGCTCACCTTCAACGCCTGGCTGCGCTGGGACCTCATCACCCGTGAGCTCGCCGCGCTGCCCGCTGGCGACGTGCTCGAGATCGGCCCGGGGGAGGGTGCCGCCGCCTGCCGCCTCGCGGTCGGCCGCGCCTACACGGGCGTCGAGCTCTCCGACCGGACCCGCGCCATCACTGCCCAGCGGCTCGCCGCCCAGGGCACGCCGGGCCGGCTGCTGGCCTCGCTCGACGAGCTGGGCGCCGACGAGCAGTTCGACCTCGTCTGCGCCTTCGAGGTGATCGAGCACATCGAGGACGACGCAGCCGCCCTGGCCGCGTGGGCCGCGCGGGTGCGCCCCGGGGGCGCGCTCATCCTCTCGACGCCGGCCGGCCCCGACCGGATGGGGGCCGCCGACCGGATCGCTGGGCACTTCCGCCGCTACGACCCTGCCGCACTCGGGGACATGGCCGGGGCGGTCGGCCTGGTCGACGTGCGGGTGCGTCACGTCGGGTTCCCCTTCGGCTACGCCCTGGAGGCCGTGCGCAACGCGGTGGCAGCCCGCCGGCTCGCCGACCAGCAGGCCGCGGCAGCTGCTGCCCGCGCCGCCTCGCCCGATGCCGCCCTGGCCGAGTTCACGGAGGGCAGCAGCTCGTTCCTGCAGCCCCCCGCCTGGTCGGGCCCCGCGACGCGGATCGCCTCGGCGCCGGGCCGCTGGATGCAGCGGCGGGTCCCGGATCGGGGCCCGGGCCTCGTGCTGGTCGCCCGCGCCCGGTGACTGCTCCCACGACCACCCCCCGGAGGCGCACGGGGCTGCTGGGCATCGGGCTGCTCGTCGTCGCGGCCGGGTTCGTGGCCGTCGCACTGGTGCGCAACTGGTCGGCCGTGCGCGCGGACCTGGCCGCGCTGTCCTGGGTCGACCTGGCGGGCTCCGGCCTGGTGGGCGCCGCCGCCGTGCTGCTCACCGGCCTGAGCTGGCGGGTGCTGCTGGGCGGCCTGGGGCAGCTGGTGGCGCTGCGCCCGGCGATGACGCTCTACACCGCGGGGCAGCTGGGCAAGTACGTGCCGGGCGCGGTGTGGGTGGTGGCGATCCAGGCCGAGCTGGGCCGCCGCATGCGCATCCCGCGCGCGGTGATGGGCCTGAGCTACGTCGTGGCGATCCTCGTGGCCGTCGCCACCGGAGGCCTGGTCGGGCTGCTGGCGCTGCTCGGCTCGGCGGGCAGCCGGGTCGGTGGGCTGGCCCTGGCGGTGGCCGGCGTGGCCGGGCTCGTGGTGCTCGCCGTGCTGCGCCCCGCGCTGCTCAACGCAGCGATCCGCTGGGCGGCCGCGCGGTTGCGCCGGCCGTTGCCGCAGGTGGTGATCCCCGGGCGCGCCCTGGCCACCTCGTTCGCCCTGGCCTCGGTGGCCTGGCTGCTCCTCGGGCTGCACGTCTGGCTGCTCGCCCGCCCGCTCGGTGCTGGTCCCGAGCTGCTCGCGCCGACCACGGGAGCGTTCGCCCTGGCCTTCGTCGCGGGCCTGGTGCTCGTGCCGCTGCCGGCCGGCGCGGGGGTCCGCGAGGGCGTGCTCGTGGCGATCCTCGCCGGCCCGATCGGCGCCCCGAGCGCCTTGACCGTCGCCCTGGTCTCGCGGCTGGTCCTCGTGGTGGTCGACGTGGTGCTGGCGGCGGCCTTCGGCGTGCGCCCCCGACTGCTCGCGCCGCCCCAGGCGCCAGCAGACTGAGCGGCGACGGGCTCGCGCCTGCGCGCGAGGTTCCCGCACAGGCGTGGGGCGCCGGTATCCTCGTGTCCGCGCGACCCTGCCGGCGCGCGCTCGCCACCCCCGAGGTCCTCGTCGTGAAGCTCATCATCCAGATCCCGTGCCTCAATGAGGCCGAGCACCTGCCGATCGCGCTGGCGCACCTGCCGCGCGCGGTGCCCGGGTTCGACACGGTCGAGTGGCTGGTGATCGACGACGGGTCCACCGACGACACCCGCCAGGTCGCGATGGCCTGCGGCGTGGACCACGTCATCGGCTTCCCGCGGCACCGGGGGCTGGCCGCCGCGTTCAGCTACGGCATGGAGGAGTCGCTGCGCCGCGGCGCCGACGTCATCGTGAACACCGACGCCGACAACCAGTACGACGCGTCGTCGATCCCCGCCCTGGTCGCGCCGATCCTCGCCGGGGAGGCCGACATCGTCGTGGGTGACCGCCAGACCGGCACCATCAGCGAGTTCTCGCCGATCAAGCGGGGCCTGCAGAAGATGGGCACCTCGGTCGTGAAGTCGATCTCCGGCCTGCCGGTCGAGGACGCCACGAGCGGCTTCCGCGCCTACTCACGGGCCGCGGCGATGTCGCTGGTGATCACGACGCCCTACACCTACACGCTCGAGTCGCTCGTGCAGGCCGGCAACAGCCGCTTGGCGCTGGCCAACGTGCCGGTCGGGCGCAACGACTCGGTGCGCCCGAGCCGGCTGTTCGGCTCCATGTGGGGATACGTGCGGCGCAACTCGGTCGCGCTGTTCCGCGTGCTCAGCTACTACTCGCCGCTGCGGTTCTTCTGGACGCTGGCGGTGGTGCTGGGCGTCGGCGCGATGCTGGCGTGGTCGCCGTTCATGCTCGACTTCGTCCGTGACGGCCGCGCCACCGGGCACATGCAGTCGATCATCCTGGGCGCCGTCCTGGCGATCTCGGCGGTGCAGATGTTCGCCCTGGGCATTGTCGCCGACCAGGTCTCGAGCCTGCGCCAGATCGGCATCCGGACCCTGCGCGAGACCCGCGAGCTGCACTACGGCGCGCTCTCTGCCCGTGATGGGGCCCCGGTGGCCCGACCCGGGGGCTGGGACGCCCCGGGCGGCGCTGGCGCCCCGCCTGCCCCCACGCCCCCTGGCGGGCCGGCCACGAGCCGGACGAGGTGAGCACGGCACCACGCCGCGCTGACCGCCTGCTCGTCGCGCTGCCCGCGCGGCTGCCGGTGCTGCTGTTCTGGACCGCACTGGTGGCCAGCCTGGCCGTGCTGGGCGCCGCGTTCACGCCGTGGCTGGTCCTGCCGGTGCTCGCGGGCGTGGTGTGGCTGACCTGGCGGCTGGTCCCCGAGCCGGTGCCCGTGACGCGGGCCGCCGTGCAGGGTGCCGGCGTCGCCCTGGCCCTGGCCCTTGCCTGGCTGCTGGCCAACGCCTGGTTCGCGGGGCAGGTGCTGCTCGTGCAGCGGGACCCCGGGTTCCTCACGCTCGAGGGGCTCTGGCTGGCCGAGCACGCCGACCCCGACATCCCGCTGCGCTCGGCCGCCGCAGTGGCCGACGCGATCCCAGGGGCGCAGGCCATCTCCGATGCCTTCTGGCGCGGCGGCGACGTGATGTACGCCCAGGGCGCCAAGGCGTTCCCCGCGCTCATCGCCCTGCCCGGCTGGCTCTTCGGCCCGTGGGGCGTCCTGCTCGGCAACCTGGTGATCGGCGCCGTCGCCCTGCTGGCCGTGTACGACCTGGGCCGGCGGCTGATCGATCCGCGGTGGGCGCTGCTGCCGGTGGCGGCCCTCGCCCTCACCACGCCGTTCCTCTACTTCACGCGCACGCCGTTCACCGAGCCCACGAACGTGGTGCTCACGTTCGGCGGCCTGGCGGTGCTCTGGGGTGCCTACCGGCAGCCCCGGCTCTGGCCGTTCGCCCTCGGTGGGGCCATGCTCGGCGCCAACGCGCTGTCGCGCATCGACGGGGCAGCCGTGGCCGCCGGGCTGGTCCTGGGCCTGGGCGTGGTGGCGGCCGGCACCAGGGATCCGGCGCGCCGACGCCTGGCGCTGCTCGGCTGGGTCGTGGCCAGTGCGGCCGCCGGCCTCATGGTGCTGCTGGGCTACCTCGACGTGCGGATCAACAGCCCCGGCTACCTCGACGAGCACGTGTGGCTCTACCAGCCCCTCATCGCCATGCTCGTGGCGTGCGTCGTCGCGGCCGCGGCCGGGATCGCGCTCTGCTGGTGGACCCCGGTGGGCA
>DASVBK010000280.1:0-2885 GCA_036375875.1 Candidatus Nanopelagicales bacterium
TGGCGGCCCGGTCCCGGAGGTACTCCAGGCCGACCGGGACGATGGCGATCGCCACGAACGCGAGCAGCATCAGCTCGACGTTGTTCGCGATGACCTCGACGCTGCCGAGGTAGTAGCCGAGCAGGGTCACGCCCACCGCCCACAGGGCGCCGCCGAGGGCGGAGTAGATCATGAAGCGGCGGAAGCTCATCGTGCCGACGCCCGCCATCACGGTGATAAACGTGCGCACCACCGGCACGAACCGCGCGAGCACGATCGCCCGGTTGCCGTACTTCTCGAAGAACTCGCGCGTCTTGTCGACGTACTTCTTCTTGAAGATCCGCGAGTCGTCGCGCTGGAAGACCCGTGGGCCCGCCTTGTCGCCGATGGCGTAGCCGCAGGCGTTGCCCACGATCGCCGCGAGGAAGAGCACCACGCAGCAGAGCCACAACGGGTAGGAGATCTTGTCCTGCGCGACCAGCAGGCCCACGGTGAACAGCAGAGAGTCGCCCGGCAGGAAGAACCCGATCAGCAGGCCGCACTCGGCGAAGATCACGGCCGCGGCGCCCCAGAGCGCGTAGTCACCGAACTGGTTGAGCAGGTGCTCGGGGTCGAGCCAGTCGATGCCCAGCAGCAGGAGGGGAAGGTGGTTCACCCCGGAAGCGTAGTCGCTGGTCAACCTGCCAGTGGCGGCAGTGCGTCCGTCGACTCCAGCACGCCCAGACCGGTGATCCGCAGCAGGTCGGCCACGAGGGAGCGCATCTGGCCCAGCACCATCTCCGCGGAGAGCGCGCGGGTGCGCTCCACCCTGCTCGACGCGGCGGCCACCTGGAGCAGGTCCGGCCGGGCAGCGGCGGGCAGCCGGTCGGCCTCCAGCTCGGCGGCGATCAGCTCGGTCGCGGCGGCCAGGTCCGTGCACAGCTGCGCGTAGGCGTGCGGGACGGGCTCACGGCGGTACGCCGCCACCGCGGCCCGCCGGACGAGGACCCGGGTGTTGCGCATCGCGAGGTCGAGGGGCTCGACGAGCTCGGCCATCCGGCGCAGCGGCTCGCGGTGCCGCAGCCGGAAGGGTGACGACGCGACGACGGACAGACCCTCGTCCGAGGCGTCCTGGAGCTCGCGGATCAGGACGTCGGTGGCCCGGGCGTCGGCGAGCAGGTCGGTGGCCCGCTCGACGTCGCCCTCGGTCATCACCTCGGCAGCGGCGTGCAGCAGCGCGGCGATCTTGCGCACCACCACGGCGGCCTGCTCGCGCGGCCTGCGGAGCGGTGCGCGGGGCACGAGGGTGGCCGCCAGCAGTGCCACGGCGCCGCCGACCAGGGCGTCGGACCACCGGGTGAGCGCGGCGCCGGGGTCCGGGATCAGCGTCACCACGACGATCGACTGGACGGCGGCCTGGGTCACGAACACCCGGCCGGCGTCGAGCAGGAACGCGGTCGTCATCGCCAGCCCCACCACGACGGTGAGCTGCCAGGCCCCGGAGCCGAACAGCAGCACGAAGAGGTCGGCGACGAAGACGCCGATGGCCACCCCCAGGGTCACCTCGGCGACCCTCCGCAGCCGCTGCCCGTAGGAGGTGCCCAGGGCGATCACGGCCGCGATCGGCGCGAAGAACGGGGTGTCGTGGCCGATGAGGTCCGAGGCGACCAGCCACGCCACCCCGGCAGCCACGGCGGCCTGGGCGATGTGCCACGAGTTCGCCTTCAGCCGGGCGAGGCGCTGGCGCGCGGACGCCCGGCTGCGGCGAAGGGCTCGGTCGAGGGGGTGCGCGGCGTCCACGTGCTCAGGCTGCCAGACGCGCGGTGGGATCAGGCGGCCGTGCGTGCTCGGCGGTGGCGCCACCACTCGAAGGCCATCGGCAGCACCGAGACGAAGACGATCAGCAGCACGGCGGCCTCGATGTTGTGCTGGAGGAAGTCCACGCCGCCGAGGAAGTAGCCGAGCAGCGTGATGCCCGTGGCCCACAGCACGGCGCCCACGAACGACCAGGTGAGGAAGTGCCGCCGGTCCATCTCGCCGACGCCGGCGACCAGGGTGATGAAGGTGCGCACGATCGGGACGAATCGGCCGAGCACGAGCGCCCGGGCGCCGTACTTCTCGAAGAACGCGTGCGTCTGGTCGAAGTAGCGCTTCTTCAGGAACCGGCCGTCCCGGTGCCGCAGTGGCTCGCCGATGGCCCGGCCGATCTCGTAGCCGACCACGTTGCCGAGGAAGGCGGCGAGCGACAGGATCACGCAGGCGGTGACGATGTGGATGTCGATGCCGGCCTCGCCGGCCTGAGCCCGGTGGATGAACAACCCGACGCTGAACAGCAGCGAGTCGCCGGGCAGGATCGGGAAGAGCAGCCCGCACTCGGCGAACACGATGAACGTGCTGACCCAGAACATCGTCTCGCCGAAGTGCCCGAGCAGCCACTCGGGGTCCATCCAGGACAGGCCGAGCAGCGGGGCCGAGGTCAGCAGGTCGATCACGCGTGCACCCTAGCGGGCGAACCTGAGAGCACCCCGACCTAGCATCGTCGGGTGGACCAGACCGAGGAGCGCCGGGCACCGTACGACCCGATGCCGCACGGCCCCGCCGAGGTCGGCGTCGGGCCGTGGCCGGGGGAGTGGCCGACCGGCGAGCAGTACGACGCGAAGCTGCTCGCCGAGGGGGACCGGCGCAACGTCGTGGACCGCTACCGCTACTGGACCATGGAGGCGATCGTCGCCGACCTCGACGCCCGGCGGCACGACTTCCACGTGGCCATCGAGAACTGGCAGCACGACTTCAACATCGGCACGATCGTCCGCAGCGCCAACGCGTTCCTGGCCCGCGAGGTGCACATCGTCGGCAACCGGCGCTGGAACCGCCGCGGCGCGATGGTCACCGACCGTTACCAGCACGTGCGGCACCACCCGACCGTC
>DASVBK010000025.1:0-12229 GCA_036375875.1 Candidatus Nanopelagicales bacterium
TGGCCGTGTTCTTTCTGAGGAGAATGGCAGCAACGCTCGTCTGGGCCCTCCGCCAAGTCACTCCCCCTCAAGCGTACGTCGCCTGGCGGCGCCCACGAGCCGCCGGCCCCTACAACAACCCCCGATTCGTCAACCCCCGGAACGCGAACCAGCCCGGCACCGTGGGCACCCAGAACGTGACCAGCCGGAACAGCAGCGTCGCCGAGACCGCGAGCGCCCCGTCCACCCCTGCAGCGGTGAGCCCCGCCACCAGCGCCGCCTCCACGACGCCCAACCCACCGGGCGTCGGGGCCGCCTGCCCCAGCGTCGAGCCCGCGAGGTAGACGAACGAGATCGCCGCGATCGTGCCCTGGTCGGAGAACGCGCGCACCGAGGCGACCAGGCACAGGCAGTAGGCCACGTTGAGCAGCAGGGTCCCGCCGAAGCCCTCGATGAGCTTGACCGGGCGCTGCGCGACGGTCGCCAACCGAGGGATGACCTGGTCGATCATCGGGCGGATCCGATCCGTGAGCCAGCGCCGCACCGCCCCGACTGAGGCGACGACCGCGCCGATCACCAGGGCCACCACGGCCATGCCGATGATCACCGCGCGCGGCGGGTTGAACGACAGGTCGGCCTGCGTGCCCGCAGCGATGCCCACGACGAGCATGAGGCCCACGTGCACGGTGAACGCCGCGACCTGGGACACCGCGATCGTCGCGGCAGCGGCGGCCGGGGGCAGCCCGGAGCGGTTGAGGTAGCGGGCGTTGACGGCCACCGCGCCCAGCGTCGGCGGTGACACAAGCGTCGCGAACGAGGCAGCGAACTGCGCCTGCACGGTGCGCAGGAAGCGCATCGCGTCAGGCACGAAGCCTGACACGCTCAGCGCAGCCCCGACGTACGTGACGATCGACAGCGCCATCGCGACGCCGGCCCAGTGCCAGTCGGCGGTCGACAGCACGTCACCGACGTTGATCCGCACCAGCTGCGACAGCAGCAGGTACCCGGCCACCGAGCCGAGCACCAGGGTGATGACGGTGCGCGGCTTGAGGCGCTCCAGCTCGATCTGCTCGAACTCCACCTGCGGGTTGATCGCCAGCAGCTCGCTGCGCAGGTCGCCCAGCAGGGTGCGGTGCTCGCGCAGCCACCCCCGGGTCGGCCCCGACATCGCCACCCGCTGCAGCACCGGCAACGCCCGCAGCACCCCCTCGTCGCCCAGCACCCGGCGGGCCGAGGCCACCGCTGCGGGCACGCCGGCCTGAAGGGCCTGGGTGACGAGCAGCTCCGCCACGTCGAGGCGCCGCGCGACGTCGCCCGCCGCGATCACGCCGGACTCCAGGCCCGTCAGGGTCGTGGCAGCGCCGGCGTAGCGCACGTGCTCGGCATGCAGGTTCTGGTGCGCCATGAACCGCTGCTGCAGCAGCGCCACGGCCTGCCAGGCCGCGTCCAGCTCCACGTCGGTCGGGCGGTTCTCGTCAGTCACCCCGCCAGGCACCACGACCCTGCCCTGAGGGGCCTCGAAGGCCAGCAGGGCGGAGTCCGCGCTCACCATGGCCGCCAGCAGCAGCCGCGGGGTGGGCACGCCAGCCGCCTCCGCGGCGAACGCCATGAGCGACGCATGATCGAGGCTGCCGCGCATGGACAGGCCTCCGCTGGCGTCGTTGGACTCCCGCAGCCGGATGCTGCGCCACACCGCGCCGAGCAGGCCGGAACCCTCGAGGTCGCGGTCGAGCACGTCGACGTCGAGGTGCTCGCCGCTGGCGGTCACGGCCAGGTAGCGCCGGCCCGACTCGGTGCCGCCGCGCGCGCGCAGCATCACCAGCGGGATGCCGCCGGCCATGAGCGTCTGCGCCACGTGCGAGCCCGACGGCCGCGTCGTGGGGGTGCCGAGCACGTAGCGCACGAGCAGGCCGATCGAGGCGCCGATGAGCAGGCTCAGGCCCTGGGCGGCGACCGTGCTCGCGCCGCTGACCGTCGCGACCACCGCGGCCGTGCCGATGGTCAGCGCGGTGATGGCCCCCCAGCGCGGTCGGCTCAGCAGCCGGGCGGTGGTCACGAACGCGACGAGCCCGCCGAGCAGCGGGTTGGTCGGGTAGCCGGTGCTCTCGCTCGAGGGGAACAGGCCGGTCAGGGCCCGGTACAACGCGTCCGTGCCGTAGTCGCGCACCAGCGAGCCGAGGATCGTGAGCACGATCGCGGCCACCGTGAGCGCCGCGATCGCCTCGAGCAGCTGGCGACCCCGGCCGCGCAGGAGCATGGAGATGCTGCTGGCGACCGGCAGCACGATGAGCCCGAGGCCTGCCAGCGCGCTGAGCGCCCCCCACAGCACGTCGGGCAGCTGCTGCTGCGCGGTCGTGAGGTCGCTGTCGATCGCGATCGTCGTGGCCTGCGCCGTGAGTGCGACGGCGATGACCAGCATGGCGGCGGCCAGCGCCGCCACCGCACCGACCAGGTCGCGGGGGCGGCGCAGGCGCGACCTGAACACCCCCTCCTCGACCACGAGGGTGGTGCCGGTGTGCGGGGGAGGGGGAGTTGGGGGCGTGCTGGCCGGGGCGCGCTCGATGCCCCTGGCTGGCAGGGGGTGCGCCGGGCCGGCAGGGGTGGCCTCGACCCGCACCTCGACCTGCGCGTCGGGTCGGGGATGCGGCTCGGCGGGCGCGGCCCGCGGCGCAGCCACCTCCTGCCGCTGGTCACCCACGGCGCAGATGGTCCCACGCCGAGCACCGAACCGGGCAGGACGGCTCGCGATGGCAGGCAGGGCAGGCGCCGGTTTCGGGCCACGGCAGGGGCCATCGGGGCTCGTCCTGGGCGAGCCCGAGCCGCGCCGCGCCAGCTGCCTGCCGTTGTCCGACCCCTGTGATTGCCTTGGCGGCATCAAGGGGAGGAGCGCAGGTGACACGCGGTCGGGGTGAGCAGACGACGGTGCGGCTCGAGCGGGAGCTCGTCGCACCGCTGCAGCCACCCGTGCTCGACGTCGACCAGCGGGCCGTGGTCGAGCATCGCGACGGCCACCTGCTCGTGCTGGCAGGCCCCGGTACCGGCAAGACCACCACCCTCGCCGAGCTCGTGGTGCACCGGCTCGCCCCGGGGCCCGACCAGCTCGCCCCCGACTCGGTGCTCGCCCTCACGTTCGGGCGCCGCGCCGCCAACGAGTTGGCAGAGCGGATCAGCCGGCGCCTCAGCGGGGGCCCGGTCCCGGTCGTGGCCACCTTCCACGCGTTCGCCTACGGGCTGGTCCGCCAGTACGCCGACCCCCTCGTGTTCCAGCACCCGCCGCGCCTGCTCACCGCCGCGGAGCAGGACCTGCGGTTGCGTGAGCTGCTCAGCAACGCGGTCACCGAGGGGCGCCTGGCCTGGCCGGCATCGCTCCAAGCAGCCGTGGGCACGCGGGGGATCGCCGAGCAGGTGCGCACCCTGTTGGCCCGAGCCCGCGGCCTGGACCTCGACGGTGCGGCACTGCGTGCCTATGGCCGGGCTGGTCGGGTGCCGGTGTGGAGCGCGGTCGGACGCTTCTTCGAGGAGTACCTCGACGTGCTCGGCTGGGAGGAGGCCATCGACTACGCCGAGCTGATCCAGCGAGCAGTGACGCTGGCCGCCGACGAGCGGACGGGACCAGCTGTGCGTGCCGGCTACCGCCTCATCGTCGTCGACGAGTACCAGGACACCGACCCCGCCCAGGTGCAGCTGGTGCGCGCGCTGGCCCGCGGCGGCGCGCAGGTCGTGGCGGTGGGCGACCCGGACCAGGCGATCTACGGCTTCCGCGGGGCGGACGTCCGGGGGATCCTCGAGTTCCCCGAGCGCTTCGCGGACCCCGTCACCGGCGCGCCGGCACCGATCACGGTGCTCGGGCACACCCGGCGCTTCCCTGCTGCCATCGCCTCCGCCGCCCAGGGCGTGCTGGGGCCGGTGGTCGTGCCCCGGCTGCCCCGGGAGGTCGTCCGCCGCCACCGCTCGCCCAGCACACCCGAGGGACCCGCTCGGGTCGAGGCACGCACCTACCCGAGCGCCACGGCCGAGGCCGCCGGTGTCGTGGACACCCTGCTGCGGGCGCACGCAGGCCTCGACGGTGACCGACTCGACTGGCCCCAGATGGCCGTGCTGGTGCGCAGCCCGGCGCTCGCCGCACCCACGTTGACTCGGGCCATGCGTGGCGCAGGGATCCCCGTGGTGGTCCCGCCCGATGAGTTGGCACTGGCCGACGAGCCGGCGGTCTCGACGCTGCTGGGCGCCCTGGCGCTCGCCCTGGATCCGGGTGCGGTGGCGCCGGAGACGGGCAGGGCGCTGCTCGCCGGCCCCGTGGGCCGCCTGGATCCGATCGCCATCCGGGCGCTGGGCAGGGCTGCGCTGGCGGCCGAGCGCGAGGCAGGTGGGCTGGACGCTGAGGTCGTGCCGGACCTCACCCCGCTCCGGCTGCCCGAGCTGCCCGAGGGCCAGGAGCGCCCCTCCTCCTCGGATCGGCTGCTCACGGCCGCGCTGGCCGCCGGCCGGCTGCCGACCGCGTCCGCCGTCCCCGGGGCGGCCCGGGCCGGCTTCGGCCGGGTCGCCGCGACGATCGCCGCCGCGCGCGAGCAGCTGGCCGCCGAGGCGATGGTGTCCGAGGTGCTGTGGGCAGCGTGGCGCGCCACCGACTGGGCGCAGCGGTTGCGCCGAGCCGCGCTCCAGGGCGGACGTGACGGCCAGGCCGCCGATCGTCACCTCGACGGCCTGGTGAGCCTGTTCGACCTCGCCAACCGCCTACCCGGCCAGCGGCGCGGGCGCGCCGGCCTGGTCGGGTTCCTCGACGACGTCCAGGCGTTGCGCATCCCAGACCAACCCGCCGCGGGTGAGTCGAGGGCCGGTGACGCGGTGCAGCTGCTCAGCGCCCACCGGTCGAAGGGGCTCGAGTGGGAGCTCGTCGTGGTCGCCGGCGTGCAGGAGGGACAGTGGCCGGACCTGCGACTGCGCTCGGACCTGCTCCATGTCGACGAGCTCGGCCGGCACGGTCGTGAACCTGCGCGCACGGCCGCGGACCTGCTGGTGGAGGAGCGCAGGCTCATGTACGTGGCCTGCACCCGCGCCCGGTCCGCCCTCGTCGTCACCGCAGTGGCCGAGCCTGTCGAAGGAGGCGCCCAGCCCTCGCGGTTCCTCGCCGACCTCGGCGTGCCGGTGGTGCCGATGGCTCCCCGGCCGGTCGCACCCCTGGATGCTGCGGGACTCATCGCGGCGCTGCGCGCAGCGGCCGAGGCCCCGGTGGTGCTCCAGGCGGGGGTGCCGGCTCCGCAGGTCGAGATCCGACGGCAGGCTGCCATCGCCCGGCTCGCTGCGCTGGCGCGCAGGGCGGCACCTGCGGGCGCTCCGCCCGGAGCCCGCCCGGCCCAGCCAGGTTCGACCGATCCGAGGCTCGATGTGGTCGAGCCCGTGCCGTTGCGGGGTCCGCTGGCCGCTGCCCACCCCAGCCAGTGGTGGGCCGTGCGCCCCGTCAGCGACGGGGCCGGGGCCGGCGCCCCGGCCTTGCAGGCGGCGCAGGGGGAGCGTGAGCCTGCGGCCCCGGACGATGCCGCCCCCGTCGTCCGGCTCTCGCCCTCTGGGGTGGAGGCGCTGCGCCGCTGCCCACTCCAGTGGTTCCTCGAGCATCGGGTGGGCGCCGGGACGCCGGCCGGCGCTCCGGCCACGATGGGCACGATCGTCCACGCCGTTGCCGAGGCGCTCGCGAACGGCGAGGTCAGTCCCGACATGGCCTCGATCACGCCGTTCGTCGACGCTGTCTGGGGCGCGATGCCCTACGCGGCGCGGTACCAGGCCCGCGCTGAGCGTGCCCGCCTCGATGAGATCCTCCAGGCCCTGCTGCGCTGGCTGTCGGCCAACGAGCGCCGGGTCGCCGCAGCCGAGGCCTCGTTCCAGGTGGCGCTCGAGACCGGCGGACCCGTCTTGAGCGTTCGCGGCAGCATCGACCGGGTGGAGGTCGATGCTGAGGGCGGGCTGCACCTCGTCGACTTCAAGACCGGCAAGCACGCCACGTCGGCGGCCGCGGCACTTGAGCACGCCCAGCTGGGGATCTACCAGCTCGCCGTCCGCGAAGGGGCCCTGGGCACCGGGTCCATCGCGGAGCCCGACGAGGGTGAGGACGCGCCCGCCGGTGACGAGCAGCCCCCCCGGGTGGCTGGCGCCGAGCTCGTCCACCTCGCGGACACGTTCGCCAGCGGGATGCCCAAGGTCCGCCACCAGCCGGCGCTCCCGGAGGGGCACACGTGGGTGCACGACGTGCTCGTCGACGCTGCCCACCTGGCGGTGGGCCCGCGGTACCCAGCGCGCCGGAACGGCCGGTGCAGCGGCTGCACCTTCCGCCACATGTGCCCGGCGCGCGCCGCGTCGGCCGTCGGCGACCCTGACCACGGAGGTGCCGGGTGAGCGGGGATGTGAGCCTGGAGGAGCGCCCGAGTGCCAGGCCGGTGTCCCGGGAGGAGCTGTGCCAGCTGCTGGGCCTGACGCTGACCGACGAGCAGTGGGCCTGTGTGAGCGCGCCACTCGAGCCGTTCGTCATCGTCGCGGGTGCCGGCACCGGCAAGACCACGGTCATGGCGGCGCGGGTGCTCTGGCTGGTCGCCTCCGGGCTCGTCGCCGAGCACGAGGTGCTGGGCCTCACGTTCACGAACAAGGCCGCTGGCGAGCTCGCGCAGCGGGTCACCCGGCAGTTGCGCGCCTGGCGTGCGGTGAACCCACCGCAGCGTGATGAGGAGGTCGGCGAACCCACCGTCGCCACCTACCACTCGTTCGCCCGGCGCCTCATCGACGAGCAGGGCCTGCGGGTCGGGATCGAGCCGGGCTGCCGGCTGCTCAGCGCCGCCGCGGTCGCCCAGCTCGCCTACCGCGAGGTGTGCCGTACCGACGGCCTGGTCGCCCTCGCCGCGCTGGGCCCCAGCCGCATCGCCGCGGACGTGATGAAGCTGGACGCCAACCTGGCAGAGCAGACCATCACCACCGACGAGCTGCGAGCCCACGACCGGCGGGTCATCGCCACGATCCAGGCCCTGCCGAAGGTGACGAAGGGCGTCGCGGCCATCGCCGAGACCGCGGCGCGCCGCATCGAGCTGGCCGACCTCGTGGATCGGCTGCGCGAGGCCCGGGTGCGCGCCGGCGGCCTGGACTTCGCCGACCACATGCGGCTGTGTGTTGACCTGGTGTGCAGCTCAGAGGAGCTCGTCGCGACCATGCGGCGCACCTACCGCGTCGTGCTGCTCGACGAGTACCAGGACACGTCGATCGCCCAGCGGGTCATCCTGTCGACCCTGTTCCGCGGCAGCGCGGTCACCGCGGTGGGCGACCCGCTGCAAGCCATCTACGGGTGGCGCAGCGCGTCCGTGGCGAACATCGCCTCGTTCGGCGCCCACTTCGGCCTGGCCGGCACCGCACCAGTACGCGTGCTGTCGGTGAACCGGCGCTCTGGCGAGGCCATCCTCGCGGCCGCCAACCGCATCGCCGGCGACCTGCGGATGGCGCATCCGGAGGTCGCTGAGCTTCGCCCCCCGCAGCCCCGCGAGGCGCACCTGCGCGTGGGCCTGCTCGAGACGGTGGCGCAGGAGTGCGCGTGGGTCGCCGACCAGGTGGCCGAGCAGGTCGCGCAGGGGCGCGCGCCGCAGGAAGTCGCCGTGCTCGCGCGCACCAACGAGGCGCTGGAACCGTTGGCAGCAGCGATCCGGGCACGAGGCATTCCGGCCGCGATCGCGGGCACCGCCGCGTTGACGACCAGTCCGTTCGCCCTGCCGGTGCTGGCCACGCTGCGCCTCCTCGCCGACGCCGCGGACAACGCCGCGCTCGTGACGCTGCTCTCGGGTCCGCGCTGGCGGATCGGCCCCAGTGATCTGGAGGCCCTGCGCCACCGCGCCGAGTGGCTGGCGGGTGCCGGTTCCGGTCGGCGCCGGGTGGAGCGCGCCGACCAGCCCGAGGGCGACCGACCCTCGGGACTCGGGGCGCGGCTCGCGGAGTCGACCCTCGTCGTCGACCCCGTCGAGCGCCCGAGCCTCCTGGAGGCTGCCGCTGACCCGGGGCAGGGCGTGGGAGCGCTCGCGCGGGCCCGGCTGGCTGCCTTCGTCGATGAGCTCGCAGGCCTGCAGCGGCATGTGGGCGACCCCTTGCCGGACCTGGTGGCGCGGGTGGCCGCCGTCCTGGGCGCTGTGGTCGAAGCCGACGTGACGACCCAACGTGAGCGCGCTGGCAGCAGGACGGAGGGCGCGGCGAGCCCGGCCTTCGAGGATGTCGGTCTGGCTGGCCTGCTGCGGCTCGTCGAGGGTTTCGCCGACGTCGACGGCCGCTCCGGGCTCGGTGCGTTCCTGGCCTACCTCGACGCGGCCGAGCAGCTGCAGGGTGGCGAGCAGGTCGACCAGCCGGTCGTGCCGGGGGCCGTGCAGCTCATGACCATGCACAAGGCCAAGGGCCTGGAGTTCGAGGTGGTCGTGCTGCCACACCTGTGCGAGCGAGTGTTCCCCGGCGGACAGGGCAGCGAGCGGTGGACCGGCGCGGCGCACGTGGTGCCGATCGACCTGCGAGACGACCGGCACGTGCTGCCCGTGCTGGGTGGGTACACGACCAAGGATCTCGCCGCCTACGCGGCGCAGTGCCGGGCACATGACCGCTCCGGGGACGATCGGCTGGCCTACGTGGGCGTGACCCGGGCGCGTGAGGTGCTCATCGCCTCGGCGCACTGGTGGGGTCCCAACCAGAAGCAGGCCCGGGGCCCGTCGGCCTACCTGCTGGCACTGCGCGACGAGGCGGCCAGCGCCGCCAGCGTCCTGTTCGACACCGACCTCACCTGGGCCCCGGAGCCCGCGGATGAGGAGGCCGAGGGACCACTGACCAATCCGATGCTCGACCTGGTGCACGAGGTGCCCTGGCCGTTGCCCGACCCGGCTGCGGACGATCCCACGCTGGCCGCAGCCCGTGCCGTCGGTGCCCTGCTGGAGGCGGGGACGCTGGTGGACCCCTGGGAGCGCGCGGCTGACCAGGAGGTGGACCCGCTCATCGCTGACTGGGACCGGGCCATCCTCGCCCTGCTGGCGCGCGTGGACGCCGAGGATGCGGGGGCGAGCCGGGTCGTCGCCGTCCCCGGGGTGCTGTCCGCCTCGGCCGCGATGGAGCTGGCGGCCGACCCGCAGGCGTTCGCCGAGCGGCTGCTGCGACCCATGCCGCGCCAGCGCAGCCGGTCGGCCGACCTCGGCACGGCCTTCCACGCTTGGGTCGAGGCTCGCCTCGGGGTGCAGCCGCTCATCACCGACGACGAGCTGCCCGGGGCCGCCGATGAGGGGATCGCGAGCCAGGGCGAGCTGGACTCGCTCAAGGCGTCGTTCGAGCGGTTGCCCTACGCCGCCCGTGCCCCGGTGGACCTCGAGGTGCCGTTCAGCCTGGCTGTGGGGGGCCGGATCCTGCGGGGGCGGATCGACGCGGTGTTCCCGTCCGGGCCGGAGGCGCCAGCGGGGGAGCAGTGGGAGGTCGTCGACTGGAAGACCTCGGCCACCGACGAGGCGGACCCCCTGCAGCTCGCCATCTACCGAGCAGCGTGGGCCCAGCGGATGACCGTGCCGGTCGAGGCGGTGGGCGCCGCCTTCGCCTACGTCCGCAGCGGGCACGTCGTGCGGCCGGAGGGACTGCCGGACGTCGCCGGCATCGCCGCCCTGCTGGCAGGGCAGGAGGCGCCGCTGGGGTGAGCGGGGGACCGGGTGAGCGGCGGTGGGCCCCGGAGGGGCCAGACGCCTCAGGGGTCAGGGAACTCCGTGACGAGTGCGCAGTGGTCGCTGACCGGCAGCGCGATCGCCCGCGCGCTGGCTCGGGCCTCGTCGAGGGCTGCCTCGGTCCATCCGTCGACCATGATGTGGTCGAACTGGACCCGGGGCCTGGCCACCGGATACGTGGGCGTCCTGGCGACCTGGTGCCAGCCGGTCACGAGTCCCGGGATGCTGCCCGGGGTGTTGAAGTCGCCCATGAGCACCAGTGGCCGGGGCTGGCCGGCCAGGAACGCCCGCAGCTCGTGCAGCTGCTTGGTGTTGGCCCCCGGCACGAAGGACAGGTGGGCGGTGGCGACGGTCACGTCCGCGTGCGGCAGCTCGACCACCGCAGAGATGGCGCTGCGCGGCTCGTCCGGGACCCGGATCGCCCTGGGCCGGCCGGTCTCGCTGGGGGCGAGCAACGGCAAGGAGACCGGCACCGGCGGGAAGCGCTTGATCCGGCAGGCGCGGACCGGCAGCCGGCTGATGAGGGCGATCCCGTAGCGCGGCCCAGCGAGGCTGGCCGCCTTCGGGTCCTCGGGCTCGCTGGCGTCGTCGGGCAGGTCGTCAGCCTCCGTGGCTGGCACCCACGCCGCACCTTCGGCGGCGATCCCCGGTGTGCCCCGCACGCTGGGGACGAAGCGCCACCACCGCGCCCCGATCACCTCCGCTGCCAGCCGCGCCTGGTCCACCGCGCCGGAGCGTGGCTGGTAGCGGTCCACCTCCTGCAGGGCGAGCACGTCGATGGGTCCTGCCGACTGCAGCTCCTCGATGGCCCGGACCAGGTCGCCGGGGTCGGTCACCTCGGGGGACCACACGTGGCGCTCGGTCGGCTCCAGTCCGGCGACCATGAGGTCCTCCGGGCGCTCGGGCAGCTCCGAAGGGTGGAGGTCCGCCGCTTCGCGAACACCACCCTCGGCTCTGCTCCCCACCGCGCCCCGGCGCTGGGCTGATCCCCCGCCCCGCTGGGCTTCCCGGTGAGCCTGGGCAGCAGCGATCCGGTCCCGCAGGGGGACGCCGTGCAGCAGGTTCAGGGTGGCGACGCGCACGGGCACAGCGTGGCACACCCGGGCACGCCCGCCGCGACGCAACCTGCGCGCCGGACCGCTCTCCCACGCGCGACCGACTGCCCGCCGCCTGGCGCCGTTCAGCCCGCAGCGGGCGCATCTGGTCCGTGGCATCGGACGTGACGCTTCGGCTCCCGTTGGACCCCGGCGCCGCACCGGGGCCAGCGGTTAGGTTGGCGCCCATGCCCGAGGCGCAACCCGTGGTCGCGATCGACCCCATTCCGCTGGCGCTGGGGCAGGGCACCCTGGATCGTCGGGCCGACCTTCGCACCGCGGGCTGGCCGTCGGTGCCGGCGACCCGACGCGTGGTGCTGCTCGACGAGCAGGGCGAGGCGGTGGTGCAGCGCGCGGCGGACCGAACGGCGGTGCTCGTCGACGGCGCCAGCCTCACGACCCATCAGCGCCCCGATGGGCTGTTGGGCGATGCGGCCCCGGCGAACGGGGCTGGCGAACGACCAGCTTCCGCGACGCCCGACCGAATGACGCCCGATCCCGGCACGCCGGGCCCGAGGCCGTCCGATCCCGGCATGCCTGACCCAACGACGCCCGCCGACCCCGACGACATCCTCCTCGGCGTCGACGAGCAGGGGCGCGCGGTGCTCGGCCGCGTCCTGCCCAGGGACGCGATCACCCTGCCCGCGGGCGCTGAGTGGGCGAGCCTGCGATCCGTGGGCCTGCGGCTCCCAGCAGAGGATCGCGCGCTGTTCGCCGAGCTGCTCGCGCTGGCCAACTGGCACGCCCGGCACACCCACTGCCCCCGCTGCGGGGCGCCGACCACCCCGGCCGGGCTGGGATGGTGGCGCACCTGCATCGTGGACGGCTCCGAACACTACCCACGCACCGACCCCGCGGTCATCGCGATCCTCGTCGACGAGGCGGGCAACGCGCTGCTCGGCCGGCAGGTGGTCTGGCCCGTCGGCGCCTTCTCGACGCTCGCCGGCTTCGTGGAGCCCGGGGAGTCCGCCGAGCGTGCCGTGCTGCGGGAGATCGCCGAGGAGGTCGGCCTGCGTCCCGAGGCCGTCGCCTACGTCGCCAGCCAGCCGTGGCCCTTCCCCGCCTCGCTCATGCTCGGGTTCGAGGCCCGGATCTCCGGCGTGCGCCCCACGCCCCGGGTCGACGGGGTGGAGATCGCCGAGGCTCGCTGGCTCAGCCGCGAGGAGCTGCCCGACCTCGCTGAGGCGCGTGAGGTGCGGCTGCCGGGTCGGCTCTCGATCGCCCACCAACTGGTGCGGCGCTGGTTCGGCAGCGAGATCCCCGACTCATGGTGCCGCTGGTAGGCAGTGCCTCGGGCACGACCGCCGTGCCACCGGGGCGGCTGGACCGGATGGCTGCCCGCTCACCTCCAGTCGGGTGCCGAGCTGCCGTCGTTGGTGTGGTGGAAGGTCCAGGCACCCAGCGTGAGCGGCCAGCTGCCGTACCCGGGGTTCAGGCCACCAGCGGCCATCACCA
>DASVBK010000028.1:0-8167 GCA_036375875.1 Candidatus Nanopelagicales bacterium
TGGCGCTGCAGCTCCACGGCCAGCTGCTGGGCGTCGATGTGGCCGTCAGCGGTCTCGCCGATCGTCACCACGTCGGCGATCGACTCCCGCCACGGCAGCTCGTTGCTGTGGTGCTCGAACGGTCCGATGAACACCACGGGCCGCTCGTCCGCGGGGATCTGCGACGTGAGGTGGTAGCGGTCGTCGAGGTCGGCCGGGATACGCAGGTTGAGGATCCCGATGAGCTTGTCGATCGCGCCCGTCGAGCCCGAGCCGGCGAAGATCACCGCGGTCGAGGCGTCGCCGTGCACGCTTGCCTTGATCAGCGCGCGGGCGTCCTCCCGCAGCCGGGTCGTCTGCAGGCCGGTGCCGCTGGACTCGGTGTGGGTGTTGGCGTAGCGGGGCAGCACCTCGCCCCGGATGAAGTCCTCGATGAAGTCCAGCGCCCGGCCGCTGGCCGTGTAGTCGGCGTACGTGACCCGTCGCCGGCCGTACGGCCCGGCCATGACCTGGTCGTCGCCGATGACGCCGGCGCGGATGCGCTCCAGCAGCGGCGAGCGGGGCAGGTCGGGGCTGGGCTCAGGGATCGCGACCATGGCGCGAGGGTAGGCGCGGGCCCCACGGCACGGCGCGCTGCACCCCGAGGGCACGGCGCCCGCGTTGGAGCGCCGAGCGGCGAGGGCCGCGATACTCCTGCCAAGTCCACCGCCGCACCCGTGCGCCGCGGCACCTCATGACACCGAAACGAGGCCCGGCATGCCCTCGCTCCTGCTCAGCGCCCGCGACCTGCGCTTCCTGCTGCACGAGTGGCTCGACGTCGACGCGCTGCTGGCCTGCGGCGCCTTCGGCGAGCACGACCGCGAGACGGTGGACGACCTGCTCGAGCTGGCCGAACAGCTGGCCACGGAGCGGTTCGCGCCGCACAACCACCGCAACGACGTCGAGGAGCCGCAGTTCGTCGACGGTCGGGTGCACGTCCACGACGAGGTCGGTCCCGCGCTGCGGGCGTTCTACGCCGCCGGGTTCGGCGGCCTGGCGCTGCCCGAGGAGCAGGGCGGCGGTGGGCTGCCGACGGTGGTCGCCCAGGCGGCCGGGATGTGGTGGTCGGCTGCCAACGTGGCGACCGGGGGGTACCCGTTCCTGACCCGCGCCAACGCGAACCTGCTGCTCGCGCACGCCACCCCCGAGCAGATCGAGCGGTGGGTGCCGCCCATGCTGGCGGGCCGCTACTTCGGCACGATGTGCCTGAGCGAACCGCACGCGGGGTCGTCACTGGCGGACATCACCACGCGCGCCGAGCCCCAGTCCGACGGCACCTACCGGATCCGCGGCAACAAGATGTGGATCAGCGGCGGCGACCACGAGCTCGCCGAGAACATCGTGCACCTGGTGCTGGCCAAGGTGGTCGGTGCCCCACCTGGCGTCAAGGGCATCTCGCTGTTCATCGTGCCGAAGCTGCTCGACGACGGCACGAACAACGACGTGCACGTCGCGGGGCTCAACCACAAGATGGGCCAGCGCGGCCTGCCCAACGCGCTGCTCAACTTCGGCGAGGGCCAGGGCTCGATCGGCTACCTCGTGGGCCAGGAGGGCCAGGGCCTCGCGGCGATGTTCCACATGATGAACGAGGCACGGATCGGGGTGGGCAGCGGTGCGGTGGCGCTGGGCTACAGCGGCTACCTGCACGCCCTGGCCTACGCGAGGAGCCGACCCCAGGGCCGGCCCGTCGGCGCCAAGGACCCGACGACGCCGATGGTGCCGATCATCGAGCACCCGGACGTGCGCCGGATGCTGCTGGCCTCGAAGTCCTACGTGGAGGGCGGCCTCGCGCTGGTGCTGTACTGCGGCCGTCTCGTGGACGAGGAGCACGCCGGCATCGACCCCGAAGCCGCCCACCTGCTGCTGGAGATCCTCACGCCCATCGCCAAGAGCTGGCCCTCGCAGTGGTGCCTGGCCGCCAACGACCTGGCCATCCAGGTGCATGGCGGCTACGGCTACACCCGCGAGTACCCCGTCGAGCAGCTCTGGCGCGACAACCGCCTGAACGCGATCCACGAGGGCACCCACGGGATCCAGGCCCTGGACCTGCTCGGGCGCAAGGTGACGATGCAGTCCGGGGCGGCGCTGGGGCTGCTCGCGCAGCGGATGCGGGCGACGATCGAGCGGGGCCGAACGGCCGGCGGCGCACCGGCAGCGCACGCCGGGGCGCTGGCCGCGCAGCTGGATCGGCTGGTCGAGGTGACCGCGCTGCTCTGGGCCGATCTCGACCCCGCCGTCGCCCTCGCCGACGCCACGACCTACCTGGAGGCCCTCGGCCACCTCGTCGTGGCGTGGCTGTGGCTCGACGTCGAGCTCGTGGCCACCGGGCCCGACCAGGTGCAGGCCGGCAAGCGGTTGGCGGCCGAGTACTTCTTCAGCCGCGAGCTGCCGAAGGTGCCCGTCATGCTGGAGCAGCTGGCAGGCCGCGACCGGCTGCTGCTCGACCTGGACCCCTCGGTGCTCTGAGCTCGGCGGGGCGACCAGCGGGGTCAGTGCAGCGCGTCGTCGGCGGCGCCGATCGTCCAGTCGACGAACCGCACGGTGAGGCCCGCGCGCGTCGGGGCGCAGGCGTACGGGCCGGCCCGCCACGGCAGCGAAGGATCGATCGGGGCCAGGCGCAGCAGCCGCCAGGGCCCGTCGTCGGCACGGGCGCGGATGGTCACCGCGTCACCCCGCCGGCTGGCCCGCAGCCCGATCCGGCGGCCGAGCCAGCCGACGGGCCACGTGGACCAGTCCGAGACCTCGCGTGTCACCACGGCCCCCACGTTGAGGTGCCCGTCGGCGTACTCCACCCCGGCCTTGATCCAGTGGCGCTCATCGGCGCGCAGCAGGATGCCGGCCTGGTCGAACTGCTCGTCGCCGCTGAACTCCAGGGCCACCTCCATCCCGGTCGCCTCGGGCAGCTCGACGAGCAGGCCGTGGGCGTCGTCGTGGATGAAGCCGTACGACGTGGTCCGCCACAGGTCGCCGCCCTCGGCGCACGTGACGAGCAGGCCCTCAGCCCCGGCTGCGGCGTGCACCGGCGGCACGGTCCACTGCCCGGCCTCCCACGGGATCGATCGCATGGCCCGCGATCCTGCCACGAGCGGGGCCGCCCCCCGGTCCGCGCCCGCCACCTTGGCGAGCGGCCGGGGCGCAGCACGCGAGCGGTGCTGCCGGTGGCACAGGACGGCACCGGTCCACCAGCATGGGGCGTCCACGACCGGTCGCCGGTCGGCCCACCCGGAAGGACCCCCATGAGGATCGAGCTCACCAGCGTCTTCGTCGACGACCAGCGGGCCGCGCTGGCGTTCTACACCGACGTCCTGGGTTTCGTGAAGCACCATGACATCCCGCTCGGGCAGGCCGCGTGGCTGACCGTCGTCTCCCCGGAGGCCCCGGCCGGGCCCGAGCTGCTCCTGGAGCCGGCCGGCCATCCCGCCGTGGCGCCCTACCGGGCGGCCCTCGTCGCCGACGGGATCCCGCTGGCGCAGTTCGCGGTCGACGACCTCGCGGCCGAGCACGCACGGCTCACCAGCCTGGGCGTGCGGTTCACCCAGCCGCCCATGGACATCGGGACCGCGGTGATCGCCGTGCTCGACGACACCTGCGGCAACCTCATCCAGCTCGTCGAGCATCGCACGGCAGCGCACTGACGCGGCGCCCAGGCATGTGGGCTGCCGCGCAGGCCGGGGCTCGGCGCCAGGCAGGACTGGCAACGGGGGCAGCGGGTACCTGACGGCGACTGGCCCAGCCCGGGCCCCCGACCCGAGAGGTCCCGCATGACCGAGCAGCTGCCCCCGCCAGCCCTCGACGAGCCCCGCGGCGACATGGGCGACCAGGCCGCGCGCCTGCAGATGGCCGAGGAGCAGGCCGCGATCCAGGCTGCCCTGGCCGGTGACGTGCGCGGCACGGACGCCTACGAGGACCGGGGGCCGGTGATCGACGTGCTCGAGGGCCCCGAGCTGTTGGACGGCGAGGAGGTGGACGCCAGCGACGACCCGGTCTACGGCGGCGGGATGCCGGTGAGCGATCCGGAGGAGGCTGCCCTGCTCATGGCCGGCGATGACGCGCTGGACGGGCAGCTGGCGATGACCGGGTTCGCCGAGGACGGCGCGGCGGTGGCGATCGATGAGGGTGGCACGCTCGTCGACGACTCCGACGCCGGGACGAACGGCGACGGCCTCGGCGGCGTCGACGACCGCGTCGGCTCAGCCCTGGCGGGTACCGAGCTCGACGACGAGCTGCCCCTGCTCGAGGAGCTGCCACCGGTGGACGACGAGACCGCCGCCGAGGACCTCGACGCGCTCATCGACGTGCTGGACCTCGGCCACGACCCCGACGACCCACAGGACCCCGACGGCTACGGCGTGCCGCCGGCACCGGACGGCGGGGCGGCAGTCGTGGACCAGGCCGCGCTGCGCGACCCCGTCGACGACGGGCAGGCCGGCGAGGACGCGTAGTCGACCTCGCCGCGGGTCAGCTCCCGTCGACCCACCGCAGCACGCACAGCGCCCGCAGGGTGTTCCACCGGCTGGGCTGGCCGACCGGCGCGTCGATCGACAGGTGCGTGGCGCCCTCGTGCACGTGGTCGAGCAGCCACGTGCCATCGGGCTGCCGCCTGGCTCGCAGGATCGCCACGGCCTCGTCGAGCCGGGGATCGGGCTCCCCGCCCACGTCACGGAAGTAGGCAAGGCCTCGCAGCAGGTCGTAGTGCCAGTACGTGGGGAAGGAGAAGTCCAGCCATCGCGGCTTGATGACCTCGCCCGTGGTGGCGCGGTGCAGCAACCGCCGCTGCAGGAGGTACTCCTCACCCCGCCGGCGAGCCTCCCGGACGGTCGGGTCACCCGTTGCGCGCTCGTGGGCGAGCAGGCCCTCGAGGACGCAGATCGTCGAATGGAACGACGATCGCGTCGCGCCGTAGAGCGCCCAGCAGTTCCAGCCACCGTCCGCCAGCTGCTCGTCCACGAGCCGCCCCACGATGCGCTCGACGGGCTCGCCGAAGTACGCACCCAGCGCGACCGTCCGGCCGTTGATGCACGCCTCCACCTCGCCGTCGAAGAACGGCTGCCCCGCGTGCTCCCAGCGACACCCCCGCGCGACGGCGTCGACGGCGCCCCGCACCACTGGGTCCGCAGGATCGATCCCGAGGGCGGCCAGCACCTCCATGGTCGGCAGCGTCGCGGTCCATGGTTGCTCGGCGTCATCGTCGGCCTCGGGCGACTCCGTCCAGACCTGTTCCCCGGGGTCGGTCGCTGGTGACCCGTCACCCGATCCCTCGTCCGTCTCGAAGTGGTCCGCTGGGAAGCACGCCCCACCGGCCCACTGCCCGTCGTCGCCCTGCAGGGCCAGCAGCTGCGCGCCCCAGCCCTCTCGCGCCACCCGCGCCCGCGCGGCGGCCACGCGGTCCGCAGGGGCGTCGGTGAGGTCGCGCAGGACCTGCCAGCGGATCGCCGGGTCGGAATCCAGGAGCCAGTGGAGGACTGCATGCATGCGCGTGACCCTAGGGAGCCGCACGGGTCGCGCAAGGCGGCGGACCCTGGCTTCGTTCGGGCCGACCTGGCTCAGACCGTCCTGCCTCGCAGCACGATGTGCCGCGGCGCGGCGAGCACGGCGACGTCCTGCCGCGGATCGGCGTCGTAGACGCACAGGTCTGCGTCCTCCCCCTCGACCAGGCCGGGACGGCCGAGCCAGGCCCGCGCCGCCCAGGTGCCCGCATCCAGCGCCTCGAGCGGGGTGAAGCCGGCGCGGACCAGCTCGGCGACCTCCTGCCCCGCCAGGCCGTGGGCCAGCGATCCGCCCGCGTCCGTCCCGACGTAGATGGGAATGCCCGCCTCGTGGGCCGCCGCGATCGTCGCGTGGCGCCGCGCGTGCAGGTCGAGCATGCGGCGGTGGTAGGCAGGGAACTTCTCCCGCGCCGGCTCGGCGATGGCGGGGAAGGTCGCGATGTTGACCAGCGTGGGCACCACGGCCACACCCGCAGCGGCGAACGCATCGATGGTGTCCGGCTCGAGGCCCGTGCCGTGCTCGACGCAGTCCGTGCCTGCGGCGACGAGATCCGGCAGCGAGTCCGGGCCGAAGCAGTGCGCCGTCGTGCGGGCGCCCTCCTCATGCGCCGCCGCGATGGCCTCGGCCAGGACGTCCGCTGGCCAGCAGGGTGCGAGGTCACCGGTGTCACGGTCGATCCAGTCGCCGACCAGCTTCACCCACCCGTCGCCGGCGCGCGCCTCGAGGCGGACCCGCTCCACGAGCTGGTCGGGCTCCACCTCCCAGGCGAAGTCGCGCAGGTAGCGGCGGGTGCGCGCGATGTGGCGACCGGCACGGACCAGCTTGGGCAGGTCCGCACGCTCCTGGACCCAGCGGGTGTCCGCCGGGGAGCCGGCGTCGCGGATGAGCAGGGTGCCGGCGTCGCGGTCGGCGAGCGCCTGCTGCAGCGTGGTCTGCCGATCGACGGCCCCGTGGCGGCCCAGGCCGATGTGGCAGTGGGCGTCGACGAGCCCCGGCAGCACCCACCCGTCCAGGGCGGCCACCTCCGCGCCCCCAGTCGTGGGCCGCTCGTACGTCAGCCGCCCGCCGACGACCCACGCCTCGGCGCGCACCTCGTCGGGGCCGACGAGGACCGGTCCGGTCAGGTGCAGGACGCTCGCCACGGCCGTCAGCCGCGCTCGGCGTCGACGGCGTCGGCGAAGGCGGCCATCGTCGGGAACGTCCAGTCCGGGGTGACCGGCGCGCCCGGGTCGGGCGTCGCGCCCCAGCCGGGTTGGTCGAGGCGACGGTTGATCCACACCGTGGGCAGGCCCGCAGCCTTGGCCGGCACGTGGTCGTGGAACAGGCTCTGGGCCACGTGCAGCAGGCGGCCCTCGGAGATGCCCAGGCGGCGCCGCTCGGCGTCGAGCGCCGCGAAGTTGCGGGGCGACGGCTTGTACGCGCCGATGTCCTGGGCGGTGAGGATGCTGGTGAAGGTCACCCCGAGCCGGGCGTTCGAGGCGGCGAACGAGGCGCGGTCCACGTTGCTCAGGATGATCAGGTGGTAGCGCTCGGCGAGCCGCGCGAGCGCGTCGCGCGAGTCGGGGAACGCCGGCCAGTCCGGCACGGAGACCGCCAGGGCCTCGGCCTCGGCGTCGTCCACCGGCACGCCCAGCTCCTCGCCCAGGGACCGCATGGCACGGGCAAGGATCTGCGGGTAGGTGTCGGTCGGGTTTTCGACCTCGGCCCGCACCTCCTGGCCGGCGTAGGCGCTGAGCAGCTGCTCGTCGGCCATGCCCAGGCCGTGCCGGGCTGCCCACGAACCCAGCACCGCGGCGAGGCCCGCCTCCCAGTCGATGAGGGTGCCGTAGCAGTCGAAGCTCAGGGCGTCGAAGTCGGTCAGCTTCACGGTGCGTCGCTCCTGGAGGGGTGGGGCGTGCGAGCGGTGGCGGTGGCAGTGGCGGTGGCGGTGGCGGTGGCAGTGGCGGTGGCGGTGGCGGTGGCGGTGGCGCACAGGATCCCAGACGGGGTCCCGGGGCGAAGCGACGAGCCGCCTCGGGCCAGGGCCGGCGGTACCCTGCGACCCATGGCGACCCTCGTGCTCACGGTGATCGGCGACGACCGCGCCGGCCTGGTCTCCGCCCTCTCGGGCGTGATCGCCGAGCACGACGGCAGCTGGGAGCGCAGCCAGATGTCGCGGCTCGCGGGCAAGTTCGCCGGCATCGTCGTGGTGACCGTGCCCGACGACCGCGCCACCGGCCTCGGCCGGGCGCTGGCGCAGCTCGACGACCAGGGCCTCGGGGTGACCGTGGAGCGCGGCAGCGACGAGCCGCCCGCCGGGCCAACCCTGCACCGGCTGCAGCTCGAGCTCGTCGGGGCCGACCGCCCCGGCATCGTCCACGACATCTCACGCGTGCTGGCGGCCCGCCAGGTCAGCATCGAGGAGCTGCAGACCGCCACCCGCGAGGCGCCGATGGCTGGGGGCATGCTGTTCGAGGCCACCGCCGCGCTGCTCGCGCCGCAGGACGTGCCGCTCGACGAGCTGCAGGGCGTGCTCGAGGAACTGGCCAACGAGCTCATGGTGGACCTGCGGTTGTCGCAGGAGTAGCGCCCTTCCGCGGGGTCACGCTCCAGCGGGGTCCCGCCGCGGATCGTGGGCGACGTCGTGGAGGGCAGCCGCGAGCCGCTGCTCGAGGCCGTCGAG
>DASVBK010000037.1:0-13089 GCA_036375875.1 Candidatus Nanopelagicales bacterium
CTTCGGCCTCGAGCGCGCGCTGGGTGGGCGCCATGCGATGGCGCAGGTGGTTGAGTGGCTGGGCGACCCGGCGTACTGGGTCGACGACCTGGTGACCCACGTGCATCCCCTCGAGCAGTGGACGCAGGCCCTGGCCACGGCCGCAGCTGGGCCGGCCGCTCGCTGCGTGAAGGCGACCCTGCGGCCGAACCCGGACGTGCCCCTGGTGGGCGACGTGCCGCTCGCGAGCGCGCCCCACGGGGTGGGCGACGTGCCCCCGGTCGGAGGCCCGGTCGACAAGGGCGGCGACGCCTCGACCTCGGGTGAGCCATCGGCGGGGGCCGCACCGTGATCCACCATCCAGGGGAGCACCGGCGGGTTGCTCCGCCTGAGCGCTGGCGAGCCGTCGCCGGAGCGGATCAACTCGATGATGATCGCGCCGTGATGCAGTGCCCGCGGCCCAGAACGAACAGAAGCGTCCGGTGAACCCGCCCCCGATCGGCAACACCACATGAACCCGCCCCCGATCGGCAGCACCACATGAACCCGCGCCGCATCGGCCTCGTGCTCGGCGGCGGTGGGCTGACCGGCACGGCCTTCCATGCCGGGGTGCTCGCCGGGCTCGCGGACGCACTGGGCTGGGACGCCCGCTCGGCGGAGGTGCTGGTGGGCACGTCCGCGGGCTCCACCTCATCGATCCTGCTGCGCTCCGGGTTGCCCCCAGCCGACTTCGTCGCGCGCATGACGGGCACAGCGCCGTCGCCCGAGGGCCGGGCCGTGCTCGGCGGCCTCGGCGCGATCCGCCGCCCCCGGCGCACGGAGGCGCGCACGCGGCGACCGGCCTCGCCTGCCCTGCTTGGCGCGATGGCGCGGCGGCCCTGGGCCTTCCGACCCGAGCACCTGGCGGCCGGGCTGTTGCCGGTCGGGCGCCTCGACGTGACCGACAGCATCGCAGGGATCGGCGGGCTGTTCGCCACCTGGCCCGAACGGCCGACCTGGATCTGTGCGGTGCGCCTCGACGACGGCGCGCGGGTGGTCTTCGGCCGCGATGCGCAGGCGTCGGTGGCCGAGGCGGTCTCCGCGTCGTGCGCGATCCCCGGGTACTACGCACCGGTCGAGATCGGCGGCCAGCGCTACGTCGACGGCGGGGTCTGGTCGATGCACAACGCCGACCTGCTCGCCGGTCGCGGCCTGGACGTCGTCGTGGTGAGCGCACCCCTGGCGACCGACTCCGTGCGCGCGGTGGAACGCGCCAACGCGCTGCGGGTGCCTGTGCGGCTGCGGCTGGACCGCGAGGTGGCCGGTGTGCGCAGCGCCGGCACACCCACGCTGGTCATCGCCCCGGACCGCGCACTGCGCCGCGTGATGGGCACGGCGTCGATGCGCATCGAGCGCCGGGGGCCTGTCGCCCTGGCCACCCGGGAGCACGTGCGGGCCCTGGCCGACGCCGGCGCCCTTGCCGCACTCGGGTAGGGCGTCGACGTCCGGAGCAACGGGGCGTGGGGGGTGCATCCCAGGACGCGGCAGGCTACGGGGCGATGACCTCGCCGACGATGACCCGATCCTGCTCAGCGCTCGGCACCGTGCTGGCGACACGCTCGCCGACGAGCTGCCCGTCCCAGGCCCGGTAGGCGGTCGTGGCACCGAACAGCGCGGCCACGAGCCACGCGCCGATCGCCGCGTCATCGAGCAGGCCGGGGATGGTCAGCAGGGCCTCGGGCAGCACGTCGATCGGCGAGACGATGTAGAGCAGCGCCAGCAGCATGAGGGCCAGTCGGCCCTTGCCCAGCCCGTCGTAGCGGCCGGACAGGGTGTCGCGGATCAGCCCGGGAACCGAGGCGACGCGCTGGCCGAAGCCGAGCGGGCCGTCAGACATGGCGGCGGCTGCCGCCGCGGTGTAGGCGGCCTTGCGACGACGACGTGACATGGGCTCCTCCAGTGGCCGATGCCGGTACCTGTGGATCTCAACGCCCACAGGCACCCCATCCATACCCAGTCAGCCGGCCGACCAATCACGGTCACCTGACCACCAGGAGCCCGTCTCGTCAGGGAGGCAGGATCGGCTCGCCCGCCCGCCACGCTCGCCAGGCCCCCGTGCACCACAGGGCCCAGACCACGAGCACGGGCTGGAACAGCAGGCGGATGCCGCGGGCAAGGTCGGTCTCCAGCCCGAAGGCGGAGGTGCCGGTCACGAACTGCGAGATGTTGCCGGGGAAGATCACCACGAAGAACCCGGCCAGGATCCAGCCGACCAGGGGCAGTCGGCGACGGGCGAGCACGAGTGCGGCTGCCAGGGCCAGCTCGACCAGGCCCGAGATGAGGATCGTCGCCTCGGGCGCCGGGAACCAGGGCGGCACCTGGGCCGTGAACGGGTCAGGGCGCACCAGGTGCGCGATGCCGGCGAAGGCCAGGAACGCGGCGAGGATGAACCGGCCGATGGTGCGCGGCGCCGAGGTGGGCGCGGGCCCCGGCTTCGGTGCGCCGCGCACCTGCCCGCTGCCGTCGGCCATGGCCGCAGGGTAGCGAAGTGCGCAGAGTCCAGCCCCGGAGCTCGCGTCGCCCCGGCCGGTCGAGCAGGTCGCCCTCGGGCCCCGCTCAGGTCGCGACGCGGGCCAGCCGCGATCGATGCGGCCCTCCTCACGCCCCCGCAGGGTGAGGAGGGAGGTCAGCGCCGGGAGTGCGCGGCCCGGGTTGCCGCGACGAAGTCGGCCATCGGCACCGCGGCGATCACCTCTCGGACGAGGTCCTCGTGCAGGTCGTCGAGGCGCTTGAACCGAAGGCAGCTGCGGCCCATGTCGAGCTTCGTGCCGCGGGCCTGCCACTGCTCGCGCAGCCTCGCCTCGCGGCCCGGGTCGCCGTAGATGCCCATCAGGTAGAGGGCGTAGTGCTGCTTCTGTGCTGCGAGTGAGACGTACGCCAGCGGCTGGCCGTTGTAGGTGTCGGGGTAGACCGAGGCAGGGACCTGCCAGGTGATCATGCCGTAGCCCATGGCCTCCTCGTACCCGGGCGGCAGGCTGCTGGCGACGAGGTCCCGCACGTGGGCCACCACGGCCCGACGCTCGGGCGGCAGCTCGTCGAGGTACTCGGCGACGGTGGCGGCGCTGCTCTGGACCATGACGGCAGGCTAGCGACGCGCTCCCGTCCCGCACCACGAGCGCAGCCCTCCCGCACCCCACCAAGCTCGCGAGCGTCCGGAGTCCTGGCTCCCCCGGAGGCGCCGGTGCTGGACGAGGCAGACGCCCAGGAGTACGAGGAGCAAGCCGGACGGGCCGGGATGTCCGGCCCGTCCAACCCGGGGTGGTGAGGCGCCGGGCAGGGGCCCACGGGCAATGCCCCGCCGTCGCCGCGCTCAGGCTGCGATGAACTGCCGCGCGGCGTACTCCTCCACCGAGGTCAGGTCGCTCGGCAGCCCCTCGGGCAGCGACCCCATGTCGATGGGGTCGCCCTTGGCCACGCAGGCCATGAGCATGGCGAACGAGCGCTGCATCCCGTCCGTCGTCCCGTCGGCCTGCGCCAGCAGGGCGTCGACCGGCACGTTGGTGGTTGCCACGGGGCGCCCGGCGGCGCGGCCGAAGATCTCCGCAGCCTCGGCCTGGCTCACCGGCCTCGGCCCACCGAGCTCGAGCACCGCGTTGCGGGCACCCGGCGCCGTGAGGCTGGCCACGGCGAACCTCGCGACGTCCTGGACCGCGATGTAGCTGACCGGCTCAGCGCCCGTCCCGTAGAGCGTCACGGTGCCCGCACCCGGGTCGAATCCGACGGCCGGGCTGAGCCACACCTCCATGAAGCAGCTGGGCCGCAGGATCGTGTAGCCCATCCCGCTGGCCATGAGGTGCTGCTCGACGGCGCGCTTGGCCTGCCCGAGCGGGAACTCCAGGTCGAGGTTGGCCGAGAACGACGTGTACACAAAGTGCCCCACGCCCGCTGCGACCGCGGCATCGACGAGGTGCAGGACGCCGGCCCGGTCGGTGGTCTCGATGTCGTTGACGCCCGGTTCGTAGGTGAACGGCATCGACGAGACGGTGCAGATGAGCGCATCCACGCCCTCGCACGCCGCGCGCAGCGACGCCGGATCGCGCAGGTCGCCCTCAACCGTCTCCAAGCCGAGGGCGTGCAGATGCTCGACCTTCGCCGGGTCGGACGTGGCCCGGACCAGGGCCCGCGCCGCTATGCCGTCGCGGGCCAGCAGTGAGCAGACCGTGCCTCCGACCAGGCCGGTGCCACCGACGACAAGGATCATTTCGCGCCTCCTCCTGGGACCCGGCCTCGGCCGGTCGCCCGAACGTCGCGGAGGTCCGCGGCGATGCTCGATCCGGTCGGGCTCCCAGCTGGAGCGCCGGCCGGCAGCCGGGCCCATCCCGGCCATCACCCTGTCTACCCGCGGCAGTCCACCGGCGGACAGGGCCGTTGGTCCGGCTCGACTCAAGGGAGCCCGCGTGGCCGCCGATGCACGCAGCGTGCGTGGCACGAGGGGTTCGGTGCGCCGGTGCGGGCTGTGGAAGTGGCAGCTGGCCATCGGCCTCGGCCTGGTGCTCGCCTTCTGGCGGGTGGTGCCCGACGAGATGCTCGACCCCGCCTTCGTGCTGATCGGCCTGTACGGGACGGCCTCGGTGCTCGTGGGCGTGCGCCTCTGGCGCCCCCGCTACGCGACGGCCTGGTACCTGGTGGCCCTCGGCGTGGTGGCCTACCTCGTCGGCGACGTCATCTTCACGGTCCAGCTCACCCTGACCGGCGCCGAGCCGCCGGTGCCATCGCTCGCCGATGCCTTCTACTACCTCATGTACCCCCTGATGGCGGCCTCGGTGTTCCTCACCATCCGCCGCCAGCAGCCCGGGCGGGACAAGGCCGCGGCCATCGACGCCACCTTGCTCACGACCGCCGCCGCGGTGCTGTCGTGGACCTACCTCATCGCCCCGTACGCCAATGACACGGAGCTGCCCCTGCTGGAGAAGCTGGCGTCGATCGGCTATCCCTTGGGTGACCTGCTGCTCGTGGCGCTCCTGGCCCGGCTGCTGCTGGTGCCCGGCGAACGGGTGCCAGCGTTCTGGCTGCTCGTGGCGGCCCTCGCGATGAACCTGGTCGCCGACGCGCGCTACCTCTACCAGACCCTCGACGGGACCTACGAGTCCGGGAGCACCACCGACCTGTGGTGGCTGCTGGCCTACGTACTGTTCGGCACCGCCGCCATGCACCCCTCGATGCGGCAGTACGGCCAGCGCGCCGAGAGCGTCGAGCTGCCGCAGTCGCACCGCCGACTGGCGATCATGACGGTCGCCGCACTCAGCGCGCCGGCGCTGATCGTCCTGCGCGTCGGCAGCGGCAACGTGGCTGAGGTGGGCGTCATCGCGTTCGGGTGCGTGGTGATGTTCGTGCTCGTGCTGGCGCGGATGAGCGGGCTGATCGAGGCGGTCGAGCTGCAGCACGGCCAGCTGCAGCGCGCCTTCGGCGACCTGCAGCAGGCGCAGGCCGAGCGGCAGCTGCTGCTCGACCGCACGGTCCGGGCCCGGGAGCAGGAGCGGATCACCCTCGCGGCGAACCTGCACGACGGGCCCATCCAGCGGCTGGCCGGCGTCTCGCTCATGCTCGACCGCGCGCTGCTGCGCCTGGACCGGGGTGACCCGGTCATGGCCGGTGAGCTGCTCGAGCGCGGCCAGGGCGAGCTGCAGACCGAGGTCGACGCCCTGCGCGGGATGATGAGCGAGCTGCGCCCGCCGGTGCTGGACGAGGCCGGGTTCGAGGCGGGCCTTCGGGATCTGGTCGCGGACTTCACCCGTCGCACGGGTGTGGCCGCGGCGGTCAGCGGGGGCCTCGCAGGGCCGCTGGAGTCCGAGACCGAGACGGCGCTCTACCGGGTCGCGCAGGAGGCGCTCTGGAACGTCTCGAAGCACGCCCGGGCACACCGCGTCGAGGTGCGGCTGCACGACCAGGGCACCGCGGTCGAGCTCACGGTGGCGGACGACGGCGTGGGCTTCCGCTCGAGCGCCGCCAGGGTGCTGCTGCGGGACGGGCACTTCGGCCTGGTCGGCATGCGCGAGCGGATCGAGTCGGCCGGTGGCCAGCTGCTGGTCGAGTCGGTGATCGACCGCGGCACCTGCCTGACCGCACGGGTGCCGCGCTGCGACGAGCGGACGGATGACCGGCCACTGGTCGTCGCGGCGATGGGAGGGGCAGCATGATCACCATCCTGGAACGACGCTCGGCTCCGGCGATGGCCTCGGCAGGCTCGGGCGCCGCCACCTTGGACGCCGTGGTGCCCGCTGCCGACGTCGTGCGGCTGCCCCAGCCCACCCCTGCGCCCGGAGGCGCCTCGCCGCAGACCGCGCGCTTGGTCCTCGTCGACGACGACCAGGGCCTGCGTCAGGCCCTGCAGGAGCTCCTCGTCGACGCCGGCTACCGCGTGGTGGGCGAGGCGGGCAATGGCGTGGACGGCTTGGCCGTGATCGCGCAGTGCCGGCCCGATGTCGTGCTGCTGGACCTGCGCATGCCGATCATGGGGGGCGTCGAGGTGGCGCGCGCGCTGCAGGAGCAGGCGCCCGACGTCCGGATCATCATGCTCTCGGCCTACGCCGACCTCGGCCTGCAGCGCATCCTCGGCGAGCTCGGCGTCTCGGCGTACCTCATCAAGGGATGCCCCTACCGGCGCATCGTGGCGGCCATCGATACGGCGCTGGCCGACGCGCGGGGGTCATCGTGAGCCTGCGCGTCCTCGTCGTGGACGACGACGCGGGCCTGCGTGGGGAGCTGCGCCAGCTGCTCGAGGAGGCGGGCTACCAGGTCGTCGGGGAGGCGAGCAGTGGCGCGCAGGGGGTGGCCCATGCGCTGGCCGAGCGGCCGCACGTGGTGATCAGCGACCTGCGCATGCCCGGCGAGCTCGGCGGCCTGGACCTCGCGGCACGGCTGCAGGGGGAGGTCCCGGTCATCATCCTGTCCGCGTATGACGACCCCGGCCTGCAGGCACGTGCGCGCGAGGCCGGCGCCATGTTCCTCATCAAGGGGTGCCGCTCGCGCGTGATCTTCGCCGCCCTGGAGCAGGCGGCGCTGTCGTGCACGGGCGTGCCCTGATGACGGCCGCCCACACCGACGCCCTCGACGCGGTCGCCGACGGGCCGCTCGGCGCCCTGCTCGCCGCCACCGTCAGCGAGCGGCGACGGCTCGAGCGGCGGCTGCGCGAGCTGGAGTCCACCGACCAGCTGACCGGGATCGCCAACCGGGCGCAGCTGCACGAGCGGCTCGCGGCGCTCCTCGCCCCGGGGGGTGTGCAGGGTGCCCTGCTGGTGCTGGACCTCGATGACTTCAGGTTGGTGAACGAGCTGTACGGCCATCGCCACGGGGACCTGCTGCTGGTCGAGGCGGCGCGCAGGTTGGCCCTCGTCGCCAGCCAGTTCGAGGACGCCTGCCTGGCACGGCTCGGCGGTGACGAGTTCGCGCTGCTGCTGCCCGATGCCACCTACCGGGAGGCGCGCTGGGTGTGCGCCGGGCTGCTCAACCGGATGCGCCAGCCAGTGCACCTCGGCCCAGCCGAGATCGAGGTGGGCACGAGCATCGGCCTGGTCGTGCTCGACGGCGAGCCGCGGGAGGCCGACGCGGCCCTGCGCGACGGCGACATGGCCATGTACGCCGCGAAGGCGGCGGGCAAGAACTGCTGGCGCCAGTTCGAACCGGCGATGCACGACGACCTCGTGGAACGCCTCACGCTGGAGGGCGAGCTCGCCGTGGCCCTCGACGAGGACCAGTTCGAGCTGCACTACCAGCCCTTGGTGCGCCTGGACGGCTCCCCCGGCCTGGGGGTCGAGGCGTTGGTGCGCTGGCACCACCCCGAGCGCGGGGTGGTGCCGCCCGACACCTTCCTGTCCGTGGCCGAACGCGGGCCCCTCATCCATCGCCTCGGCGCCTGGGTGCTGCGCCGCGCCTGCCGGCAGGTCGCGGAGTGGTCGCGGTGCACGGGCTCGATCACGCTGGACGAGGTGGCGGTGAACGTCAGCCCGCGCCAGCTGCTCGACCCGCACTTCGCCATGGGCGTCAGCGAGGCCTTGGCCGAGACCAGCGCGGATCCCAGCCGCATCGTGCTGGAGATCACTGAGAGCACGGCGATGGCGCCGAACAGCCTCGTGCAGCTGCACGCCCTGCGTGCGCTCGGGGTGCGCCTGGCGATCGACGACTTCGGGACGGGGCACTCCTCGCTGGGGCGGCTGGCAGCGCTGCCCATGGACGCCTTGAAGATCGACCGCTCGTTCGTGCAGGCGATCCCAGCGGACGGCGAGGCGCCGCTGGTGCGGGCGATGGTCGCGATGGCCCACAGCCTGGGGCTCGAGGTCGTGGCCGAGGGCATCGAGACCCACCGGCAGCTGCAGTACCTGGCCGACCTGGGATGTGAGCACGGCCAGGGCTACCTCTTCTCCCGCCCGCTCCCGGCGGAGGGGGTGGCCCATTGGATGGCCTCGGAGCACGGTGTGGCGCACTGGTTGGCGACGTCGCAGCGGGTGGCTGGCTGAGGGCGAGGGCGCCGAGGGCGCGCCCGCGTGGGTGGCGGGGCGTCCGCTGGACGGGGGCTCATCCCTCGCGCAGGGCGCGGACGGTGTGCTCCCCCACCGCGGCCAGCGGCGTCCCCGGCAGCGCCGAGGCGATGGCCGCTGCCCATCCCCCCGCGCGGGTCCACACGTGAGCGTCATACCGGCCCGAGGCGTCCATGCGGTCCCGGAAGCGCGCCCGGTCCTCGGCCCCGAAGCACCACCACGCCGTGGCCAGGTCGTTGGCCGGGTCACCCGCGGTGAGGTCGCCGAAATCGAGGATCCCCGCGAGCCCGGCGATCCGGTCGCCGGACGCCAGGAGGTTGGCCGGGTGCGGGTCGCCGTGCAGCCAGAGCGGCGGCCCGGGCCACGCCGGTGCGGCCAGGGCGCGGTCCCAGGTGGCCTCGAGGGCCGCGGCCGCATCGGGCCACGCCCGGATGCGGGCGCGGATCACGGTGTCACGATGGGCGAGCGGGACGCCGCGGTACGGGTTGGGCGGTGCGTCGGCGGGGGCTGGGCGGTGCAGGGCGAGCAGCGCATCGGCGAGGGGGGCGACGAGCCCACCGCGCTGCTCGACGGGGATCTCGGTGACGACCGTCCCCTCGATCCAGCGGGTCACGAGCCACGGCCACGGGTACGCGTCGGTGGGCGCGCCGACGAACACCGGCACCGGGGTCGGCACGTGCAGCGGCGCGACTGCCTCGGCCAGCCAGCGGGCCTCGTTGCGCACCAGTTGTGCGGCCTCCTCGCGCACCGGCAGTCGCAGCACGAGCGTGTCGCCGAGCCTGACGATCAGGTTGTCCCAGCCGCTCGCCACGACCCGGAGCTCCTTGGCGGCGGCGGCGGGGTCGGCCGCGGCCAGCTGGTCGGCCACGAGCCTTCTCGCGAGCGCGAGGTCGACGGTCACCGCGACGGTCAGGTCCGGGCTGGTCGCAGCTGGTAGGTCGCGCGGCTGGTGAGGACGGTCCGGCCCCCGGCGTCCTCCGCGTGCAGCTCCAGGACGAACTCGGCACGGCCCTCGGCATCGGCGCGCGCCGCGAGCGCCCGGATGTGCTCCGGTTCCAGCCGGGCGGTGAGGGTCACGTCGGTGCGTGCGGCGGCGACGAACTGCACCTGCATGTCCGTGACGATCGGCACGTACCGACCGGGCTCGAGGACGGCGAGCGGGAGCAGTCCGCCGGGCAGCTCGGCCAGGGCGAACAGCGCGCCCGCGTACATGGTCCCAAGGTGGTTGGCGTTGCCCTCGATGGGGATGCGCAGCAGCACCAGGCCGGCGTCGATGGCGTCGACCACCACCCCCAGCCGGCCGATGGCCGGAACCGACTGGTGGACGAATGCGGTGGCCAGCGGGGGCGTCAACTCGGGCATGGGCACACGGTAGGCGGCGTCCGCCGGGCCTGGCCCCGGGGGCCGTGCAGCTCGGGGCTGTCGACCTCGGGACTCCCGGCGTTCGGACTGTCGACGCCCGAGCTGTCGGCGCCCGGCCCGATGGCGTCGAGGCCGACCCTCCCTGCGCGTGACGGCGGGGGCGGCGTGACGATGAAGCCCGAGCCGAGGTCACCGTAGACCCGCAGAGCGTCGCGGTCGCGCCACCACAACCAGGCCAGGTGGGCGCAGAAGATGGCGTCGACCTCGTCCTCGATCCGGTCGAGGTCCACCTGCCTGGTCGCACGGTCGACGTCGTCCGCGATGGCCCGCCATCGAGCCGACGAGGCCAGGCCCAGCGGCTCGATCCGCGCCATGTGGTCCAGCAGCACCCGGAAGGCGCCGCGCCGCATGTCGACCCCGCGGCGCGCCTTGCCCTTGTAGGGGATGACCCGGTCGAGGCCGAACAGGCTCACCATCGCCGGGTGCGGGTAGACCTCGATGGCCGCCGGGTGGTCCGGGCTCCCGGTGTGGCAGGGGTCGGGATTCCATCCCTGGGCGCCTGCCAGGGTCGCCGCCCTGGGCGGGTCGAACCACGAGCGAGCCAGATTCGAGGTGTGGCATGAGGCGCCGAACCGCCCGAACTCCTGGGAGACGCGGCGCTCGCACGGCCGCTGGCCGGTCGCGTTGGTCACGATCAGGGGGGCGTCGATGGCGGCCACCACGGGGGCCCATCCGTCGCGGCACACCCATTGGACGATCTCGTCATCCGAACGCACCGAGGTCGAGTCGAGCAGCGCCCCGGAGGGCAGGACGGCGGCGAGGCCGGTCCGAGCCCGGTTGCTCCAGGCCAGGTCGATGCCGAGGAGGACGAGGCTCATCGCGGAAGCATGGCGCCAGGCCCGCGGCACACGCCACGCATGGGTGGCAGCAGACGGGGCGTTCCACCTGTCCTGAGGCGCAGTCGAGGCTTGCGCATGGTGGGGACGACCGAGCGCCCGGACCGGGTCCTCGCGCCCCTCGCGTTCACCTGCACGCGAGCGCACGGCTCTCACCGCAGCCGCAGAGCGCTCCTCACTCGACCGGCGGCCGATCGCGCTGCGCGTGGAACAGGCCGAGCGCCCCGTAGCCGGCGACGAGCAGGCCGGCCAGGCCCACCAGCCAGTTCGCCCAGTTGGCGGTGCCCCCGCTGATCGGTCCCCACTGGAAGGCGACGATCGCAGCCCCCGCCACCATCTGCAGCGTGGCCGAGAACCACCACCGGTCCCGAACCGACTGCTGGTCGTCGGGGGCATCGGTCCGGTCGTCAGGCTCAGGCATGCGGCCAGCCTGCCAGTCCCCGGGGCGGCGCCCAACCGCGGCGCGCTGCAGACCCGGACGGGGCTGGGCGGGCAGCCGCTCTCGGCAGCGCAGCCCTGATCAGCCGAGCTGCCCCACGAACGCGGCCACCGTCTGCTCGTACGCCTCCGGGTCGGCATTCCACGACAGCACGTGCCCCGCACCCGGGACGACGACGTACTGCCCACCGCTGCCGGACCCCGCGCGCATGAACCGGTCGTTGACCGCCTGCGGGATCGTCTGGTCCTCGTCGGTCTGGAACGTCAGCAGCGGCACGTCGATGAGACCGGCCATGTCCGTGTAGTCGATCGCGTCGTAGTCGAGGCCGAACCGCTGCGCGGCGATCAGCATCGCGACATTCTCGAGCGACTCCGGGATCGCCAGCCCCACCACCGGGAACGTCCGTGACTCCGCGCCCTCGTCGATGATGTCGCGCAAGCTGCTGGCCGGGGCGTCGAGGATCACCGCGTCCACCTGGTCGGCCAGGGCGCTGTGCGCCAGGAACGCATCGGTCACCGCACCACCCAGGCTCAGCCCGCCCATCACCAGCGTCGTTGCGCCCTGGTCCACCGCGTGCTGGACCGCGGCCTCGAGCTCGTCCCATTCGGTGGCGCCGTAGTGCCAGATCCCGTCCTGCGCTGGCCGCGCGGTGTTGTCACCCGCGTACGTCGTCAGCAGCAGGTTGTACCCGGCCGCGTGGAGCGGCCGGGCCATCCGCAGCATGTCGTGGCGATCCCCGCCGCGACCATGGGTGAGCACCGCCCACCTGTCGGAGCCCGGGACGAGCACCTGCCAGGCGGGGAACTCCCCACTCGGCGTCGTGAGCGTGATCTCCTGCGCGGTCAGCCCCGCCTGCTCAGGCGTCAGCCAGACCTCCTTCGTGAACCGGTACTCGGCCCCCTGCTGCGGCATCTGCCCGACCACGTCGACGACGGGGCGGGTCCGGGTGCCATCCGCAGCGGTCGCCGAGGCGGGCCCCACCACCACGACGGACCCGTCATCGAACTGCAGCCCCATCACCACGCCGTCGAACCGCGTCTCGTCGCGGTGCTCAGCGTCGGGCAGCACGGCGATCGTCGCCTGCTCGCCCGTGCCCTCGACGGACTCGACGGTCCCGGTCCAGAACCCGGCCGGGTCGTAGGGCTTGGCCGCCAGGGCGTCGGAGTGGATGAGGCTCGAGAAGTACCACCCACCACCCACGTAGAACACGGTGACCAGCAGGACCGCGACGACCAGCACGATCCAGGGCCACTTCCTGCGCTTCCTGCTCCCCTGCATCACTGCCCCCTTCCACGGTTCCACGGTCGCGCCCCCGACCCCCCACGGGGCAGAGGCGGAGGACCCGTGGGACGCCGAGGTGCAGATGGGGCGCCGGGGCCACTCGTGCGGCTGCCGAAGCTTGCGGACTGCGAGCGGATGCCTCAGGCTCCCCCGGCCTCCCGCCCGGCCGCAACGACCGTGAGGATCCGCTCGCCGTAGCGCTCGGCCTTGGCCGCACCGATCCCGGGCACGTCCAGCAGCTGGTCGGTGGTGGTCGGGCGCCGCGCGGCGATCTCGCGCAGCGTCGCGTCGTGGAACACCACGTACGCCGGGACGCCCTGCTCCTCCGCGATGGCCTTGCGCTCCACGCGCAGGCCCTCGAACAGCTCAGCCTGCGGCCCGACCAGTCCGAGGGGAGCCGGTGCGGGGCCGTCCGACCGGCGGCCTCGGCGCCGGGCCTTCCGGGCGGCTGGCTTTGGCGTCACGCTGCGCAGGTCGAGCCGGGCCCGGCCACGGAGCACCGGCTCGGCCGCCTCCGTGACCCGCAGCGCGCCGTAGGCCTGGGCGTCGACACGGAGCAGGCCGTGGGCGACCAGCTGGCGGGCCACGCCGCGCCAGGCCGCAGCGTCGAGGTCGGCGC